>NZ_JBFOKR010000001.1:0-393729 GCF_047246645.1 Ferdinandcohnia jepli
CCGTGCAGTACAGGAATCATCTTTTACAGGTAGCCTAGGCCTTTTTTTAAAATGTCCTTTACAGAGGGTACACTTTAGATGCGGTGAGCTTCTTTTATTCCATAAATCTTAGTTGCTATTGAATAGTGTACACTTACTGGAAAAGGCTGGCTAAATGCCAGTCTTTCCTTTTGTGACAATGGGACAGGTTCCGTGTCCCCAAAATAGGTAAGTGTGGAAAAATCTAATTCTCATTTATATTGTAGGGGAATTTAATTTTTCAGAAGGTTATAAAAGCCTTTTACTAGAATATATAAATAAAACATACATAGCGGGTCTTTAGTATTAGTGATTAAGTAACTTATATCTTAGCTGCCGTTTAGATGCACTCAACCTGAGAAAGAAAATAGATAACCTAATATGACAAGTTCTGCCCAAAATATTGGAGGTAATGCAGGTGAGAGCAGCTATTTACAATACCTTTGGTCCCCCTGAAGTAATGGAGATAAAAGATGTCGAACAGCCATCGATTGTGGATCATGATAGAGTATTGATACGTGTACATAGTGCATCCGTAAATACGTTAGACTATTTATACCGAAAGGGCTATTTGCCTACAAGGATGGACAATGGACTAAAAAAACCCAAAAATTCGGTACTGGGCATTGATGTTGCTGGTACTATTGAGGAAGTTGGAAATAAGGTAAAAAAGTTTAAGGTGGGAGATCAAGTTTTTGGGAGTTGCTTCGGCTCTCATTCTGATTATGTATCCCCTCGTGAAAAATTCCTAAGTCATATGCCGAAAAACCTAACGTTTGAGGAAGCAGCTGCAATACCGTGTGCTGCTCAAACAGCCTTGCAAGCCTTGCGAGATGTAGCAAAGATAAAGCAAGGGCAAAAAGTTTTAATATATGGAGCATCAGGCGGAGTAGGGCATTTTGCTGTTCAACTTGCTAATTACTTTGGGGCTGAGGTAACCGCTGTTTGTAGTACATCAAATCTTGAGTGGGTTAAGAAACTTGGGGCACATTATGTTATTGATTATACCAAGGAAGATTTTAAGGATAATAGAAATAAGTATGACATTATTCTGGATGCAGTTGGTAAGCGAACCTTTTTTAGTTGTAAAAACTCTTTAACCGAGCGAGGTGTTTATATTACGGAACACCTATTTTACCCTAAATACCATCCTTTTCAAATAATGATAGGTTCAGTAATAGGTCGCAAAAAAGCAAAGACTCATTTTACTAACCCAAACGATAAAGATCTGGATTTCCTACGTGGTCTAGTAGAGGAAGGGAAATTAAGACCTGTCATTGAGAAATGTTTTTCTTTGGAGCAGATTGTAGAAGCACACAGGCACATTGAAAGCGGGCGCACGAAGGGGAAGATAGTTCTTAAGATTAAATAGAGGGTATGTTATTTGGATGAGGGGACAGGTTCAGTTCCCATAAAGTTTCTATTAGGAAAAAGGCTGGCTAAATGCCAGCTTTTTCATTTGGGACATAACGAAAATCCATTTGTCTATAAAGTTTGATTTGAGCGCTTTCGTGGTACAATGGAGAAAATACCGTCGGGAAATGAAAAAGAAAAAAGAATTACCCTGGCTTTTAATGCTTTCTGCAGCTGACTATCGAAGAAAGAAATTGGATTATGAATTAATGAACGGTCTGGAGGAATATGCGATGGACATTGAACAGGTAAGGGAGGCGCTTATTGAGTGGGAATCATTAAGTGCAAACAAAGAAAACCGAGTAATCTATGAAGCCAGAGCAAAAGAGTTACGAGATTTGTTAAGTAATCTTGATGGGGAGCGGAGATTAGGTCGAGAAGAAGGGATAAAAGTAGGAAGGGAGAAAGGAAGAGAAGAGCAAAATCTAGAAAACGCACGTAAGATGTTTAAAGAAGGCATCAGCATTGAATTAGTTATGAAAATAACGGGTTTAACAAGAGAGGAATTACAGCAACTAGATTAAATGGGACAGAGGGACCTGTCCCTCTGACCCATTCATCTCTCTTTATCATACAACCTCAGCTTTTTTTGTAGCTTTTAGAAGTTTATCTGCAATTTGGAGCATTAATCGAATTCCTTTTTGACCATATCCAGATTTATTTAAGGTTCCGATGATATAAGCATCTGTTGCTGGGTGGTAAAACATAAATGATCCGGTAGAACCAGCATTCCCCCAAGAGTTATATTTTGCTGGCATTAACACAGGAACCGTTTTAATGTTCATGACACCATATCCATAATCAATTCCTAAAAAGAACTTCCCACAGTCGCTTTTCATCTGATCAATGGTTTCTTTCGCTAGTAGTTGATTAGAAACGAGTGCCTTCATAAACTTTAACAAGTCGCCCGTCGTAGATACAACACCACCTCCAGCAAATACCATGCTTCTCATACTCTCGTAATTTGAAATCTCCGTATTCCGCATATACATTTTTGCTAGTTCGTATGGACTTTCTTCTGCTGGTTTCATACGAGAGAAATGTGAGTTCTTCATACCAAGTGGTTCAAAAATATTTTCATTTAGCACTTCGTGGAAAGCTAATCCTGTAATTCGTTCGATTATTAAGCCTAAAAGATGATATCCAGTATCGGAATAATGGAATCCTTCTCCTGGAGGAAAATGTGTTTTCATATTTTCCTTAGCCCACGTGATGATTTCTGTAGGTGTAAACGTGCGATTTGGCTCATCCAGGATAATATCAACAATTGACCTTCCCTTTACGGGCTTTTCTTCAAAGAAATCGTGTAAGCCTGAGGTGTTATTTAATAAATGTTTGATTTTTATCTCGTTTGTATAATCTTTTTCTTTGTAAACATGTAACTTATGAAGTACATCTTCTTCAAGGTACTTTGAAATTTTGTCTTCATACATACATAGCCCTTGTTCAACTAACTTTCCAAATAAAACTGATGTGAAAAGCTTACTAATGCTGGCGATATAAAATGGTTGGTCTGGGTGGATCGCTTCTTCTCCTGCAGCTAGGTTTATGTCTATCCCATGCTTTTCTGAGTGAACACGTAAATAAGCATTTTTTGAGTCTTTTTCTACCTTTTTCTTGAAGAGTTGTTCGACTTCCATATGCACTTTTGTTTTCTCCATATCCCCATCTCCCTTAATGTCTAACCGCTATTCCTTTTCGTTTTTACGAAAATTAGCAGCCATTATGATATCTTTTCCGGCACTCTCGAGCATTTTAATGATTGTCTCTTCATCAAAATGCTCAGGAAGCATGCCATTAACATCCATGACGGAAAGCCCTAATTGAAACACTTGCATTTTAAATAAGATACCTGCCAGCTCTTCATCTGAATATCCACTTAGTGAGGTAGATTCTTGCATCTGCTCAAGTATATTCGTTCTGGAAGGCTGAACATTATTTAAGTAGCGATTACTGTTCATGATAAGGTCTTTAAACAGAACACTGTACTGTCTTGCAAACTTTATACTCGCGATTCCTATATTTAGAAAGGGATCTGAACTGTATTTTGTTGCTAACATTTGCTGTGCAATATCATGGACCTTGACTAAAACCGCTTGTTTTAACTCTTCTACCTCAGTAAAATTCACATAAATAGGGGCAATGGAGCTTCCTAATTTATCCGCTACTTTTCTAACGGTAATACTGTCAATACCTTCTGCGCTTGCTATATCAAAGGCCGCATCTATAATGGTTTCTTTTGTAAACTTAGTTCTTGGTGGCATAAAAACTACTCCTATAAAATTATTAAATAACACTTGTTATGTATCATATGTTATATAATAAATCCCATTTTGTAAATGGTTTTTTTCCTTAAAAGTAAAATAATGGTTTGAAGGTTGCGCCCACAAATTGGATGAGGGGCCAGAAATATGTATGAATAATTAGGGGATACTGTTCATGAGGTGTTTGGTATGAGTAAACCTTTGGTGTTGTTCATGGTTTTATTTCAGTTGTTGTCAAGTAATGTTGTTGCTCAAACGACTGTTCATATTGAAATTTTCGATATTAGTAAGGGTAAAGTTGTTATGGATGATCAAGTGACTAATGAGTTACAACAAGATGTACAGGAATTTTTAAACGGGATAACAGGTGTTTTTACTCAATTAAAGCCAATTCCAGAGAAAGGATTTATGGTGAAAATACCGATAGATCCTACTATGGTCCAGAATAAATGGTTTAATGATGTTGTTGATGAAGTGATTCTTATTTTTCCTGATTATGAAAATCCGTATTTATTGGTTTTCGATGATGAAAATAATCCACGGATTTTTACATTTACCGGCGACACTAATATGTTCATGGCAAAACTAATAATCAGCCCTATAGACCTCTCAAATTGAGGTCTTTTTTTAGATTGTCTTGAGTGAAGACTGTAAGCTTCATTGCACACAGAGATGAGGTACTACCGTTTTAAAATACCTGTATTTCAACTGGATTAATTTGGTATAATTAGAAGAAGAGGTGAAGAACAATCAATATCTTACTTTTTGTTATTGTTCATATTTTGATAGGATTAGGTTTGCTATATTTTTACGGTAAGTTGCCTAAAGCGATAGCAACCTTTGCAATTGTATTTTTTAGTATGAGTTTTCTTTATTTCTCAACAATTCTTTTACGATCATATATCTTACGTTTTATGCGTTTCTGTACGATGCAGGAACGTTTTTTATGAGAGATGAAATAGAACATTACCAACGATTCCATGGAAGAGGAAAACGCAATGAAAATCAAAATGATTATCTTTGTAACATCTACAAAAGAAAATAATAGAAGTGAAATGGTTATGAAAACATTTGAATCAGCAATTCGTCCAGTCAAAGGAGATATTATCGATGATCCCGGGTTTGACCCGAGATTTCATAATGGATACGAAGTTGTAAAAGTTACCCTTAATTATGAGAAAAATGAATTCTTAGTTTCTCTGAGGCCGCTTGTATTGGAATTAGAAGAAATTAGTGTCAAAGATTACATCAACAAACTTGTAGAAAATGGTTGGCGTACTGTTTCGAAGGAAGAATTAGTGAGTTCCTAAATGAGAAGTTTTCTTTACCAGTTATAAGCGCTTCTCTGACTTGAATATACCTAGGTATAGACTGTTTACACGAAGAAAGGTTGTGAGGTTCATTGTTTGACGAAACAGATGAAAGTTTATTAGTAGGTGAAGTCATAGCGGTTAGTCGGAGTAAGGAGCATACGTTTAGCAAGAATAATCAAGGAGTTATAAGACTAGTAAAGGGCTTTGGCGTAGAAGACGATGTACACTTTGGTTCAACAGTTAAACACCGGTCGAGAGTGGCGCAAAACCCAAACCAACCGAACCTAAGACAAGTGCATTTAATTCAAAGTGAATTATTCGAAGAGTTAGCAGACCGATTTACTATTAATCCTGGACAATTGGGTGAAAATATAACAACTTACGGGATCAATCTCCTTGCATTACCTGCAGCCTCAATATTATTTTTAGGTGAGGAGGCAATTATTAAAGTAACAGGCTTACGCAATCCTTGTGCTCAAATTGATCAATTTAAACAGGGTCTATTAAAGACTGTTGTAGATAAGGATTCAGAAGGAAATCTAGTTAGAAAAGCAGGAATAATGGGAGTTGTTTTACAGAGTGGAGAAGTGAGGCCTGGTGATACCATTCGGGTTGAATACCCTCCTAGACCATTTAAAAAGCTTGAACGTGTATGATGGGAGGCTATAATAGATGAAAAAAATTATTTTACTACTATCTTTTACTTTACTTGGTGCTATTCTTTTTGGGTGCCAATCAGCCAATGAGACTCCAAAACCTGATTCAGAATTACCAAAAGACAATGGCGCACTATTTGTAGATCGTAAGATTATAGAAGTCATTGTATCTGAATCTAATAGAAGTAGCCTGACAGCATCTGAAAATGAAGATTTCATAGAGTCATTTAAAACGATTTTATCAAGTGCAGTAAAAATGCCAGGGATCGCCAATATGGCTGACCCAGAGTATTTCATAGAAGTAGTTTACAAAAATGAAAGTAAGCAGAGGTATAATTTATGGATAGGTCATATTGGAGAAAAGTCTACCTTGATGAAATCAGATGAAACGCATACCATTTATACGTTGTCAGATGAAATGACGGATAAACTTATTTCGTTAGTTGGAGAGCCCTTACTGAGTAGTAGGAATTGATTTAACAGAAATTGTTATTACATGCGTTTCCGCAAAAAGTGGAGACGCATTTGTTTATGGTTTTAAAGTGTTAACCGGTTGTTCATCTACAATTGGTTATTAATAAAAAGAAAAAAGGTGAAGGGAAATGTCTTCAAATGAAAGAAAAATGATAGATAACGCTCTTAAAATAGGTGTTGTACCATTTTTAAGAGAAAATGGTTTTAAAGGTTCATTTCCTCATTTTAGAAGAAAGACAGAGACTAACATAGAGTTAGTAACTTTTCAATTCAACAGATGGGGAGGTTCGTTTGTCGTTGAACTAGCAACTTGTCCGTTAGAAGGTGTAACTACTAGTTGGGGAGAGTTAATTCCACCAAACAAAGTTACTGCACATGATGTTAATCAGCGTTTTAGGTTAGGAGCAAGATCAAAAGGTGCAGAAGGTAAATGGTTTACTTTTGAAAATGCAAATTCAGATAAAGAGTATGAAAAAATTGCTACTAGTGTCGTAGATTTATTACATATTTCAGACACTTCATGGATTTCTAGTTTATTAAACTAAATGTTAGGGGCATGATTTACAGTGTAATTTTTAAATGTTCTCCCAGATGTAGTTTTTCCTGTAATCCCTTTTCCCGGAAAGAACCCTACAAATATAGTAAAAGTGTTCTAGCCTCAAGAGTTTGTTATACTGTTAGATAAAAGCTTTTCGTAAAGCATGAATATACATAAGCAAATGATGGAGGCAATTTCCGTGCGTAATTTTACTTTTATATTAATTATCTATGCCACATACATAGCCTTGGGCTTACCTGATTCGTTACTAGGTGTAGCTTGGCCAGAGATGGTGGGAGAATTTCATGTTCCATATAGTGCAGCTGGAATCATTTCAATGACAATTGCCATTTGTACTGTTATTTCTAGTTTGCAGACGATAAAAATTACAAATAAAGTGGGAACAGGTAAGTTAGTTTTAGGAAGTGTGGCTTTTACTGTAATAGGGTTAATAGGGTTTGCATTAACACAAAACTACTTTTTGTTACTAGTTTTAGCATTACCTTTAGGTTTTGGTGCCGGTGCAATTGACACATCTGTAAATGACTATGTTGCTGCCAATTTCAAGGCGCATCATATGAATTGGTTGCATGCGTTTTGGGGGGGAGGAGCAACGTTAGGGCCGATTATTATGGGGGTCACATTAAGTAACCATTTTTCTTGGAGACACGGATACTTGATCATTGGCGGAATACAGCTGCTGCTTGTTATCATCCTTTTCCTTACTCTTCCCCTCTGGAAGCAAAACGAGGGTAAGAAAAAACTAGCCAATGAATTAGATGAAAAGACAAGTTCTACTCGTGAAATACTGAAACGAAAAGGTGTTATTTTTTCTCTATTATCCTTCTTGGTTTATGTTGGTCTAGAAGGTACAATTTTTTTATGGGGAAGTAGTTATTTAATAGAGGTAAAATCGTTATCAGCAGTATCCGCTAGTTTCATCATATCTGTGTTTTTTGCTAGTGTAACGGTGGGAAGGATTATTAGTGGATTTATTACATTTTGGGTATCAAATCAAAAGCTACTACTATTGAGTCAACTATTGCTTATGATCGGAATATTTACAGCTGCTTTCGGAACAAGCAGTGTGTTGTACGTCGGATTTTTGCTGATTGGACTTGGATGTGCTGCCATTTTTCCAACCATGATGCATGAAACTCCAAGAAGGTTTGGAGAAAGAGATTCGAGTGCAATTATTGGATTTCAAGTAGCTTCCGGTTATGTAGGAATAACCGTATTACCTCCTCTAGTAGGAGTAGTGTTTCAGAATTTGAGTATGAATCTATTTCCGTTATTTTTAGTTATTTTCACCCTTCTTTTACTTGGAGCTACCATTGTAATTGAGAAGGGTAGTACTCTTAAAGCCTCTAAGTACTGAAGATAGTTTATCTATCTTCTTTTTTTCTCAGCATGGTAATTTTAAATAGGTAAAATGATAGAATAAATTTAATAGAGTTTATGGGGGGGAACTATGAAACGCATTTGGCTAGAGGAAAACGAATATGGGAAATTGGAACCGTTATCAGATGAGGTTATACAAAAGGCAGAAGAGCGACTGAACGTTATCTTACCAAGTTCTTACATAAGTATTTTGAAACAACAAAATGGCGGGGGACTTACGTCCAATGCTTATCCGACCGATGTACCCACATCGTGGGCAGATGACCATGTAAATGTTGACCACTTATTTGGAATTGGCTTAGGTGAGGAAAAAGGAATCTTAGAAAGTAAATATTTAATAAATGAATGGGGTCTACCGGAGAATATTGTGCTCATCTCTGGAGAGGGACATTCCTGGATAGCGCTTGATTATAGGAATTGTAAGGTCAATCCACCTGTTGTTTTTATAGATGCTGAACAAAATCAAGAAGTAAGATTAGCAAACCATTTCGAGGAGTTTTTGAATGGGCTTGTTGTTTACGGTGAAAATGAAGAAAACAATTTACTAGAATCAGTCCCATCAGAACAGGCATTATATGAGTACTTCGCAGAAATTGATGATGTGATAAAAAAGGGAACACCAAAAGAAATTGACCGTCTATTTACAAAAGTTCTCTCAACAACCAACGAATTGATCCGTTATATGGTTGAAAAAATGAGGCAACATGAAAAGCCAAAAGTCCATTTTAATCTACTTCTTTTCCTATCATGTTGTGCGGAAGGTGACAATCAGGGAATCTTGGAAGATGACTATCTGTTTGATGTTTTGACCGATTTTACTAAAAGTATGAATAAAGATGTTAAAGAGTTTGCTGTTTTTTCCTTAGAGCAATTACAAGGCAGGCTGAACAAATATATATAAGAGGTGGATAAATTGAGGAGTAAAGTTGTTAAGTCAAATAATACAGAAATATTTATCAATGAATATGGCCGACAAGATGGAGAACCATTATTTCTCTTACATCCTGGAGGAACAAATGGGTATGTATGGTTAAAGCTAATTCCTTTTTTTGAGCTAAAATATAGAGTGATTGTGATGGATATGCGTGGTCATGGTCAATCTATGGTTGCAAAATCAGGTTACGCTATGGAGAATCAAGCAAAAGATATTATTGGGGTTATGGACTATTTAAATATTAAACAAGCACATTTAATAGGTAACTCACTTGGAACTGATGTTGCTGTACATACTGCAGCTAATTTTCCGGAACGTATAAAATCACTAGTTAATATTGATGCTGGAATGCTGAATTTCATTGGGCCCAATGGAGAAATGGAAGGTACAAAAGAAGAATGGGTCAACAGGAGCCTAAATCGTAAACTACTAGATTTTAATTCTAGAGAAGAATTTTCAATGTTTATTAAGGATAATTATAGTGAGTGGGGAGAGGAATATGTTGAACTAACATCCAGAAATATACCTCTTCGTACTTTGCCAAACGGGAAAGTTACGCATATGTTACCAGTTGAAATAAATGCCTTATTAATGGAGGCGTGGTGTGATATGAATTTTGAGGATTGCTATCCAAAAATTACATGCCCAGTCTTATTTATACCAGCAACAGCTGAGAATAAACTCTCTGAAAAGTTAGCAATGATTGAAATATACAAGGAATATCTACCTTCGGTTGAAGTAGTTCTGATTGAAAATACGTCACATATTCCATTATGTAGTCATTCCAAAGAATTAGCTGTTCAAATAAATCAGTTTTTAGAGAAAGTTGAACTTCTTTCTTAGTCAGAATGTGAAATGGGTACAGGTCCCGTGTGTTCGTGCAAGGAATCTGTCCCGTCATATAACAAATCGTTTTCGTCAGCAAAAGCTAGCTTACCCCCAATAATCTTTATAAGAGGGGGACCATTAAAGATGGTTATTTATTGTTGGAACCAAATTCTTAAAATAAGGCTTTACAACAAAATCTTTGGCACCAATTTTTATTGTCTCAACAATTAAGGATTGTTGACCCAAAGAAGAACACATGATTACTTTAGCATTCCCATCAATTAGCATTATTTCCCGAAGGGCATGTACACCATCAAGTACTGGCATTGTAATATCCATAATCACTAAATCTGGTGAATTACTTTTATATTTTCTAATTGCATTTACACCATTTTCAGCTTCAATAATATTGGAATATCCTGAATCACTTAAAAGCCTCTTCAACCATGAACGCATAAAACGAGAGTCATCAACAACTAAAATTTTCTTCATGTTAAAACACCTTTACTCTAAATTTTAGGCAAATAGGAAAGGTGATGTTTATGTAGTTTTTCGGGGATGTCCCCGGCAACCCGGCTACCATGACTAAAAATGTTTTAGGCCCGTGGCTTTGCGTCCTTTACTTTCGTAAAATTTGCCTATAAATTATTTTACCATACTTAAATTTGTCGATAAATGTGAAAAATATGTCAAAAGTTGTCGGTTTAGTAAACTTTTGCAGTTAGAGTGTTAAAAAAATAATAGTAGAGTTCCAAACAGTAAGTGCAGCTAAGTTAATAGTTTGGAACAACATTCTATGGGGAAGAAAGTATCTTTCTATTAATATATATAGTGGGGCGAGGGACCTGTCCCTCTGACCCAATTTTGATCAGTTTCCAGAGATACCTGGGGAATGTTTAAACGATTTAACAAAATCTACGAGGCAGGCTTCACATAAGTCGAATTTCCATCTTTCTTCATCATACATTGACCCGTATGCAAAAGTTATGTTGAATGCATGGTAGAGTTCCTCTTCGAGACCATATTCAGTTAATTCATCCGTACGGCCACATTTATTGCATGTTATCGAGGTAGGGATTTTTTTTGTTACTTTTATTTCTTTAAATTGTTTCATAGTTTTCATCTCCTATCATTATGCGCATGATACTATTACATACTTCTAGAATATCTACTGAAAAACCTTCTTTCAAATATAGTGATTGCAAAATGTAACGATTTGTTTCTCACTTACGGTGCGGTTCCGTATCAGAAGTAGGTTTAAAAATTTATAAATAGTAAAATAACAATTAAGGATTGAAAAGCTGTTTACTTTAAAAATTTGGGTTAAGAAACATGTGCCTATGTCCCAAAAGGAGTTGATGATGAATGGAGTTTTGGGAAGCTAGTTTTATTGATAAGCAGACGATGTGGGGGTTTGAGCCTACGGATTCTGCCATATTGACTAAGGACTTTTTTCTTAAGAAGAGTGTGAAGGATATTTTGATACCGGGTATTGGATATGGTAGAAATGCTAAGGTTTTTATTGATAATGGGATACATGTGACTGGTATTGAGATTTCTAAGACAGCGATTGAGTTGGCGAGAGATAATGGGCTTGATATTCCCATTTTCCATGGCTCGGTAACTAATATGCCTTTCGATGACCAGCTTTATGACGGCATATATAGCCATGCACTACTTCACTTATTGGATAGAGACTCTAGAGATAAGTTTATTAAAGATTGTTATGATCAATTAAAGCCTAATGGATATATGGTTTTTACAACGGTTTCTAAAAAAGCGCCAATGTTCGGTAAGGGCAAACAATTGGATAAGGACTATTTTGAAATTATGGATGGCGTCAAAATGTATTTTTATGATTCAGACTCCATCAAACAAGATTTCGGTAATTATGGGCTGGTTGAGTTCTCGGAGATTGATGAACCGAGTAAGGACAATAAGAACAAACTTCCTATAAATTTCTTAATGGTAAAATGTAAGAAAGAATTGCATACATAATCAAACAAAAAGCCTTAATCCTCGCTGAAGTTGCTGAGGATTAGGCTTTTTTGGATCTGTTTTTCAACAAGTTAATTATAATAAATAATAAAACTTTATTGTAAAACGATAAATATTATGTTAAAATCAAACCGAAAATAGTTAAGCGAGGTGCTTTTAATGAAACGAGGAACAACAACCTTTTTAAAGATAGCTGTTATTCTTATAGGAATTCCAATTCTTGCTCTATGTATATTTGGTTTACCCCTAATAGCTAAGGATGCAGCTGAAAGTAGTTTAAGGATGGCTTATGTGCTATATGGGATATTAGGCATTATGTATGTATCGGCAATCCCTTTCTATCTTGCTCTATTCCAAGCTTTTAAACTTTTAGGATATATTGACCAAAACAAAGCTTTTTCAGATCTATCTGTTACAGCTCTAAAGAAAATAAGAAATTGTGCTACAACAATCAGTATTCTGTATGTGATTGGTTTGCCGCTTTTTTATATCGTGGGTGAGGTGGATGATGCCCCAGGTGTAATTTTAATCGGAATGGTCTTTACTTTTGCTCCAATGGTTATAGCTGTCTTTGCTGCGGTTCTCCAAAGACTTTTACAAGAAGCTATTAGAATAAAATCAGAAAATGATTTAACGGTCTGAGGTGAACATAATGGCGATTATAATAAATGTTGATGTAATGTTGGCGAAAAGGAAAATGAGTGTAACAGAGCTTTCAGAAAGAGTTGGCATAACGATGGCAAATCTTTCTATATTAAAAAATGGTAAGGCAAGGGCAATCCGTTTAACAACTTTAGATTCCATTTGTAAGGCTTTAGAATGTCAACCTGGAGATATCTTAGAATACAGAAGTGATGAAGAGCCAATTAAGAGGGGCCAATGAGACTGAGACTTTACAGGTCAGCAGATTTGAACAAGAAGTATAGTAACAATATTTGGGGAGGCAGAACATGTCAATCAAATTACCTTTTTTCATTACCAAACAATCAGAAGAATATGACTACCCTGAAGATCATACACCGGATCATATAGCCATCATTATGGATGGGAATGGACGCTGGGCAAAGAAGCGGGGTATGCCCAGGGTTGCTGGACATAAAGAAGGGATTTCTACCGTTGTAAAAATAGTCAAGGCTGCAGTCAAATGCAAGGTAAAGGTGTTGACACTCTATACGTTTTCAACGGAAAACTGGAAACGTCCCAAGTCAGAGGTAGAAACGATTTTGAGACTTCCTAAGGAGTTTTTACATATCTATTTACCAGAACTTATGGCCAATAATGTACGCATTGGGGCAATCGGTGATATGGACATTCTCCCGACCCATACACGTGAAGCGATTGAGTATGCAATTGAAAGGACACGTGAGAATGATGGTCTTCTGCTGAATTTTGCGCTAAATTATGGAAGCAGACACGAAATTCTCAGAGCTATGAAGGAAATGCTCATGGATATTAGCGATGAAAAATTGTCACTGGATGAATTGGACGAACAGAAGTTTTCAGGATATCTAGATACATCAGCTCTACCAGACCCGGATCTGCTTATTCGTACCGGTGGTGAAAAACGCCTAAGTAATTTCTTGCTTTGGCAGCTCGCTTATACTGAGTTCTGGTTTACTGATGTGTTATGGCCTGATTTCTCAGAAAAGGAATTTCTGCAGGCAGTTGGGGAATTCAGAAATCGAAAGAGACGATTTGGCGGAATCTAAGACGTTGTAAGGAAACGAAAGCTACATTTGTCTAACACCTATAAGGAAGCGATAGTCCATATAAAGGGCTATCGCCTATTTTAGTTGAAGCATAAAACGCACTATTAAAAAATAATTTGGCCTGAATTACTAAAATTAAAATCATGTTTTTAATATATAAGTTAAATATATTTATTTTTTTAATGAAATATATTTATTTTTTTAATTTTAGTATTTAGTTTTTAAATTAATTGATTTATAATCTAATTATAAATAACAAAAGGAGAGAATTATGGCTTATCCTCTTATATCGGTTTGTCCTGTTTGTGCGAAACAGTTAAAGATAACAAAGCTACAGTGTACACATTGTCATACTACAATTGAAAATGAATTTGAACTCTCTAATTTTGCAACTCTTAGTAAGGAACAACTTAGTTTTATTGAAACTTTTTTGAAATGCCGAGGAAATATTAAAGAAGTTGAAAAAGAACTTGGAGTATCCTATCCAACCGTACGTGGGAAATTAGATGACATTATTTCTTCTCTTGGATATTCCACCTCTAAGAAGGTTGAAAAAGTTGATCAAAAAAAGGTAATTTTAATGCTGGAAAAGGGCGAAATAACAGCTGAAGAAGCTATAGAAATATTAAATGGGGAGGAATTTAAATGAGTGACGAAATTTCAAGAGTATTAACAATGCTTGAAGAAGGGAAGTTGAATAAAGAGAAGGCTGCGGAATTAATTGATGTTCTACAAGGAAAAGGTAACCAAGATCTAAATAAACAGACATCAACTACTTACTTAAACAAGATGCTAAAAATTCGTGTGGCTTCTGAGGATGGAGACAATGTAAATATTAATTTGCCAATAAAACTACTTAAAGCTGTTTTAAAGGTTGGAACAAATGTTGCAAAAATGATTCCTGAATCTGAAAAATATGTAAAAGATATCGATGTTGAACTTCTAATTGAGGCTATTGAAAATGAAATGGACGGACAAATTGTAGATGTTACCTCTTCAAATGGTGACAAAGTATTAATTGTAATTGAGTAATATGATGAAGATAAAAATTAAAGTAAATGCCAGACGATTTGTTATTCCAGTCCCATATGCTTTCTTACATCTAAGTATTAGAATTCTTACCTCCAAGAGAGTCTTGGATATGGTAAACCATGCAATTAAAAATAAAGCACAGAAAAGTTTTCAAATACCGTATATTAGTAAGGATGATTTGAAGCCTTTAGTAAGAGAACTTTCAGAGCAAAGAGGTCTTACGTTAGTTGAAACAATTGCAAAAGATGGAACAGAAGTTACTATTCGGTTATAAAGCACAATTCCTGTACTGGAAATGTGCTTTTTTCTTTGCTATTGTACCCTGCCTAAAACATTCCTCCATCAGGTGGGGGAGGCGGCTTATTCCTTTGGTCATACGGATTTTCTTTCATATCCTTCCGTATTTTTTTGGAGGTCGAGGAAGAAAGATTGAAGAGGATTATCGGTATTGCAACAATAAGAAGTATTCCGACCCAACTGTTAAGAAGCCAATCTAACAAATTGCTCACCAGTTTTACACCCCCTTATTGCAGTGTATGTAAATACACCTATGAGTTTTCGATTTATTGTTATCGATCAACTGTGCCATCCAAATGGTGTTTATTTTACTATTCCGATACTTTCACATCTATTTCCTCATTTGTGCTATATCTCTTACAAAAATTAGACTTAATTTTAGCCACTATTTACATTTATATAAGCAAAAAGGAAAACACTACAATATATCGTAAACATCGTAGGGGGTAATTTGGTGAAGCAACGTTATGTAGTGTTTTATGTTTCAATATTTATACTGTCTATACTTGTTATTGCGGGAGTAATTATTCCTAATGCATTAGAAAACGTAACTTTTAATATACAGAATTTCATTTCTACTGCATTGGGCTGGTATTATCTTATCGTAGTCAGTATTATTCTTGTGATCTGTTTATTTTTACTAATTTCTCCTGTTGGGAGAATTAAGCTCGGAAACCAAGATGAAAAACCTGAATTTTCTAGACCCACTTGGATTGCCATGTTATTTAGTGCTGGAATGGGGATAGGACTCGTATTTTATGGAACATCAGAACCAATTGGGCATTATGCAATTAGTTCTCCTACTGGTGAAATTGGTACCGACCAAGCGATAAAGGATGCACTTAGATTTACCTTTTTTCACTGGGGAGTTCATGCTTGGGGAATCTATGCCATAGTCGCACTTTCAATTGCCTATTTCCACTTCAGACATAACAAATTGAGTTTGATAAGTGCTACTTTACAACCGATTTTCGGTGATAAGGTGAATGGCATTACCGGCAAAAGTATTGACACCTTTGCTGTACTGGCAACTGTTCTCGGTGTTGCAACATCACTTGGATTTGGAGCCGTACAAATCAATGGTGGATTGGCCTACCTATTTGACCTATCCATTTCTGTTTGGATGCAATTTATTATTATTGCCATTGTTACCGTTCTATTTTTACTATCGGCTATGTCCGGATTGGGTAAGGGGATAAAAATATTAAGCAACGCTAATATGATCTTAGCTGGTGCTTTATTTTTACTCATGTTTATATTCGGTCCAACGTTATTTATTCTCCAGTTATTTACCGATACAATCGGGTCATATATTCAAACTCTACCCCAGATGAGTTTTAGAATTGCGCCTTTAAACGAAGATATCCGTGGCTGGATTACTGGGTGGACAATTTTTTATTGGGCTTGGTGGATTGCTTGGTCACCATTCGTTGGGATCTTTATTGCCCGAGTTTCTAAAGGAAGAAGTATTAGAGAGTTTGTTTTTTTTGTACTACTAATCCCATCAATCGTTGTATTTTTATGGTTCTCGGCTTTCGGAGGTTCAGCTATTGCACTTGAACATAATGGGATTGCTGAGATATCAAGCCTATCTACAGAAACATCATTATTTGGCGTCTTTGCACAATATCCAATGCCTTTACTAACTTCTATTACTGCAATAGTGCTTATAGCTTCGTTCTTCATCACATCTGCCGATTCTGGAACATATGTATTGGGAATGATGACAACCAATGGATCACAAACGCCAGGAAATAAAATTAAATTCACATGGGGAGTCTTACTCTCTACAATCGCAGTAGTACTTCTTTACACAGGCGGACTCCAAGCATTACAAAACATGATGATTATAGCAGCACTACCTTTTTCACTCATTATTGCCTTAATGGCCATCAGCCTACTAAAGGCCCTGCAGGAAGAAGCAAAACAACTTGGAATAGGCCGCATAAAAAAAAGAGAAACCCATAAGTAGGTCAGAGATGGGTAAGGGGTACAGGTCCGTGTCCCAAAATGAGTAAACAAAGTGTAAATCGTAAATCCACTATACCAAATATAGAAGATACGACGGGAAAAGGTTCCAAACAGTGTCTCCAATAGGCACTTATAACAAGAAAAGGCATGCTTAACTTTGTTTTCGAGGTAGAAGTATAGTCGGATATAACCCACTATACCCGTTTGTGCGCGTTAATTTGGATTTATGCACGTTAATTAAGATTTGTGCACGTTATTTGGGATTTATGCACGTTAAATTGAATTTGTGCATTTTAGAGAAATTTCAAGCGGTTCAGCTCTCCAATGTAATAAAACAGGGACAGGTTCCCTGTTCCAGACTTTGTAAGATGTATGTCCTCTAACCCAGTAAACCAAAAGGGCACATATGCCCAAAATCACCCAATCTCTGTCCACTTTCCATGCATGATTTGTCCATTTCCCGAATAGTTTTTATCAAAGGAAGTTGTACATGTTTGCTTCGTGACAAGCTATGAAATGGGGGAGAATAATGGTCGAAGCGATTTTGGAGTTGTTTGTGAGTGAACAGCAGGCAGAAGCAGTTTTATCGAGTCCGTTAATTGAATTGATGTTTATGATTTTGTTTGTAGGATTTGCAGTAGCGTTGGTTGTTCATTTTATGTTATTTAACCGATTGCGACAAATACGAAACTTTATTAGTAATACGAAAACGTTAGATATTGCTCCGTTGAGCACGTTTAAAACAGAATTTGAACAGAAGAGTCAGCAGGAAGTAGTGAAGGTTGAAACCTTTGTTCAGCATAAGTTCTCAGGCTGGCGGATGTTTAATGTTCCAGTTGTAAGTTTGATTAAGATGATACAGATGACGGTTTCAATTTTTATTTTAATAGGTGTCTTAGGGACGTTTATTGGTCTAGCGATGTCACTTGGTAGTATTGATGCTACAGGTGACCAGCTTGTAGAGAATGTGGCGTTGGTGCTGGCGGGGATTGATGTAGCGTTTTATACGAGTATTGCTGGTATGGGATTGTCTTTGATTATGACAATCGTCACGAAAGTAGCAAATACAGAGTATATGTTAACGGATATTATGTTGAAGACAGAGTCCTTTTTAGAGGGCAATGAACAGGATGGGATGTCCCGTCTAATCACTGTTTCTGAAAGTATTAATACATCGATTCATCAGCTCCGGGAGACCAATCAGGAATCCCTACAAAGCATAGTTAATTCGTTTAAGGGTTTCCAGGAATATACGGTTGGTTTGCAACAATCAGCAAAGGATTTGGCGAAGTTTAATGAGGGACTATCACAGAACCTAAAGGAATTCGCCGTGATTTTTCATGGTGTCAAGGAACTTACGGATGGCTTTGATAAAGGTGTTAAGAATCTGAATAAGAATTTTGATCAGCTGTTTACGTATTTTGAGAAGATGGATGATCGAAATCAAAAAATGACAAGTGCATTTGTTGAAACGCATAAAAAGGTAGCGGAGTTAACAACTTCCCAGCAGGAAACGATGAATCACTTTCAACAATCGGTTTCAAATCTTCAAGAATATTTTTCAAATATCGCAGATAGACAAGAATCAATCTATGGTGCTTTTGATAAAATGAATGTTCAAAGTGAACAGTTCACGAAGATTATGAAGGAAAACAATCAGAAGTTTGAACGTATTTTTGGAGAGGATGTTTCTTCAAAGCTCACTGACATGATTACTTCTCTACGTGAAGTAAGAAATGATTTTAAAACACTTGGGCATTCTATCAATCGATTGCCACAGGCATTAGATACAATTAACAAGGCACAAAGTGAATATAAAAATCTCTTAACCTATCGTTTTGATGAACTGACGAACTTTACTCATGAATTTAACTCTCATCTTCAAGTTCATCTTACAAACTCGCAGGCTATTGAGAGTTATTTGAATGAAGCAAACCGCTCGAGTGAGCAAATCTCTATGAAACATACAAAATTACTAAATGACATTCAGCGGACTGTTTCGCAAATGTCGGAGGGATTCAACTATAAAGAAAATCAAATTGAAGCGAGTGTAAATGCATTACGGGATACACTTTCTAAATATGTAACAACGTTAGAGGGCAGCATTGGTGATCGGTTGGAGAAGGTGAGTCGAAATATTGGAGATTATATTTCTGATATGAATGAGGCAGTGAAGAAGGAGTTTAAACAAATTGGCGATATTACAGACGATAACCAGCAGAGAAGCTCTCGTCATTTGCAACAGGCACTTTCTGAGTTAAGTCAGGAGTTTCAACAGCTGAACCGACAGCTTCATACCATCTCGCAAACTGCGGTTGAACAAAGCAACAGGGTAAGGGTTGGAACCAATGATTAATAAATATCAAAAGCTTTTTCACCGAGAACAAGAGGAAAGTCACTTCTGGCCTTCTTTTACAGACTTACTAACTTCAGTGTTACTCTGTTTTATCCTTATTTTTATTATCATGATGGTGATCAAATCGTTTCAAATTAAAGAAATGAAAGAGACGATTGATCAAATCATGGGTGTACGAGTGGATTTAATTCAGGATCTAAATGAGGAGTTCAGTGATTCGGGAATTGAGATTGATGAAAAAACGGGTGCCCTCCTATTTAATACAGATATCTTATTTGAGTATGACTCGGCGACGTTGAAGCCGGAAGCATTTCAGTTTCTAAATGAATTTGTCCCAGCGTATTTGGATGTGCTCCTGGAAAATGGGTACGAGGAGTATATCTCTGAAATTATCATTGAAGGGCACGCGGACCAGGATGGTACATATTTGTACAATCTGGAACTCTCGCAGCAACGGGCATACCGTGTGGCTGAATATATTTTAAGCGATGATTTTCCTTATAAAAATATCCAGGAACATCTTCAGGCGAAGTTAACAGTAAACGGTAGGTCATATACAGATGGGCGTAACGATGAGAATGGGAACTATAGCAATCAAGCTTCCCGCCGGGTAGAGTTTAAGTTTCGCTTGAAGGACCAGGAGATTTTGGAGAAGACGCGGGAGTTATTGGGGAATTAATAAAATCTAATGGAGAGTCAACTTATTATTAGACTCTGCGTTTACTTGTCCAATCCCTACTTTGTACTAAATGCTAAAGCACCTTGTGGAAATAAAACCCACAAGGTTTTTTCATTGTAGTTTAATATTGAACAATTTCATAGTCTAATGGTGTCATCTAGGTACTGACCCGCATATGGTACACCAAGAAATGCTAAATGCTCATAGGAGGTAGTTATTTGTACAGGCAATTTCGGGAACTAGCAGATGGTAACTATATTAACTCTGGAGTCATAGCGTTGCTTGATATGAAGCAAGGTGACGTTACAGGCGACGGTATTTTTGATTATGTATATTTATATGGTAAAAAAAACGTAGAATCCGACATCTTTGCAGATCAAATTACACTCGTCATTCAAGATGGGCGTACTAACCAGACCATAACCATTCCTCTTCCATACAATGCAGGATATAATGCTACGCTCTTCCTTGGGGATTTTTCTAAAGATAACATACTTGATATTTATGTAAGTATTGAGTCAGGAGGAAGTGGGGGGTACGGTATTTTCTATATTTACTCCTTTAAAAGTAATATTCCACGCTTATTGTTTGATATAGAACAATATAATAATAGCTACTCTTTCAATGTCAATTTTGAAGACAATTATAAAGTTAGTGTTGCAAGTCCATCACTAGACCTGCTTTTCACCCTGGACATTAGCAGCAAAGGCTACGATTATCTATCACAACTTTACGATGAAAATGGCAACTTAAAACAACCAGTTAAAGGCGAGGTTCTTGCCGCTGGTGCTTTATATCCAATTGTTATGAATTTAAAGAGTATGAGTTATGATTTACTTGTTTTTAAACGAATTATTGGTATTTCTAATTCAGATACTCTAGGATATCTCGAAAACTTCTTAACTTGGAATGGCACTCAATTTAGTTCCACGAGATTGGTTACGGCGATACTTGGAACCAAGTTAATTAGCCTCAACTAATGTTAATTAATAGATTGTATTACTTTAAATAAAAAATCCTTTAAAAAAATGGAGGCAGTGTATGACGAATTTTTATTATTTTAACGGGACAGTCACGATGATCAGTGACTTTTTTACAGGTCAAAATGGTGAAGGACAAGGCTGTAATAAATTATTTACTTTAGAGAACGATCGGGGAGAAATAGTAAATTTCGTGGTTTCACCCGCCACTTACTTTGTCGATCATGTAATGGTGACAGTAGGAGATCGAGTGACTGGATATTATGACGGAAATGCACCTGCCATTTTTATTTACCCTCCACAATATCAAGCACTCGTTATGGTGAAAGAAAACCCAAATCAGAATGTAAAAGTAGATTATTTTAATAGTCAGCTGGTGAGTAGTGATGGACAATTACGTTTAACTATTTCTCCTTATACTAGAATCGTATTAACAAATGGTCAATTTTTTTCTGGAAATCCAACGAACCGTGATTTAATTGTAATCTATGGACCCACCACAAAAAGTATCCCCGCACAAACCACTCCTTATCGAATAATTGTTATTTGTTAGGGTTTACTATTGTAGGACCTCGATTGTTAACAAAATGGTAGATATTTCAGAGGTTAGCCTTCACAAAGATATGCCTAACAAGAATCGGTAGAGCTAATAAATAGCGTTGCAGTGTATATCGTATAATGCACTGCTTTTTCTTTTTTGAATATATGGTAAAATTTAGTTAAAAGGGATATCGGTTGTTCAGGGGGAGTATGTATTGAAAAAACTTATTGGAGTTATCCTGTTTGTAATTCTAATTTTTCTCATAAAAGACTATATGTTTGCAAGTGATTCAGTAAGCATGACGGAAATTGAATATCAACAATTTAATCACTCTGAGGATACATTTGGCGAGACTAGAATTATTAATGACAAACATACCGTTGAAAAAGTTGCTGAGATTTTACTAAAAACAAATCATGAAAATACGAAATATGAAAAAGTATCCCAACAAGATTATCAAGTGACCATATTTTATGAAGATAGGTCAACAGAGGTTATTAGAATATGGATTGATTTTGGCAGAGACTTTGATCTGCTAGAGAGTGATAGAAGAAGTGGGGCATATATATTGAAAGACAGCGAATCAAGAGAAACGCTGCGTAAAATTTTAACTAACAAATAGATAGAGAGTTGGAATAAACAAATTGAAAAATACATTACTAATCAGAACGGAAGCATCCTATTCTTTAAATTTTTTAGTTTATATCCAAAATATATTTCTAAATCGAGAACAAGGTGGGGAATTTAAATTCCCTTGCTTGCCAACAAATTGTGAGTTTAGATCGGATTTTGAAACATGTTTCAGAGAGTTATGGAATGAGGTATCAAAGCGTTTATCAGAGGGAGCTATTCATGATCAGAAAATCTTCATTGAAGAGAAAGACCTTTTCTATCAGAGATTATTTGTTTCTAGCGATGAATCATTACAACAATATAATAATATTTATCAGTCATTCAAGGTATGGTGGGGTAGCTTAGCTGGTCAATTTGCAATTGAGAGGTCAGTTGGCGTGTATATAGAAAAAGTGTATGCGGAATTAGCACAGTCACTTTTAGAAAAAGGAATAAAGCCTAAAAAAAGTGTAGATATTAGCATCCTTTACGATGATTGTGTAGTTATTGATCTGAAGCCTTCAGCTTATTTTGTCAGTCTATCGATAAGAGATTGTATCTTGAATTCCAAAGAGTTACTTGGAAAAGTGGAGGTCTGTATTAGGTGAGAAATGCTGATTTGTGAGGTGAAAAACGTGAAACTTAATAAAATAAAAATTCTAGGATGGTGATAATCGTATTTTAGGAGTTTGTGAGTTCTTTTTTAAAGAAGAATTATCGGTCATTACAACTGGTATTGGTGGACTGTTTTGTTTTCTGCTTGGTTTGGGGTTAGCTTTTTTACAAACCCAAAAGAGTTAAACAATCTGAAAGTCATTGATTACTAGGTTGATTTTCTATAACTACGTAACTTTTATTCTGCTGATTCGTATAACAGAGTAAACATAATTGTCATGACAGGAGGGATACGTGTGAGCGCTATATTTTCAGTTCTTGGTGATATATTTGGTGCAATTGCTACAGCTATGATGGGAAAGAAAAAGAACGGTAAAACGAAGAAGTAGATCACCGGACAATTAATAAATAGGAAGTGTTAACATGGATCGATTGTCTTTAAAAATTGAGAAAAACAGCGAAGGGTTTGAAAATGTACACCTTTACATAAACGGTGAGAATTTAATTGAACTTATTAAACGGATTGAACTGGAATATGACGCAAGTATTGCGGGAGATTATCAAGGACTTCCCCCTGCATTTGTATTCTCCCCTTCCAACCACTTTTTTGGAAAGGCTCAGGAAGAGCTTGATTATCTTGAGGATAAAACAGTGATTTTACTATGTGAGTGCGGAATTGCAGGATGTTGGGACTTTAATGTAAAAATAGTTTTTCCTGATAACACTGTTACGTGGAGTGATTTTGAACAACCTCACAGAGGCCCAAAATCAGCAGGGGGCCATTGGCAATATTCTTCTCTTGGACCGTTTGTGTTTGATCGAAAACAGTATGAATCAGTGTTTAAGAAGTAAAAAATTTTTTGAGGAGAGTGTAGATATGGATATATTATTTGGAAGTTTACTATTTGCCGGGGTTTTTGCAGTTTTCGATGCGTTAAGGAGAATGAATAATAACATACTTGACCAGACGGAAGAGATCAAAAAATTACGTGAGGATTTAAAAAATAGTAAAAGGTAGTTTGTGGGGTACGTTTGTATTTCAGATGGAAAAAGACTTATTAAAAAGCGTGAAAACCATTTCTTTTGAGGGACGTTCATCACTTAGACTAGTAGGAAGATAGAAGCGATGAAGAATGGTTCTTGTCAGTTTAAATAAGATTGAGTAAAGGAGGAGTGGTCTACTATGAAAGTAATTTGCCGGCAGTGTAACGTAGAAATATCAAAACAGGTAGTGGAGTTACATGACCTAACTTTACTTACTAAAAAAGATGGTGAAGACTACATTCCTGAAGGCTTTTATATAGTTGATACTGGTGAAGAAGTATTAGATGAAAAGGGAACCATAATTATTAATCTTAAAGACTTACTTAATTCTAAATACCATCATAATAGAAGAAGATTAAATGGTTGTTGCGGTTATGATGGGGTAGATGGCGTAAATAGGGTTTGTATAAACAACCACGAAATAGGAACAGAAAAATCAGATTGTTGGATGCCGCATTATATTGCTTTACAGTCTGATTTAGTTGAATTTGTGTAACCAACAGGCTTTGTTCTCCAGGATCAATCACCGGGAAAAAGCAGTGGATTCTATATTCGAATCACACTGCCCAGAGTTGTACACTTTTAATTGCTATTCTTACTACTAACATATTCAATTTGATGATCTGAAATCTTTTCCTGCAGCTTGTAATAATCGTTTGAAAATTCACTGTCTCTTAAAAAACCTACCATGTTTCCATCAGAAAATCGAAACTCTATTAAAGATCTTTTACCTCGTTCTTTTTCAAGGTGATAAACAATCTTAGTTACCTGTTCCCACGGATAATGTTTTTGTTCAAATGCTCCTATTTCACTGTAAGAAACTCCATCATCACTTAATTCTTTGTAGTGGTATATCCCTAATGTAATTGGTATTACACTTAAAATAAATATAAGTAAACCTGCGATAACTGAAGTTTTACTGACATTGAAATAATATATATTAATTGCTGCTAGTAACCATAGTAGAAATCCTCCACCATACAGAAAGTAGGAAGCTTTAGGTGTTTGAATAAACCAAGTTTCTTTAGATGCGTACATAACGTCAGAGATAATAAAAGGAAAGAGCGGTACTGCAAAAGGAATTGAAACAGCTATAACAACTGCTAATGAAATAAAAATATGTCTCTTTTCGGAAAATCTTGTTACCTCCATTTTATCCCTCCTAATCTATTAATCAATTTAATAATACGAGTAAGTAAATGGAAAGGTTTCAAATAAGTGTAAAAAATAAAGCAATATGGTGGAAAAGACCATATTGCTCAGTAATCCCATATATAAATTAGTTAGGTGCTTTATCCATTTTTGTTTTCAGAAACCTAAACGATTTTCGGAAAAATTCTTTTAGCTGGATTTTTCCTTGTATGAGTTCATATTCGGATTCAAATTGATCTCTATCACAAGGGTACTGTTCCCCGTTTGTATCTGTAACTAGATAATCTCCCGGGAGCCCCTTCATCGTACCATTAGATGTTTCAATCGTAATAGGTCTTGTCAGCTTCACCGCTTCAACAACTACAGGCTTTTTTCTATACTTAGGAATGGGTATCAACCTCCTTTGCTATACAATACTAGCCTATGCAAGGAGGGTGAAATGTGTATAGGCTTATTATTTATTGAAGAAAAGAGGGAGGGCTGTTAAATAAAAGGAATAAAGGTTATTTGAGAGACCATATTATCTTGAACCTTCCTGTTCTGTTAAAGCTCAATTACGATGAATAAATAATTATTTATTAAATAATTGGTAATCATCAATATAGAAAGCTACATTACCACAATTTGGACAGACAGCTGCCTTAGTCTTTGCAGAAACATTCTTGAAAAGTCCTTTACGCTTTTGACTAATCTTAATTCCAGATAAATCAGCTTCAACAGTTACTTTACAATCTGTTATCATTTCTGTTTGGCATTGATTACATATCCTCTTCATCAATAAATCCCCTTTTAAATAAAATCTAAGATAAACTACTTTTTTAAAGCTTCACAAACTATATACCTATTCTATATATTATTAGAATTCTGCTTCAAGTTGAAAGGTAATTAACTACCAATTTTCAACCTAAATACCAGTGTGACCATTACCTTAAAATAAGGTGCAGAATAGCTCAAATAAGGATAAAAATTTGTCGAACGATTTTTCCTTAGGAAAAGATGATAATCTCTGATTAATATTGAAGTATACTTGGAGCCTAATTTTTTCCAAGGAGTGGATTTTGATATGAGTGAAAAAAGAGTACTACCTAAATTGTATTACGATGGGTGTAGTATCGATGTTCTCTATGATTATCATGAAGATGCAATCAAATGGTACGAAAAACATTTAGGATGGAAGGTTGAACAGAAAGAAGATTGGATCGCTGACCCGAGGGCTTCTAAAGGTAAGATGACTCATATGGGATGGGGAACTTGGTTAGTATCCTCTATTACAAATCAAAGATTACCTTTTCACTATGCAGACCGTGGTACAGTTGACCCTAATATTCGGGTTTGTTTTAAGGCAAAAGAATTAAATAGCACATATTCTATGTTTTTTGAAAAAGGAGTTCGAGTTTCAGACATATATGACGGTCCTGGTGGTCATAAGTATTTTGATGTTTGGGTCACTTCAGAAGGAACTAGATTTACATTTCAAAATGAAATAGAGAATTCTACTGTTGCTTTTCCAGATTGCGATAATTATAGAGATACTTGTGTCCGTATTGGGGTAGAAGACTTAGAAAAATCTGTTGAGTGGTATAGGGATTATGTTGGAATGGAAGTTGAATCTGAACATATTAATGATGGTTATGTCATAATGTCATTAGGTGTAAATCATCATCCAGAAGGAAAGTCAAAATGGATTCTCGAAAAGTTACCTGAAAATATTTATATAGGTAAAGTTGATGGTACTATACGACCTATGTGTTTTATACATAACAGAGATGAATTTTTTGAATATCATCGTTTTCTTAGGGATAGTGGAGTAGAAGTCGGTGAAATTGGGGGATATACAGGTGGAGGAATGTCAATGTTCCACTTTTATGATATAGACGGTAATCGTTTTAATGTGAGTTGTTTTGTTTAAATATATCTAAGGGTAGTGTATTAAGCTGGCGGGGCATGTCTAATAATAAAGTAATGCAAAAATTGAGATGATGGGCATTAGTATTATTACACGATATAAAAATTAGTGGAGGTATATTAGTAATCATTAATCGAATAATTATATTTTAATGCAATAAGGGAAATCTTTCAGATTTTATCTAACTATTACAAAGGAGGACTTAAATGAGTGATAGTAACATAGTTTATCATTTTAAAAGTGAACTTCAAGATTATTCATTGGGACAACTACGATATATTTCGGAAGAAGGGGTTTGGTCTATTGGGCAGATGTATGACCATTTAATTCTTGTTGCTCATGAGTATCTTGATAATTTGGAAATATGTGCAACATCAAGTGAAGAACAACCCCTTGGGAAAACCCAGTTCGGTGAGGAATTATTTAGGAACGGAGGGTTTCCACCTATTAAAATAAAATTACCAGATGAACTAAATACCGCACCTAATAATTCGGACAGCAAGGAAGAGCTAATTAACAGGATGAATCAATTAATTCAAAGAATGAGCCAATGGGAATCGAAAGTAGATAATACGAACCCAAGTAATAAAGTAGAGCATGGAGGGTTCGGGTGGCTGAATGCAAAGGAGTGGTATGATTTGGTAGGAATGCATTTTTGTCATCACTTGCGTCAGAAAGTTGAGTTGGAAAAGAGGATGCTGTAATTTTGTTTACAAATAACAGGATTGTCCTTAAAGTAACGAAGAAACGGATGCGTTCAATTTAAGAAGCCAATATACTAATTTGAAACTACCAGATAAACTGGAGTTTTTTCTGGGGGAACATGATTAATTACATGATAAAATGGAGAAGTATGGAGTAGTGACAAGGGGTATAGACTTGTTAGATAAGAGGAAATTACGTGAAGAAGGGAATATGGATTATGAATTTTGAAACAGTTATGCAAGAGCTTGAATCTCTTGGTAAGGAACGTACTAAAAAAATATACATATCGAATGGTGCGCACGAACCCCTTTTTGGCGTGGCTACAGGGGCTATGAAACCAATTGCCAAGAAAATAAAAAAAAATCAACCATTGGCTGAAGAG
Source organism: Ferdinandcohnia jepli (assembly GCF_047246645.1). Lineage (NCBI taxonomy): Bacteria > Bacillati > Bacillota > Bacilli > Caryophanales > Bacillaceae > Ferdinandcohnia > Ferdinandcohnia jepli. The sequence continues at coordinate 27,819 of NZ_JBFOKR010000001.1, forward strand.
CTTTATGCTACTGGTAACTACGACGCCATGTATTTTGCAGGTATTATAGCGGACCCAAAAGCTATGACAGAGTCAGATTATGATCGTTGGATAGATGGAGCGTATTTTTATATGTTGTCAGACTATGTGGTGGCAGTTACTTTATCAGAGTCAGATATTGCACAAGAGGTTGCTGATAAATGGATTGCAAGTGGTGAAGAGTTGAGAATGTCTGCGGGATGGAGCTGCTACTGCTGGCTCTTGGGGAATCGTAAAGACCACGAATTTAGCGAAAGTAAGATTTCAGATATGCTTGATCTTGTGAAAAAAACGATTCACGATGCTCCAGAACGAACAAAATCCGCTATGAATAATTTTGTATACACAGTAGGTATATCATATATGCCACTACATGAAAAAGCAGTTGAGACAGCAAAGGAAATAGGAATTGTAGAACTAAAACGGGAAAACAAAAAAAGCAGTTTCCTTAATTCATTCGAAACGATACAAAAAGAAATCGATAAAGGAAGAATCGGTTTTAAACGCAAATATGTTAGATGTTAAAATAGCTTTTTTATAGTGAGTGTTGTTCCACAAGGAATGACACTTTTTTCTTTAAACGTATGATGATTAAGTGGAAATTAATGTTAAAATGAGTAGGGAGTAGTAGGGATATCTGTTTGATTAAAGATGTTATTGAACGGAGTGGAAGACTTTTGACTAATATCCAAGAATACATTAGAAAAATTGAACACTGGGTTACTAGTGAATTTGCTAAGTTAAATAAGCCAGTTTCTAGTATATATGAAACTATCAAGTCATCTGGAAATGAAATCGTTCTTCGAATTTCAGCAGAAAATGAAGTTTATTATTTTAAGTCTGTTGGAATAGCTTGGGCTTTTGAATGTCCTCTTAGCAATTATTTATCGGTACGTCATCCGGGAAAGACCACAACTATTGTAGCCGTTCATCCAACTGAACCGTGGATGTTAATGAAAGAGGTAAAAGGTAATCTATTAAGAAAAACGAAAGACAAGAAAGTTTGGCAGCGGGCTCTTCAGGAATATGCTGAACTACAGGTACAGGAAGTCAAGCATGCCCAAAAATTAATAGAACTTGGTATACCGGATAGGAGGATACATATCCTAAAGGAACAAATTGATCATCACCTTGAAGATATGTTTCAGACAGGTCTTAATGAAGAAGAAACGAAAACAATAATGGAAATAAAGCCTGAATTGCTGGAAATGTGTGAGATAATGGATAGTCTTATTCCGCCATCGCTAGATCATGGGGATTTACATTCAGCGAATATCTATGAGCAAGATGGGAGATCTGTATTTATTGATTGGGGAGATGCATCTGTCACTCATCCATTCTTTAGCACCCGTATTTTCTGGAATTCTCTCGATGAGTTGATAGATAATGAGTCTGAGTGGTTAGACATGACCAATGAGTTTCGCCCTTATTATTTAGAGCCTTGGACTACCTTTGGTACGATGAAGCAGTTAGAAGAGATGTTGAAGGTATCCGATCAGCTGGGGTGTCTGCATAGGGGAATCGGCTGGCACCTTTATACTCTACCTTTTCAAAATCGAGAAGAGTTTAAGAATAGACCTGCACAGTGGCTGCAGGTATTGTTGGAATATCGGGGACTGATAAGGAACGTTTAATTTATATTATGAAAAAAAGACACTGAATTCCATATAGATTCTCGAAAAAATGTCGTTGCTTTAAACCTGATTTTCGCTTATCATGCTAAGGGATGCAATTTTGTTACAGTAAAATTTGAAATACTTCAAGTAAATTGATATAGTATCTTTATTAATATGTAATCTATGATGTGATCAAGTAAATAAGAATTGTGAATCAGAAAATATAGCCTTGGCTGGAAGCTATATCACCTCTTCTTATTGAAACCTACCACGGAGATGTTAGCTAATAAACTAACCGAGTCGTTTCGTTACAAACGTTAGAGGACTTACTTTCTTTTTAGTAAGTTGAACTAAGGTGGTACCACGTCTACTAGCGTAAAGACGTCCTTATTTGAGGACTCTTTATGCTTTTTTTTATTTTATTTTCTCAGGAGGAAAAGACGATGTCACAAAACACAAATGATTTTTCAAAATGGTATATCGAGACCATTCAAAAAGCCGATTTAATGGATTACACCCCAGTTCGCGGTTGTATTGCATTTAAACCAGATGGTTATGAATTATGGGAGCATATCCAGTCAGAGATGGACAGACGTTTTAAAGAAACGGGTCACCGCAATGCGTACTTCCCAATGTTAATTCCAGAATCCTTTTTCCAAAAGGAAAAGGATCATATTGAAGGATTCTCACCAGAGCTTCCATGGGTAACAGAAGCGGCAGGAGAGAAATTAGACGAGCGTTTAGCACTACGTCCAACTTCCGAAACAATGATTGGCCATTTGTATTCAGATTGGATTAAAAGTTATCGAGATCTTCCAGTTTTAATTAATCAATGGGCAAATGTGTTCCGTTGGGAAAAGAAGACTCTTCCTTTCATCCGTACTTCTGAATTTTTATGGCAAGAAGGTCATACTGCCCATGTGGATGAAGAAGATGCACGTAATGAAACCATGCAAATGTTAAACATTTATAAAGAAGTAGTCGAGGGATTGCTTGCGATTCCAGTTTATGATGGACAGAAGACACCATTAGAACGCTTTGCAGGTGCGGTTGATACATACTCCATTGAAGCAATGATGAAGGATGGAAAAGCTGTTCAAGCTGGTACTTCTCACTACTTAGGTACAAAATTTGCAGAAGCATTTGATATTAAATATTTAACGAAAGAAAATAAGCACGAATTTGTGCATACAACCTCTTGGGGTACGTCGACACGTTTAATTGGATCGGTAATCATGGTTCATGGTGATGAACAAGGTCTTGTTTTACCACCAAAAATAGCACCGACTCAAGTAATTTTGATTCCAGTTGGTCCATGGAAAAAGAATCCTGCAATTATCGAGAAATTAGATGAAATCTTTGCTGCTTTAAAAGCAAAAGGAATTCGCGTTCGTCTTGATGACTCTGATCAATCACCTGGATTTAAGTTCAATGAGTGGGAGTTAAAAGGTGTACCTGTCAGAATTGAACTAGGGCCACGTGACTTAGAAAACAATCAAGTATTAATGAAAGCACGAGATGAAAAGGATAAGGTTTCAGTCACATTAGACTCAGTTGTTGAAAGTGTAGTGAAAGAACTAGAAACCATGCAAACACGTCTATATGAAAAAGCAAAAGCATTCCGTGAAGAGCATTCACATACACATATCGATACAATCGAACAATTGGAACAACATTTAGCAGAATCTGACCAAAATGATGCAATTCCTGGTTGGATATTAGCTGGATGGTGCGGAGAAAATGCCTGTGAAGAAGAAGTAAAAGACAAAACAAAATTTACAACACGTAATATCCCATTTAACCCACCAACAACAAAGCACACATGCTTAAATTGTGGGAAAGAAGCAAAACATACTGTTTGGTTTGCTCGTGCATATTAATTAATATCCTTAAGAAGCGTTAATCTAAGAGTTAACGCTTCTTTATTTATATACTTAGAAATGATACGAGAGAAGAATAACAAAGTGTATATACTTCAAAGCTTTCCTCCTGAAATTTTTCTACACCTACGGTTAAAATTTAGAACAATAAATTTCATTCCTTACTACTTTAGAACATAATTCCAATTCTGTTGATAAATACTACGTGTATTAAATGAATGTCTGTACTGGGTTAGGTGGAGTTATGTTTAGAAAGAAAAAAGTAGAACAGCAACCCGAAAAAAATTACGAAACTGTCGAAAAAACGATACAGGAAGTATTTGAAAAGGCTAATAAATCTAGTGATTTTTCAACATTCACACCGTCTGAAAAGAATGATTCATTAACGATAAGCTATTTTAAAACATTGATTAATCCAGATATCCTTCAAAAATCGGTTTTACAACCTTTAAAGGAACATGCAATGGAAGTGAAAGAACTATCTGATTTAAAAAATATTGTTCCAATAGAGGGTATTAAACTTATAAAAAACCCGTATGAGGTTGAAAAAGTACTTCACGACGGATCTATTATTCTTTATTTTAAAGACCAAATGAACGAATTCGCACAATTGGATATTAGTTTTTCTAGACTTGGTCAACGGGAAACAAATGAAACGCAAGATGAATTTAGTGTGATTGGTCCTAAAGTGGGTTTTATTGAGGATTTATCAACGAATCTACATTTACTAAGAGATCATTTGAACACGTCTGATCTTATTGTTGAAGAGATGATAATTGGTTCAAGGACAAAGACAAATGTAGTTGTCGCCTATTTGGATGGAGTTACAAATCCGGAGTACGTAAACACATTAAAACAGCGCTTAAACCAACTTGATATTGATGTTATTATTGATAACTCTCTACTTGAACAATTGATTTCGGAAAATACTAGAACACCATTCCCTCTATATATAACAACTGAAAGAGTTGACCGGACAGTATGGTCATTAGTCCAAGGGCAGGTGGTTCTTTTCAGTAATAAGTCCTCCTATGCTGTTATAGGCCCAGTTTCATTAATGGAGTTTTTCGCAACTCCTGAAGATTATTACTTGCCTTCAATAATTGCTTCATTTTTTAAGTTAATACGGGTATTTGGTATGTTGTTTTCCATATTTGTTACTTCCTTTTATGTTGCTATACTTACTTTTCATTTTGAAGTCGTACCCAAAGATTTATTAGGTCCTATTATTTATTCACGAGCAAATGTACCTTTTCCGCCAGTTGTTGAGGTACTATTTTTAGAAATTACCATTGATCTATTGAGAGAGGCGGGAGCCAGGTTACCTACAAAAATTGGACAAACTCTTGGGATTGTTGGAGGAATCGTAATTGGACAGGCGACAGTAGATGCTGCTCTCACAAGTAATATTTTATTAATCTTTGTAGCACTTGCTGCTTTGTCCTCTTTTACGACACCGATTTATAAGATGTCTAATGCGGTACGATTATTGCGATATCCATTTATTTTACTTGCAGCGGTATGGGGTGGATTAGGGATTTATGTAGGATTACTTATATTAATTGCCCACTTATCTCGACTTAAATCTTTAGGGGTTCCATATCTACTCCCAATTTTTCCTTATCGAAAAGGTGGAATTACTAGTTCCTTTATAAGGAAAAACTATGTGAAGTCTGATAAACGTCCTTGGTATATAAGACCGTTAAGTATAAAGAGATATTCAGCGGTTTCAAATAGAGATCCAGAAGAAGGTCTTGATAGTGAATAATTTTTTGGAAAAGGCTGGATGAAAAATGAAAAGATGGCGGCATGTTTTTTTTATATTCTTGGTGTGTATCCTATGTCTTTTTGGCTGCGCTAGAACAAGAATAATCGACAAATTAAGTATTATTCATGTTTTTGGTTTTGATCTTGCAGACAATGGTGATTTAGTAGGAACAGCGTTATTTCCAGAATACACAAAAAGCAAAAGCGATGATCAAATACAATATATAGCAGAACAAGCACCAACGGGTGTTCTATTTGTACCTAGAATGTCGGAACAAACGAGTACTCCGGTTGAAATAGCCAAGATAAGGGTGTTGTTATTCGGAAAAGATTATGCGGAAGCAGGCATTAAAGATATGGTTAACCGATTTATTTTAAACCCTCAACTAGGAACAAATATTCAAATTGCAGCTTCTACACATTCTGCCAGGGAAACATTGAGCACATTTAAGAACGAGAAATCACTTACATTAGCAGATAGAATACAACAAAATATCCAGGGACAAACTCTGCCACGTTTGAATCTTCATATATTTTTAAATAACTTTTACGGAGAAGGTGGGGATGCTTATGTTCCTATGTTAACGATAGACGAAAACAATAAGGTGAAAGTAGATGGGATCGGGGTTTTCAAGGATGATAAATTAAAGCTTCATTTGAATGAGAAGCAAACCGCTTTATTTTCATATATTAAAGATCGGCGTTCACAAGCAACCTATAAAATATCACTAAAAGATAATGATCGAGCAGAAATTATTACTGTTCGAAATTTCAGAAGTAAGAGTAACTGGGATTGGAATCATAATAAGGAGCAATTAAGTCTTCGTTTGCAACTACAAATGACACTAACTCAGTTTCCGGATAGATTTAATGCTGAAAAAGCAGGAGATGTAATGGAGATAAAGAAATTAATAGTGGAAAATCTAAAAAGAGAGATGGAGGATTTACTCACTACCTTTCAAGAAAATGAAGTAGATCCACTTGGGATTGGAAATATAGTCCGTTCAAAGGATAAAACCTGGAAAGTTGAGTCCTTTTATAAGAAATATCCCTCAATACCAATTAATCTTGATGTAAACGTAAAAATCATACATTCTGGCCTTGGAAGCTAGCTTATTAGGATGATCAAAATGACTACAAAAGTGACAGAAAATAAAATGGTATCACCCTATTTTTTGTTTTTTCTCATGCATTCCTCACAAACCGGGGTTGGTTTATTAAAATATCAATCCCATATTATAAAGGGAGCTTCATATGATGCATGGATTTCAGTCTTAGTTTTTGGGTTACTCTTACACGTAGTTTTCTTTATGATGCTATATATATTGAAGTGTTCAGATTCTGGAGATATTATCTCCTTTCATAGGGAAGCTTTTGGGAAAATAATTGGAAGTACTTTGAATATTATTATGGCATGCTATTTTTCAATAGTTGGGTTGTTTACTTTACATACCTATATTGATATTCTGCATATTTGGGTGTTTGATGGTATTGCTGCTTGGGAGTTGTCATTACTGATGTCTGTTCCTATTTTTTACATTGTTGCTGGTGGATTTAGAATTGTAACGGGAGTCGCTTACTGGGGTGTCATTATCCCTAGTTTCCTTCTTTTGTCACTCATCTATTTACTAAGTTATGCTGAAATATCATATCTTCAACCTGTCTTTGCAGCGGGAGTTAAGGACCATTTCATATCCATGAAAGAAGCAGCACCTATCTTTCTGGGATTTGAGACTGTACTCGTTTTTCTTCCATTTATAAAAAATAGAGAAAGGTCAACCAAATGGGGCCATATAGCATTATTTTATACAACTATTCTATATACAGTTATTGCAATCATTACCTTTATGTATTTTACACAAAGAAAGCTCGAACTTCTAAACTGGCCAACTTTAACCATGATTAAAATTATTCAGTTTCCATTTTTAGAACGTTTTGAGTTTATTTTTATTTTTACATGGTTATTGGTTATTATGCCTGTGATATGTCTCTACCTGTGGTCGGCAATTCGGTCGATTAAATTGACGATCCCAAAGACAAAACCAACTTATGTGTTACTAGGTGTACTCGCCATTTTTCATTTTATTAATAGCGAGTTGGTTGATATAGAGTTTTCGTATCTTTTGGCCGGAGTCACCAGTTATAGTGGACTGGTCTTTCTATTTGGCTATATTCCGTTACTCTTTATGATTGCTGTTGTTAGGAAAAAGCTAAAGAAATAACGAAAAAATGTGTTGTTTGGTGGGTTTAATCTCTTGAGGAGTTGTTCCCTTTTTTGAAGGCAATTGCAACGAAAGAGATCCAAAGTGATTAATCTATACTCGGGACGGCAAAGTCTCGATTTTTTGCTATAGATTAAGTAGAAAAAATAAAAATGCCGCCTTTATAGGCGGCTATTTGTTGTGGCATGAATCCAACTGTACAGAAAAATTATGCTTTTAACCAGTTTTGTGACCATCCTTCTATCTCACGCATAAGAGGTTCAAGGGCAATTCCCTTATCGGTCAATGAATACTCAATTCGAACTGGAGTTTCCGGATAAACTTCTCGTTTTACAATACCTTCGTTTTCAAGATCCTTTAACCTATCTGATAGGACTTTTCCACTTACACCGATGGATGATTCAATACTGCAAAACCGCTGCGGACCAGAAATGAGCTGGTAAATAATTAAACCAGTCCATCTTTGGCTCAAAAACCCCATTGCTTTTTCAAATCTTGGACAAATTTGCGTATTCACTTTATCAACTCCTTACTATTATTATATAATTCTTCAATAAGTAAATAAATTACTTTTTGTAAAATAGTTACTTGACTTATGTAATTTATAATAATATACTAACTTACATAAAGTAAGTAACTAATCAAATTGATTTGTTAAAAAATATATCATCAGGAGGTAACCCAAATGGAATTCCATCGTGAACCTATTACTTTTGTAAGTCAAGTAAACTTAAAAGTTCAAAATGTAGAGCGTTCGATTGCTTATTATAAAGAAGTAATTGGTTTTAAGGTGCTGGAACAAACATCAAAATCTGCTGTATTTAGTGCAGATGGAAAAACAGCATTATTAACAGTAGAACAACCGGAACAGGTAGCTCCAAAACAAGGTAGAACAACCGGGTTATATCATTTCGCTTTACTTTTGCCTAAGCGAACAGATTTAGCTAAAATTGTTCAACATTTTGTGGAGGGAGGAATTCAGTTCGGTTCCTCAGACCATCTAGTAAGTGAAGCTCTTTATTTATCTGACCCGGATGGAAATGGTATTGAAATTTATGTAGACCGAGACCCGTCGGAATGGAATTGGAGTAATGGTGAAGTAGAAATGACAGTTGACCCATTGAATTTTCCAAATCTCCTTTCTGTTGGGAGACAGCAATCATGGAAAGGTCTACCGGCTAAAACGGTCATGGGACATATCCATCTCCATGTATCAGACTTGAAAAGTTCAGAGGAATTTTATAGCAGGGGACTTGGATTTGAAGTCGTAAATCGATTCGGTACTCAAGCATTATTTATTTCTGATGGCAAATACCATCATCATATTGGCTTAAATACCTGGAATGGCGTAGGTGCACCGACACCATCACCTACAAGTGCTGGACTTGAATCGTTTAACCTTACGCTTACAAGTGAGGAAAAGAGAAACAAAATTATTACCCAATTAAAAGAAATTGGTGCAAATGTAAGTGAAGAGAATGGCTATTTTGTAGTAACAGATCCTTCAGGGAATCGCATTCGATTAATAGCTTAAAGAGTGGCCATCTTTGATTATAAGTAAGAAAGATAGATTGTTATTTGGGATATATGAACAGACCCAAATACTGATTTAAACTAAATATGTAGAGCATAAGATTAAACCAAATTAAAAATAGAAGGAGAATGAATGATGGGACAAAAATATGAAGTGAGTTTATTAATTATTCGTGTGGTATTAGGAGTTACATTTTTACTCCATGGTATAGCTAAGTTTCAAATGGGACTTGGTAATGTAGCAGGATGGTTTGAGAGTATTGGTATAATGGGCTTCTTAGGTTATATAGTGGCATTTATCGAGCTACTTGGTGGGATTGCATTGATTGTGGGAATTGGAACTAGAATTTTCTCAGCATTAATAGGTTTCACAATGATAGGAGCTATCTTTACTTCAAAGTTATCAATTGGATTCATAGGTGCTGAAGCAGCGGGATATGAACTAGATGTTGCTTTCTTAGCAATGGCTTCTGTACTTGTTATTAGTGGGAGCGCACTACTTTCATTGGATGGAAAATTATTTGGAAATAAAGACGAAAATACTAGTACGAAAATAAGTGCATAACTTCTCATCAAGAAAAGCTTAGAGTATATTTTGCTCTAAGCTTTTTTTGATTGTTTTTATATATTTAATGGCTTGGTAACTCAATTTGACATAAGTTAATCAGAAGACATATAAAATAAGTTTTTTAAATAAGCGAACATTCAAACAATTATTTGACCGTTTTAAAAAATTTACATATACTAATAATCAAATGATTGTTTGAATAAGAGGTGGGTAAATGAAACAAAAGGATATTTGTGAAGTAACTTGTATAGATGGAGAAAAGGTGGAAAAAGTACAAAGATCACTGGCTTCACAAAATACGTTGGCTGTCGCACAAATATTTAAGGCGCTAGCGGACGACACGAGAGTGAAAATCGCGTACTCCTTAGCTGAAGAAGATGAGCTTTGTGTTTGTGATGTTGCAAATATAGTGGGATGTACGACTGCAACTGCTTCTCATCATTTACGACTTCTACGTAATTTAGGTTTAGCAAAATATCGAAAAGAGGGTAAATTAGTGTATTACTCTATTGATGATGAACATGTAAAACAATTGATTCAAATTGCATTTACCCACCAGAAGGAGGTGGCGAAATGAGTGAGACAATGGAACAGGTAAATAAAAAGGCAGTTTATCGTGTCCAAGGTTTTTCCTGAGCAGGCTGTGCCACTAAGTTCGAAAAGAACGTAAAACACCTGGATGGTGTTTCAGATGCAAGTGTAAATTTTGGAGCTTCTAAGTTAACGGTTTACGGTGAAACCTCAATTGAAGAATTAGAGAAAGCTGGAGCATTTGAAAACTTGAAAATTGTGCCCGAGAAAGAACGATTCGAAGAGAAGAAGGAGCCATTTTACAAAAAGCATTCAACTGTCATTGCTTCGTTCGTTTTTTTACTCATTGGTTGGTTTTCTGGTCAGTTTGCTGGTGAAGGTAGCTTAGTATCTATTTTAGCCTACGCTGCTTCCATCGTTATTGGTGGTTTTCGATTATTTACAACAGGGTTACAAAATCTGTTACGTCTTCAATTTGATATGAGAACTCTTATGACCATAGCTGTAATCGGTGCGGCCTTCATTGGTGAATGGGGCGAAGGTGCAACGGTGGTAATCTTATTTGCCATTAGTGAAGCTTTAGAAACGTACTCGATGGATAAAGCACGTCAGTCAATACGGTCTTTAATGGATATTGCTCCAAGGGAAGCTCTTATTAGAAGAGGTTCAAAGGAATTTATGGTAGCAGTAGAGGATATTCAAATTGGTGACGTGATGATCGTAAAACCTGGGCAAAAAATCGCTATGGATGGTGTGGTTGAAAAAGGTTATTCCTCTGTTAACCAGGCAGCGATTACAGGTGAATCTGTTTCCGTTTCAAAAGCTGAGAAGGATGAAGTTTTTGCCGGGACGATAAACGAGGAAGGCTTGCTTGAAGTTCGAGTAACAAAGCATGTCGATGATACAACGATTGCAAAAATCATTCACTTAGTTGAAGAAGCGCAAGCAGAGCGTGCCCCTTCACAGGCTTTTGTCGACCGATTCGCAAAGTACTATACACCAGCCATTATGTTAATTGCTTTAGGAGTAGCAGTTGTACCACCGTTATTGTTTGAAGCAGAGTGGAGTACTTGGATTTATCAAGGATTAGCTGTGCTGGTAGTAGGTTGCCCATGTGCTTTAGTTATTTCTACACCTGTATCTATCGTAACCGCTATTGGAAATGCTGCCCGAAACGGGGTCCTCATTAAAGGTGGAATTCATCTGGAAGAGCTAGGAGCAATTAAAGCAATTGCTTTTGATAAAACAGGCACATTAACTAAGGGAGTACCGGTAGTAACTGATTATCTCACTCAAGGAAGTGTAAATGAACGGGAGCACTTTGCCGTTGTTGCTGCGTTAGAAAATGGATCTCAGCATCCATTAGCTTCTGCAATCATGAAAAAAGCTGAGCAACTGAATCTGCCTTACCAAAATAGGGAGGTTAAAAACTTCACTTCCATAACGGGTAAAGGGATTAAAGGGAGTGTAGATGGTAAGAGTTATTATGTTGGTAGTCCGAGTTTGTTTGAAGACATATTTACGGAAGGTATTCCTAGAGATCTGAAGGAGTTGATTTCTAATCTGCAAAAGCAGGGTAAAACGGTTATGGTATCAGGAACAGAAACTTCAATCATGGCACTTATTGCTGTAGCAGATGTTGTAAGAGAAAACAGTAACGATGTGATCAGGAAGTTGCACGCCTTAGGTATCGAGAAAACAATTATGTTAACGGGAGACAACCAAGGAACAGCAAAAGCAATCGGTACTCAAGTTGGAGTCTCTGATGTAAAAGCTGATTTACTTCCACAAGATAAACTAGCGCTTATTAAGGAATTAAGAAACAAGTATAATCGAGTTGCGATGGTAGGGGACGGCGTAAATGACGCACCGGCATTGGCTGCTTCCACAGTAGGAATTGCCATGGGTGGGGCAGGCACAGACACTGCACTTGAAACGGCGGATATTGCGCTAATGGCTGATGATCTTGGTAAATTACCATTTTCGGTAAAATTGAGTCGAAGTGCGTTAAAGATTATCAAACAAAATATTACATTTTCTTTAGGGATAAAGCTAGTTGCATTATTACTTGTTGTTCCAGGATGGCTAACATTATGGATTGCCATTTTTGCTGACATGGGTGCTACTTTACTTGTAACGTTAAATAGTTTAAGGCTCTTACGAGTGAAGGATAAATAGAATGAAAAGTTTGGTGCTTCTCATTTGATGAGGAGCAATAAAATGTCAAAGGGTGAACCGAAAGCTAATCTACTTTTAATTTTGTTAGCTCATTTAGTGAGAGGGTTTTGGTTTGTACGAGTATTGCTTTAGAGAGCTGTTGTGGGTGGCAGCTCTCTTTTTGTTGAAAAATTCTACGAGATGAATAGCAATTCCTTTGAATTCCGACTATATATAGAGGATTTGAGAGTTATTCTAAGAATATATAGTGTGTAATCACTCTAAGTGAAGTTTGAATAGATATATCCTTGAATAAGCCACTATATCGAAAGTGATTCGTATAACGATATTTGTTATAGTATTAATATTCCCCAAAAAACCTGTTATCTGTCTACTAAATACCTCTGTTACCAATTCCAATAACAAACAGATGCTCAATGGTATAGTACGAAATTAAACAACATGTATTACGCAATTAAATAGGGTTACGTCTATATTTACTTCTCAATATATAAATCACTATCTCACCAACCGAAGTAGACCCTCTGCGAAATTATCAAAGATGGGAGTTAAAATTTAATATGAAATTTAAAAAAACTACAACTGTTTTTTATGTATCTTTAGCAATATTGATTGGTCTTGTTCTTATTGGGGTAACAATGCCCTCGACGTTAGAAAAGGTCACAAGTAATGCACAGGGAGTAATTACAGATTCCTTTGGCTGGTATTACCTTATCCTTGTTTCATTATTTGTTTTTGTGTGTTTTTATTTATTAGTAAGTCCAATTGGCCGGATAAAGCTTGGGAAACAGGACGATAAGCCTGAGTTTTCACGTCCAACTTGGCTAGCGATGCTTTTTAGTGCTGGTTTGGGAATTGGGTTGGTGTTTTATGGAACCTATGAACCTATCAGCCACTATATGATTAGTTCACCAACAGGCCAAGAAGGCACGGATCAGGGGATAAAAGACGCAATGAGGTTTACGTTCTTTCATTATGGCATCCATGCATGGGCTATTTATGGTTTGATTGCAATGGCATTGGCTTACTTTACTTTTCGTAAAGGGGAATTAAGTTTAATAAGCCGAACATTACGCCCGTTAATTGGGAAGCATGCGGATGGACCTGTCGGAAAAGCAATTGATATCATTGCTGTTATCTCTACAGTTATGGGTGTCGCTACCTCTCTAGGATTCGGTGCCATGCAAATTAATGGTGGGCTTTCCTACTTATTTGATGTTCCAAGCACGATTACAAGTCAATCTATTATTATATTAGTCGTGACAATCTTTTTTATGATTTCGGCCCTAACCGGTCTAAGTAAAGGCATTAAGATCCTAAGTAATGTGAATATGGGGTTAACCGCGGTTCTCTTCTCAGTGGTCTTTATCTTAGGTCCAACGCTCTTTACACTTAACTTATTTACAGATACGATAGGGGCCTACATGCAAAACTTCGTTAACATGAGTTTTCGTATTGCACCCCTGAATGAAGAGGGACGTAACTGGATTAATGCTTGGACGATTTTTTATTGGGCATGGTGGATTGCATGGGCCCCATTTGTTGGTGTGTTTATTGCCAGAGTTTCAAAAGGGAGAACGATTCGTGAGTTTATCGTAGGTGTCATACTTGTTCCATCCCTTCTTGGTTTCATCTGGTTTTCAACCTTTGGAAGTGCGGCTATCTTCACAGAGGCTTCTGGCATTCTTTCCATTTCTGCATTGACCCCTGAGGAATCACTATTCGGTTTATTAGACGGGTTTCCGCTTAGTATGGTATTATCTCTGTTAGCTATTTTGCTTATAGTCACGTTCTTTGTTACTTCGGCCGATTCTGGTACGTTTGTTTTAGGTATGATGACAACAAATGGATCTCTAAATCCGAGTTCAGCGATAAAGGCAACTTGGGGAGTGATACTCTCAGTAACAGCAATAGTCCTTCTTTACTCCGGAGGCCTGCAAGCTCTTCAAAATACGATGATCCTCGCAGCTCTTCCTTTCTCAGTCATTATGGTGTTAATGGTAGTCAGCTTGCTAAAATCATTAAATTTAGAAGCAAAAGCACTGGGAATTGGTCAAATAAAAATTGAACGAAAGAATACAGCTGACACACAAAGCAAAAAGGATGTTAAAGCTGGATAAAAGGATAAAAAGTATTGGAAACGTCTCAACTGCGGTTGGGGCGTTTTTAGTTAAGTACTTTGCTAAAAGATTAATATTGTAAAAGGTTCTGCTTGGATTGAAATTATGCGGCGGCTGACGGTAGTTGAGTTCTAACTGCCCGAGAATTGAGTTTGGTGCCACGCTCGTTCAGATAGAGTGCGTCTATCTGCCCGGTCAATTATAGTAAATCTATCTCCTCCAGAAACGAAATTAAAGACTCACTAGATCATTAGCGAAGTAATCCCCTATTTCACCAATCACACACTCCCAGTCACATAAATTTCCTAGCTATAACCTATTCAGACCCTCTAAAAAATTGACACACACCAATGTATGGCGCTATGATATATCGCATAGGATATATCGTATCCGATTTATTTTGTGAAATGCGTTTGAAAGGAGACTACTTTTGAGTGAACGAATCGAGTTTATACGTGAATCAATCGACTTTTTACACTGTTTTATGGTGAAAAGTATTCAGAGATATGCTGAGGAACATGGTTTGACTGCTCCACAATTAAAGGTTATAGAACAAGTTTTAATACATGAATCAATTAGTATCAAACAGCTTACACAAAACTTAAGGATGACACAAAGTACTGTTTCCGATATCGTTGAACGACTGTCTGCGAGAGGGATCTTAATCAAAACTCCTAATCCAAGAGATAAACGGTCTGTCGTTATTACGATAAGTGAAGAAAAGTTAAAAGTAATAAAAGAAGCCGCCCCAAAGCCATTGAATCGAGCAATAAAAGGTGCTTTAAGTGTATTATCGGAGGCTGAACAGGAGACTGTGGAACAGGGGATGAGATTATTACTTTCTGCCGTTAGAGAAAAGATGGATAGAGATGGAATGGAGCAGTTAGAATCGTTCAATTTCTTATTCTTCCAGGAGGATAAAGTTACAGACGGATAAAGAAACGAGAAAATACTTTCAATTTTTAGTACCAATATCCTTTAGGAGGAATTTATGCATGCTGAAAATTTTTACATATTTTCAGAAGAAAGATTGGCTGTTAATTTTGTGCAGCTTGGTTTTCATCGTTACTCAAGTATGGCTTGACTTGAAAATACCTGATTATATGGCGGAAATTACAAGACTTGTACAGACTGAAGGTAGCAAAATTAGTGATGTTCTTGGACAAGGTGGATTCATGCTCTTATGCGCAGTTGGAAGTATGCTAGCTTCGATGGTTACTGTGTTTCTGGCAGCAAGAGTGGCGGCAGGATTTTCGGTTCGTTTGAGAGGCATGGTTTTTGAAAAGAATCTGTCTTTTTCAATGGAGGAAATCAGCCGTTTTTCTACAGCAAGTCTAATTACACGATCTACCAATGACATTATGCAGGTTCAGATGTTAATCATAATGGGACTGCAAATTGTCATCCGTGCTCCAATCATGGCGGTGTGGGCGATTTTTAAAATTATGGGTAAGTCCTGGGAGTGGACGGCTGCAACAGGAATAGCGGTTGCTTTTCTATGTGTGTTAATCGCCATCGTGGTCTTTGTTGCATTGCCGAAATTCAGGGTAATTCAAACACTGACTGACCAATTAAACCGTGTGACAAGAGAGAATTTATCAGGCATCCGAGTTGTACGTGCGTATAATGCGGAAGAATTTCAAGAGGGTAAATTTGAAAAGGCGAATCATGAGCTGACAAAAACGAATCTATTTACAGGTAGAACGATGGCAATTCTGTTCCCGTCAATCGGCTTGATGATGTCAGGAATGAATCTCGCTATTTATTGGATTGGTGCTATATTAATTACTAATGCTTCGGTAACAAATCGTCTGCCATTGTTTTCTGATATGGTTGTTTTCTCCTCTTATGCCATGCAAATCATTATGTCATTTATGATGCTATCGATGGTATTTATTATGATGCCGCGTGCGGCAGTTTCTGCAAAGCGTATTAATGAGGTATTACAAACCAAGATTAAAATTCAAGATGGCGCTGTTAAAAAAACACCAACGGTATCAGGTGAAATCGAATTCCGTAATGTGAGTTTTAAGTATCCTGAAGCAGAGGATTATGTGTTGAAAAATGTGAGTTTTACTGCACACCAAGGCGAAACAGTCGCAATTATTGGGTCGACAGGAAGTGGAAAAAGTACGCTACTGAATTTGATTCCTAGATTTATGGATGTAACTGATGGGGAAGTACTTGTAGATGGAACCAATGTGAAGGAGTATTCCCTTGATACCTTAAGGGATAAAATTGGTTATGTATCTCAAAAGGCAGTTATGTTCAGTGGCAGTGTTGCCTCAAATGTAGCCCTTGGAGAAGCTAAAAAGAACACAGGCACTCAAATTGAGCGAGCTGTTGAGATTGCGCAGGGTAAAGACTTTGTGGAAAAGATGGAAGGTCAATATGAAGCAGATATTGCGCAGAGTGGTACAAATATTTCAGGAGGACAGAAGCAAAGGCTGTCGATAGCTCGTGCAATCTATAAAAATCCTGAAATCTATCTGTTCGATGATTCTTTTTCAGCGCTTGATTATAAAACAGATCGAGTTCTGCGGTCACGACTTAAAAAAGAGATAGAAAATGCCACCTCAATAATAGTTGCGCAGCGCATTGGAACGATTATTGATGCAGACCGCATTATTGTCATCGATGAAGGCGAAGTCGTAGGGATCGGTACACATCAAGAGTTAATGAGAACATGTGGGGTTTATCAGGAAATTGCCTACTCACAATTGTCAAAGGAGGAGCTTGAAATTGGTGGATAAACAAAAGTCGAAAAAAGCCAAGCGTTCCCGTAAACAGCCTGAAGGCTCTGAAAAGGGACAGGGTTTGAAGAGTTTCTCACAATTATTTGCCTATTCTCGAAGCTTTGTACCGGCAATTATCGTCGCAATGGTGCTGTCGATGGCAGGGGCTATTTTTAATATCATTGGACCTGATTTGCTGGGAGAAATGACCGATATCATAGTAGAAGGAATGATGAGTACCGTTGATATGGATGCGATATTTGATGTGGCACTCATTCTTTTGATTCTTTATGGATTAATGTTTATTTTTCAATATGTCCAAGGCTTCATGATGGCTACGGTAACACAGAGAATTTCAAAAAGCTTACGGAAAGACATCTCTAAAAAGATGAACCGTTTACCGTTAAAATACTTTGACTCAAATAGTACAGGTGATGTGTTAAGTCGTGTAACTAACGATGTTGATTTAGTTGGTCAGACACTGAACCAAAGTCTGAGTGGATTAACTTCGGCAGTTACTTTATTTCTAGGTTCATTGGTCATGATGTTCTATACGAACTGGATTATGGCTATTTCTGCTGTACTATCGACCTTTATCGGATTCGGGTTGATGTCCTTTATTATCTCAAAGTCACAAGTTTATTTTGGACGACAACAGCAACAGCTTGGTAAGCTGAACGGTTATATTGAAGAAATCTATTCAGGACAAAGTGTCGTAAAAGCTTATAATGGCGAAAAAATGGCAAAGGACACTTTCCATGAAATCAACACGGGATTATATGAAAGTGCTTGGAAGTCCCAATTTCTTTCAGGTTTAATGATGCCTTTTATGATGTTTGTTGGGAATCTTGGTTATGTTGTTGTCTGTATCGTCGGTGCGGCACTTGCGGTCAATGGGTACATCTCATTTGGTGTGATCGTTGCTTTTATGTTGTATATTCGTTTGTTCACACAGCCACTTTCTCAAATTGCCCAAGGTGCTACACAGTTGCAGTCTACAGCAGCGGCGAGTGCACGTGTTTTTGAGTTTTTAGAGGAAAACGAACTTGCAGATGAAAGTGAGAAAACAAAAAGTCTTCAAACGGTCAACGGGGATGTGGAGTTCCGGAATGTTCGATTTGGTTACAATGAAAATAAGCCGGTTATTAAAAACTTTTCAGTAAGCGTGAAAGCTGGTCAAAAGGTTGCGATTGTTGGTCCAACTGGTGCCGGGAAGACGACTTTGGTCAACCTGCTGATGCGTTTTTACGAAGTTAATGATGGGGAAATATTAATTGATGGAGTTCCAATTAGTCAGCTTACTCGGGAAAACCTTCATGATATGTTTTGTATGGTTCTTCAGGATACGTGGCTCTTTGAAGGGACGATTCGGGATAACATCGTTTATTCTAGTGAGGGAGTTACAGATGAACAGTTAGATGAAGCTTGTAAAGCCGTAGGACTTTATCACTTTATCAAAACGTTGCCAAAGGGTTTTGATACCATTCTAGATGACAAGTCAAGTCTGTCTGCAGGGCAAAAACAGTTAATTACGATCGCTCGTGCAATGGTAAAAACGGCTCCATTACTAATATTGGATGAGGCGACAAGTTCAGTCGATACCCGGACTGAGATGCTGATTCAACAAGCAATGGATAAACTAACCGTAGGAAAAACATCGTTTGTAATCGCTCACCGATTATCAACGATTAAAAATGCTGACGTTATTCTTGTGATGAAGGATGGAGATATCATTGAAACGGGTAATCATGAGGAACTGTTGTTGAAAGATGGTTTCTATGCTGAATTATATAATAGTCAGTTTGAGGACGTTTCATAGAGGAAAAAGAAGGGGATGCCAGGTGGTGTCCCCTCTTACTATACTTTAATCTACCTTATTCATTCTCATCACTTTCATGAAAAAATCCCTCAAATTCAATTTCTTGCGTTTTCTTTAGTCCAAAGTGACGAAACTCTACAACCATTGTGTGAACATCTTGAATGTCCGCTTTATCCTTCAACTCGACTCTAAAAGCAAGATGGTATTCCTTATTCACGGATTGATAGCCTTGTATTGGAACTAGCTCATCCTCAAGTCCTTCTTCTCTCACATGAGTTTCATCTACAACCCCAATTGTCTGACTATGGTCAATATATGGCGTAACAGTAAGTTGTCCCTGTTCTTCCCGGACGATGGTCCCATCCATTTGAATAAAATATATATCTAGAATTTTAGGGTTTCCATAGCCATTCCAGGATAATATATAGTTTCCTAGATAGATGACCTCTTTATCCTTCATTAAGTTGATGTCATAAGTGGAGTGGTTCCACTTAGTAAATTCCCCTTTTTGAATCATGAAAACAAACATGGATGCAAAAACGATAGTCAGTACAGAAATGATAACAATCATTCGGTTTCTTATTTTTTTAAAAGGTTTTTTAACTTCTTTCACTTCCGACATTTCTGTCTTATCAGGCAGAGTGAATTCATTTTTCATGGTCGCTAAAACTTTCTTGCACTTTGAACAGGTTTTGACATGATTTTCAATGTAGTCCTTGCTTTCTACCCTGCAAAGGTCGTCTATATAAGAGGGTAATAGGTCCCGAACAATGGCACATTTTTCATTCATCAGTATCCACTTCCTTTCCTAACTTTTCTTTGGCCCGATAATATGTAACTCTTGCCCAATTTTCAGTTTTCATATGGATTTCACCTATTTCTTTAAAAGAGAGGTCACCAAGAATCCTTAATAGTACGACCTCCCTATAGGGATTTTCTAGTACATAAATTTTTCGGTAAAATGAGATCTTATCTTCTTTTTCAATCAATTCTGATTCTGGATTAGTTAGTGGTGACGCAAACGATTGGTAATCTTCAAGACTTTGAGACTTTGTTTTTCGTTTCTTATCAACATATTTGTAATAGGAATGTTTTGCAATCTGACATAACCAAACAGACATTTTGCATTGACCATTGTAACGGTCTATGGATTTCACAGCCTGATAAAACGTTTCCTGAGTTAACTCCTCCGAAAGAATCGGATCATGACAAAGACACATCAGATATCTAAATACATCATCTGCATATTGCCGATAAATACTGTCCAGATTTGCCAAAGCCCAGCCTCCTTTCACCCTATATATCCGAAAAAAACCTATTTCGTTACAAGAATAAAAAATATTTTTTCAATAAAGTCTTTCAATGTATTTAATAGAATAATAAAACTAGTAGAATCTACAAATATACACTGAATTATACAATAAATTCCAAGGGGAAAAGTTAATTAATAGATTATTTAGGAAAAGTCTGGTCATTTGGCGTAAATGCTATGTAAACTCAAAAGAGGAAATAAACTCATTGGAAGCGAAATAATAGTAACTGGTATTTTTTTACTTTATTAAGGAGGGGTTTCTATAAAAAGTAATTTAGTACATTTATCTATTTTAGCAATCATTATTACTGTAGTTAGTTTAGCTGGCTGTACAACTAAAGTTGATATCTATACTGAGGAAAATTGTACGGATGTATTTATTCCCTGTGTGAATGCAAGTACAGGAAAACATGCAGTAAAGGTTTCAAATGGAACGAGTTCGATAAAAATTGCTGGTGTTCATAATGAAATTGACTCTGATCTTGAACTTCTAGAAGAAAATGCTGCTATTTTAAAAGGAAAGAAAAATAATAAGGTCACGTTGGAATTCGTTAATAAAACCCCATTACGAATAAAGTTGAATCAGATGGACGGATTAAAAGTAAGGGAAGAACTGCCTCTATCAAATAATGAATTTGTCCTACCAAAAGAGCGTGGGTTCTATAATTTTCTTATAACTTGTGATTATTCGAATGGAGTTGTTACCCACTTTTTGAAAGTCGAGGTAAAATGAGATAAGTTGAGGGTAAAAATAACACACCTATCCTAAAATATGTAAGGATAGGTGTTTTTCTGTTCTATTTTAATTAATAGCTGCGTCTACATATGGTCTGCAAGCAGATAACGTGATGAAGACCAGTAATATTGCTGTTTTTCAAGTTATCTCCCTTTGCTCACTTATATGTTTCAATATGTATTATCTAAAGAATTTAAAGTGTATTGCCCGAAAATGATACCTTAGTAATAGTTGGAAAGATTTATGGTAGAATACTATAAATATATATTTTATCGGGAGGACACAGATGAGAAATATTATAGTGAAGCTCCAGCCTTTTTTACCAGTAAAGGCATATGACAAAGTTTCTGAGTATGATGAGGGGAGTTTTGACATAGTTGATGCGGATACTGATGAGGAAATCGGTAGCTATTCCTTGAATGAAAAAGGGGAGCTTATTGGGTTTTCGTTAATGTGTGATGAACAACCTGAGGGTGAACTCCGTAAAGAACAAATCTCTGAAATTGCACAGTGTTTCGTTGATACCTTTTATCCTGGGCAAAAGGAATTTGAGCTTTCTGGTATTCTTGACTTAGACAATCCGTACATGGTTACGTATGAAAAAAGGGACGAGAAGTACGGGATCTTTTTACATAGTACGGGATTTACCGTTTCTATTTCTACTTCTGGACAAGTTACAAGGTTTTATTGTTCATATGACGAAGAATATGAAGTTCGTTATTCCGATATTGTTGTCTCCGAAGCAGAAGCTATAGAGAAGTATCTCGAAGGATTAGATTTTGAGATGAATATCCAAAAGTTTGACCAAGACGTCTATAAAAATGGTAATAATCAATACCATTTGGCATACAGCGTAATTGAGCAAATTATGGATATTCCCGTGGATGGTTCTGATACGCCAAGTATTCATGAAGGATTCTCTTTTGAAACGGCAATCGAAAAGCGGGAGATGCCTACACAGGATTTCTATGAACTTATCGGTTTGACATCTGACTATAAGCTATTGGACAAACAAGTGGAAGCAGGTAAGCGAATTGAATTCTGGTCTAGACATGATTCTGTTGATGGATTTTCGGTTGACATGGATGAAACAGATAACCTTGTGATAAAGCTTTGTTTTGATGAAAAGACGAATGTACTTCTTCACGTTGTAAGTGGTGAGGAGCATGAAAATGAGGGTGAGGACATTGCGATCGACCGTGCGAAGGAACGTGCCTTAAATCTCATGTTTAAGGTGTTTCCGGACACCCATGAAAGATTCAAATTAGAGTTTCTTGAAGATGCGGAAGATGATGTTGAGGAGTATGAGGACGAAGATTTCGCTGACGAGGACTTCGAGGAAGATGACTATGAAGAAGAGGTATGGGATGAATATGTAGAACAAGAAGATGGTTACACGTTTTATTTCCATTTGCACCTCGAGGGGATTCGCGTCGACCAACATGTATCACTAGTTACAATAGGGAAGTATACGGGGAAAGTAACAAACATGAACATGGATATCCCTTCAGAGCATCTATATAATAAGCTTCCAACGATTCCTGCTATTACAAAGAAAGAAGCAAAGGAAATTTATAAGAAGCATTTAAAAATGGAACTTATGTTTATCCGTGAATATGATGAAGACGGAAAGTCCATATACTCTTTAGCTTATGTGCCTGATTTTCCAGAAACGGTTGGGTCTGTGAGGGCGATTGATGCTATCAGTGGGAAAGCAATGTATGTTGATGTGGGAGATGCGACATTTTTACAGTAATGGAATATGAGAAAGGGAGATGGTGTTATGTACACCGTCTCCCTTTTTTTGCCCCTGCCAAGGACCTTTATTTTAACATATGTATTTTAAAAAAAGTGACTAAAGACCTGTCCTGCCTGCAGAATAGTATAGGTAATTGTTGGTAAGATTATAAGAGACAAGTCCAAAGGGGAGTAATATTATGCCACATCAGAAGTTTCAGTCAGCTGTTATAAAGCCACGCTATTCCAAAGGTATAATATCTGTATTTGGGACCAATTCGGTATATCCCCGTACTCCTTGGATTGCAGCTTGGTGGTCGGCAGCTTTTCCAGGCTTTGGTCACATGTTTGTAGGTAAATATTTACATGGTTTGATTCTTATTATTTGGGAGCTTGTGGTTAATAATTTGTCCCATTTAAATATAGCAATTGCGTTTTCTTTTCTTGGCAGATTTGATGAGGCTAGGGAGATCTTAAATAAGGACTGGGCTTTGCTTTATGTGGCAGTATTTATATATTGTATCTGGGACAGTTACCGTTGTGCGGTAGAAATCAAAAAAAGTCATGTGTTGGCCGAAATTGAAGATGCACCTATCACACCGTCTGATGTTAGCTTTTTTGATGTTGTCATTCTTGACAAAAAAAGCCCCTCAACTGGCTTGCTTTGGTCGGTGTTTACACCTGGATTGGGGCAATTATATGGTGGCAGTACGGTTGTAGGCACATTTATTTTGGCTTGGTGGGTCTTTGTTTGTTATAAAGCTACAGCTGTTCGTATCTTTCTTCATTCCTTTCTGGGGGAATTTGATAAAGTAACGGCATCCGTTGATTGGCAATGGTTTTTATTCTTGCCTTCTATGTACGCTTTTGCCATTTATCAGGCTTACGTATCAGTAACTGAAAATAATACACTATTCGATATCGAGCAAATCCGGTTTCTGCGAGTGAGGGATGCAAACTTGACACAGCCAATCAAAATAGAAGAAAACTCAACAAAGATAATTGCTACATTCGATCATTCGCCCTTTGTCGAAATGGCTATTCATGAAATTGAAAAGATGGGAGTCCCTTCACAAAACATCGTGGCATTACCGTTAGAAAACCTTGACTCACAAATACATATCCTTGACACTATTCACCGAGTTGATGGAAGAAGCATTTTGGATGGAGCTATGATGGGCGCAACAATCTTTGCTGTTCTTGGTGCTATCTACGGCTTCGTGTGGGAGTGGGGACCAATCATTTGGGGACTGCTTGGACTTGTAGGTGGCTTCCTTTTGGGATTACTTATTGAATTACTAGTTAATAAAAAGAAAATGAAAAGTCAAGCAAGTACTAAAAGTGAGGTTATTATTGAGGTAACATGCAAAGCCTCTCTTGAGGACCACTTGATAAAAGTACTTAAATCAAGGCGAGCAAAAGGTTATGTAATTATGCCACAACGATCGATATCCGGTACATAACTAGTTGTTGAGCGTAATGTAAAATGTAAAATCTTTTTAAGAGTAGCGTTGATCCTAGAAGGATTAAGGCTATTTTTGTGGAAGATTTATAATAAAAAGTTTCTTGATGAAGAGCATATGGAGAATTGGTTATTAGAAGTAATAGTGATAGAGAGGTCTTCGTATTATCACAAATGTAATCTCTCAGTGTTAAAGAATTAATTTATGAAAACATAGTAAGGGAGGTAGAGAGATGGCCACTAACAACAAAACAAGAAGAGTCGTGTTAGACCTGGCAGTTACCTTGGATGGACTTATCGAAGGGCCAAAAGGTGAGATTGATTGGTGCATAATGGACCCCGAAATGAAATTTATTGATTTCTTACATTCTATTGATACCATTTTATATGGTAGAAAAAGCTTTGATCTATGGGGGGAATATGCTTCTCAAGCCGTTGAATCTGACGACGATAAAGAAATGTGGGATGTCATCCATAGTAAGGAAAAGATTGTGTTTACACGAAACCAAAATCTTACCGATACTAAAATAACTTACATAACCGACCATATTCTTGAAGAAGTAACGAAACTAAAGAACAAACCTGGTAAGGATATCTGGTTATATGGTGGGGCTAGTCTAATTACAACTTTTATAAATCTAGGTCTGGTAGATGAATTTAGATTATCTGTTCACCCCGTTGTATTGGGAGAAGGTAAACCTTTATTTATCGATATAAAGCAGAGGGTAAATTTGAAATTGGTTGATTCAAGACGATTTTCTTCTGGTGTTGTACAGCTTATTTATCATTTAATTGAGACATAAAGAAAGGATACACAATGACATATCATTTTACAAAACTAACTGAGCCTACGGCAGAAATTGCTAAAGTGTTTACGAAATGGGAAAACGATCCGGCTATAGTTCATTTGATTCGACCAAATCAAAATAGTTCAGATTTGAATCGTTATACTACGGTAACTGTAGAGACTTTAACCGAACGCTTAGAAGACTTTCACATCTATTTGATTTATCTGGATGACCAGTTAATTGGTGAAATGAACTATATTGTTGATCCGGGTCATCTTTTAAAAAAAGAACCTGGAACAGCTTGGCTAGGAATTACAATAGGTGAAGCGGCTGGAAGAGGTAAGGGTATAGGATATGAAGCCATTCAATATTTAGAGCGTGAACTTAAAAGTGAGGGACTTACCCGTGTAGAATTAGGTGTATTTGAATTTAATACACATGCACAGAAACTCTATCAAAAGCTGGGCTATAAGGAAATCGGCAGAATTGAGAATTTTACATACTGGCAAGATAAGATGTGGACAGATATTCGTATGGAGAAGTATGTGTAGTTTATATAGTCCAATAAAAAGAATAAGGTGATACTCCGTGGTATCACCTACTATACTTTGGTCACTGTTTACTTGGAAAACATTCCTTGAATTAAGTTTTCATCAATAAAAGGTAAAATCGTAATAACTTCGCTCATTCCATTTTTAGAAATTGCATCTTTGGCCAATTCATTCAAAAGTTCTTTTTTAATATAAGGTGCAACAGAAACAAGTGATTGAATCCCATGTAGTAGATAACTTTTTTGGACACATTCACTTAACACATCATCACTTAGAGTATAGGCGATAGCTGAAAGAGCGGCAAGGCCATTTACCTCGGATTCCTTTCTAGCACCTTCATCAATAATCACTTGACTAATAAAAGGTGCTATCGATGATAACCCTTTTAACCCATTTAACTCAAGCTCTTTCATTGCGCACTCGTCGATGACCTCTTGACTTATAAAAGGTGCCATTGATGTCAACCCTCTAAACCCGTTGGTTTCATATTCATTCTTGGCACTCTTATCAATCAATTCTTCACTTATAAAAGGAGCTACTGATGCTAAAGTGTTAATTCCATTTAGCTTACATTCATTTTCTGCACATTCATCAAGTATTTCTTGGCTTATATATGGTGCTAGAGGTACTAATCCTTTTAATCCGGTTAACTTGTATTCTTTTATAGCTAACTCGTTAAGGATGTCCTGACTTAGGTAAGGAGCTACCAGTGTTAAATCTCTTGAAGAGAGATCATCTTCTATATTTTGATAAATTCTGTCTGCCAGGTCTATAGTAAGAATTGGAGCAACAGATATGAATTCCTCTTTGTCAATTGTTACTGGATCAGTAAGATTATCATCATTTACTATATTCTTGACTAATTGTGTGCCTTTACTATTACCTAAAATGTCATCAATCGAGATATTAAAGATCCTTGCAAGCTCCGGGAGCTTAGAAATGTCTGGCATCGTTTCGCCACGTTCCCAGTTACTTATTGCTTGAAAGCTAACCCCTAACTGATCTGCAAGCACCATCTGTGTAATTTTATTTTCCTTTCGCAACTGTCCAATTTTCTTTCCAACTTTTTTCATGTCAAACAAAACATTCACCTCTTCTATTAGTATAAGACAAGTGTAACTTCTAGTGGTATAGTTTCCTATCAAGGTATACTTGAGTTTAAGACAATTGCATCTCAAGTGTGAATTGAGTTCATACATAATCGTTTGTTGAATAGATAGATCCAAGAGGAGCTCCAATATGAATACATAAAAAGGTAGCCGCATATTGTTGACAGAGAACATCGTTATCCAGTAGTTGAAATATGATTTCAGTAATGTACAATAGTTTCATAGATTCAGAATAATAAAATAGTTAGGAGTTCTGATATGTTACAGCTAGTTTCAGACTATAAGCAAGCCGTTTTAGATGCTTTTTACCATCTCCACGAGAATCCGGAGATTAGTTGGGAAGAGATAAATACCACAGCTTACATAGCAGATGTATTAGAGAAACAGGGTTGCCGTGTTCGAACATTTCCCGATACAACTGGAGTAGTTGGTGAAATAGGAGAAGGAAAGCCTGTTATTGCGATTCGGGCTGATATTGATGCATTATGGCAGGAAGTAGACGGAGAGTTTCGCGCCAACCATTCATGCGGACATGATGCCCATATGGCAATGGTGTTGGGGACAATGTATGTATTGAGTTCACTTGCTGAGAGACCAAAAGGAACGATTCGGTTTATTTTTCAGCCGGCTGAGGAAAAAGGGAATGGGGCACTTCGTTTTGTTGAAGATGGTGTAGTTGATGATGTCGACTACTTATTTGGTGTTCATTTGCGTCCGATGCAAGAAATGGCACTTGGTAAGGCAACACCTGTCATTGTACATGGCTCTGCAAGATTGCTAGGCGGAAAAATTAGTGGAGATGACCTGCATGGTGCACGCCCACACCTCGGGGCAAACGCCATTGAAGTGGGAGCAATGCTAGTAAACATGCTGAATGGAATTCATCTTGATTCCATGACACCATATACAGTTAAAATGACGTCATTTCATGCTGGAGGAAGTAGCCAAAACATTATCCCTGGCAATGCATCGTTTAGCCTTGATCTACGTGCGCAATCAAATGAAATCATGGATCAACTTGTCAGCAAAATCCAAAAACAAGTTCAAACTCTACAGGAAATGTACCAGGTGAAAATTGAACTTGAAGAGACAGCTTATATCGCGGCTGCAGTAGTTAATGAAGAAGCTACGGAAATTATGCGAAACGCAATTGTTGATGTGTTAGGAATGGAGAACACAGAGAGACCACTGGTCACAACAGGTGGAGACGATTTTCATTTTTATACTATTAAAAGACCACATTTAAAAGCTACGATGCTGGGGCTTGGCTGTAATTTGGCACCAGGCTTACATCATCCCAAAATGAAGTTTGACCATGAGGCATTGTTTGATGGGACAGAGATTTTGGTGCAGGCAGTGTTGGGGGCAATGGAGAGAAGTGAAAAAGGATAATTAATAGATGAATTGAGAGTGTGAATTTAAAAGGCTGCTTCTGGCACCCAAGAGGTATCAGCATCAACTGAGGAACAATTAGCTTCAATGGAAGAGATATCCTCATCATCCCGTTCACTAGCGAATATGGCAGAAGAATTACAAAGCTTGATTAGAAAGTTTAAAATATAAAAAGAGAAAAGACAAGGCCAATGTTACAGCGCCTTGTCTTTACGTTTAGTTGTATTTACTTTCTCATTTCGACCAACCAGTAGGGTATATAGAACGATTGATATTATTATAATTGGAATCATACCCAAGAAAACATTACGATATCCGAAAGTAGGTACAAAGAATCCAAGTAAAAATGGCCCTACACCCAACCCGAGGTCATAGAGTACAAAATAGGTTGTTGTTGCTAGACCCAGTCGTTGGGTTTCAATCCCTTTAATAGCAAGTGTTTGGGCAATCGACGTAAAGTTACCGTAACCCAAACCAATTATACAAGCAGCAAATAAGAAAATAAAACTAGTTGATGCTTGGCTAAATAAAAGCATTCCTAAAGCAAACAGAGTGAGAGCTGGATAAATCACGATATTTGCCCCGCGTCGATCCATAAGAGGACCGGTAAACGGACGGGAAAGTAAAATAGCAATTGCATATACTAAGAAAAATAGACTACCAGCTTCAACTAAATTAATTTCTTTACTGTAAAATGATAAAAACGACATTACTCCTGAATATGAAAAACCAATTAATAACGCAATAAATGAAATGGGGAGTGATTTGGGTTCAAGATAATTTTTAATAGAAAAGCCCGGTTTTGTCTCTGGATTACTAGGGGTCTTCTGCGTACTATTATCTATTTTTACTAAAAAAGCTGTCGCAATACAAATAGCGACAAGTACAGTATTAAATATGAAAATGACATTGTAGCTTGCGAAGGATTGGGTTAATAACATTCCGATAAACGGCCCGATCGCTGACGCGAGTACGATACTCATACTAAAGTATCCGATTCCTTCACCTCTTCTTGATGAAGGGATTGTTTGTGCAATTACTGTACCTGTTGCTGTACTTACTATCCCGACCGCAACACCATGAAGTAACCTGATTACCATCAGCAATGGTAAGGTTCCTGCTATAAAATAACAAAGAGTCATGACTGCCAAGAAAGAGAGACCCATAAAAAGAGTTTTCTTGTTTCCAATTGAAAGCATAATCCTTCCTGACATTAAACGACCTACAAGGATACCAATAATAAAGATACTAGCAACTAAACCTGCCGTACTTGTTGATGCTCCAAATTGAGTAACAGCGTACTCTGCTATCGTTACAATTAACAGGTAGAACATCAAAATTATCAAAAAGTTAATAGAAGAAACAATTATAAAGTTTTTTGTCCAGAGTGGTTCTTGTTGTGAGTTTTTCATATAATCCCCTTATTTCTTTAGGTTTTTTATCATAACTTCAAGTGCGTTTTCCACAATGAGTTTATTTTCTTCGGGTATACCTTCGACAAGCGTTTCTAACCATTTATCAATGATGTGAAGAATTTCATCATACACTTGCTCTCCCAAAGGTGTTAATCGGACAAGTTTGGAACGTTTATCAGTTCCCTCGACGGTTTCAACATAGCCACTTGCAATCAACTTATGAATCAGACTGGAAGCACTGGGCTTTTCAATGTGGTTTGCTTTTGCAATGTCTTGAAACGTAAGCGATTCTTCATTTTTTAGTGTACGCATAACGTTCCAATGGGAGTTAGATAAGTTATGAGGAGCCAGATGTACATTTAGTCTATTAATAAAAGGCCGATAAAAATTTGATAGGTTAGTAAAAATTTTACGATTCGGCATAACAACCTCCATTTTGAAAAGATAGTTAGTTAGGCTAACTATCTAATTACACAATAAATAATAATACAACTAATGAATTGTACTGTCAATTTGAAGGGAAGTATGAAAAACCGCTAGGATCATTAATCCTAGCGGTTTCAACCAATTATGGCTGTTCTTCTGGCTGTTCAGTTACATCTAGTTCAGTTTCTGAGTGAATATCCGTATCAATACTAAGTTCGTTCATATGTTCAAGTACACGCTTCGCAATTAGTTTGTAACCACTTGTGTTTGGATGGAAATAATCATCTGCAAGAAGGCTCGTTCCAGCACCTGTGAATAGGTCTGCTACAGGTATAAAATGTGCATTCTCATATTCATCGGTAACTGTTTTTCCAGCAGCATTCCAATTACTTGCGATAATACCTAATTCCTCAATTTCAGAAAAATACTGTTCGAATGGATTATAAAATCCAATCAAATAAATTTGAGTATCTGGGTTTAATTCATTTATTTTAGTGAAAATAGCAGTTAATCTCTCGGTGTATCCCTGTTGCTCCTCAATGAAAGGATCCATATTAAGATTGGATAAATTGTTTTTAGCAACCTGCATTATGTCGTTTGCTCCAATTGTCACTAAGACAGTATCGGCTTTTTCAATGGAAGATTGAATCTCCTTTTTCTCAAGGCGTTTGAGCAACTGATCTGTACGATTCCCTTTTTTACCATAGTTTTCAATACTGATATTGAGATTATTATCCTCGAACGTATGATTTAAGATTCCCACATATCCGCCGCTCTCCGTCTCATCACCAACTCCTTGGGTAAGCGAATCCCCTATTGCCACAATTCGTAAGTCCTCAGGCTTGAACAATTTAATCGTCCCTACAATTACCTCACGTACTTTTTCTTTTAGTCCTTCTTTAAAAGTGGTTGCAGCTTCATCGTTATCAGTTGATTCCATCATTTCCTGTTCTGGTACCTGTTCCTCAACAGGAACAGTAGCAGTAACCACTTCTACTTTTTCCTCTAAAACAGGGGGTACAGCATTAATTGCTTGTATCGTTTCCTCAGAGTCCAGAGATAAAATATATATCAGACTGCCTACAGCCACTACTAACAGGCTAACAATCATAATGATAAATTTTCGTTTGTTCATGCTGTCACCACACTAACTGTTGTTTTTCATTATTTTCCCAAATAATTCATATTCCAAACTTGTTATTACAATAGTCTATTCATTTTAGCATGTATTACACCACATAATAAGACACAAATATTAGAAAAATCGGGACTTTTGGAGGGGGGATTGGAGAAGAACCAATAAAATCCTACTGCACCACTTCAAAGAATTTAGTACAATTGAAATTGAAAAGATTGTAAAATTTTAGGTAGATTTTGAGTGTTATGCAAGATAAAGTTAAATAAGTGAAGGTTGAATGTAACTGGTGCTTATTTACTAGGAAGCAGGGAGTGATACCTTTGGATGAAATAAGAAAAATATTGGCGACTTTTCAGAAAAAAACGGTTCAATTATCTGAACTTGAACAATTTTTTAAACCGTATTTCTATACATACGAAGATTTTTCAGATGCTTTGATACAACTGGAAGAAGAGCAAGTGTTAGTTATGGTCAAGTCGAAAGGGCGTACCGCAAGAACACCTTCTTTAGCCTTCCAATACCGTATTAATAAAAGTCTTTTAACAGAGGATTACCATAAAGAACTGCAACGTTATCGTACTGTTTTACATCCTTCTATTAACCTTGATGACTATTACGGTAAAGACCCTTCCATATGGAAACATGACCTCCCTTACCTTGAAAAAGTTAATCATTATTTAGAGACGAATTCATTCCCAAAGGAACAAGTCCCGGCACCGGAGAGAAGTTTTGAGTTAGTTGGAGATGAAAAGTGGATTATTGAAAAAGGTGGGAAGGAACTTCTTGAGAGAGTTGGTCTATATACTAAGCTTTCTATAATACCAGTCTCTGAACCTCTTATGTTTGCAATTAATCCCCTGAACATAAATGAAACAGTTCAATATCATTTAATTGTTGAAAATAAAACAACCTATCAAGGGTTATTGCCTGTCTTGAAAGAAACTATGTTTTCAACATTACTCTATGGACAAGGTAAGGCAATTATAAAAAGTATTGAACAATTTACTATGCAATACCCAGTTGAAGCTACTCATCGTTTCTATTATTTTGGTGACATTGACCTTGAAGGAATCTCAATTTGGTATTCTTTGCGTAAAAAGCAACTAGTAGATTTGGCAATACCATTTTATCAGGCATGTCTGCAAAAAGATTCAGTGCCAGGTAAAGAGTACCAAAAAGAGCGCAGTGACGCACTTGAGGAGTTTTTAGCTTCGTTTCCACTTGATGAGCAACAACAAATAAAAAGTATACTAAAAAGCGGACACTATCATCCTCAAGAAACACTACGAACAAAGGAACTACAGCAGATATGGAGGGGCACAAATTGGACAAGCTAGATTTACAGGAAATAACAAGTGGCTTTAGTGAGCGTATGAGAAGGCTTGCCCTTTTTGATCCTTTATATGAACTAGATAGAAAACGAGAGCTCGATTTAGAAAATAAAACAATTGATATGAAAGGGCTGGGTCTTTTAACGTTGCTGTTCTTTTTTGAACAGAAGCTTATGCGCCAATACAAAACAGGGATAAGACAGTTGGCTGATTTTTTGCGGCTACTTACAAAAGAACAGTACCACCTAGAAGATGATTCATATGAGAAATTAGCTCGCTCCATTATTCAGACCTTTCGCCCCACGACCGGAAGAAAGCGAGGCTACTCCTTTTTTAACTGGGAGGAAAACAAAGATGAAGTGATCGAGTATTCCATATTAAAGGCAAATGATTTTGATTTAAAAACCAATACTCAGTACTATACCCTAGATGAAGATGGTCTGGAGTTAGTTTTTGCAACAAAAGAGTTTTATAGTGAATTCCAGCTTTCTATTAATCAATTAATGCTTCGAAAGCAATTAGATAAGGGTGAATTTAAAGGCGCATTAAGGCAGATTAATGAGATGAGAATTGATGTTGAGAATTTAGAAGAAAGAATGAGTAAATTAAAACACGAAATTCAACGCAGTATTGTCTCAGAGGATACCTTTGACCGCTATAAACAGCTTTTAGAAGATATATATAGTCGCCTTACCCGCGAAGATGAAGAATTTAAGGAATTAAGGACTTTTGTGAAAGAAACCAGGGAACGACTGTATTCAAAGGATGTTCACCAAAAAGAGAAGAGAACTTATGAACTTGTATTAAAGATTACAAGAGAACTAGAAGGGGTTCATTATGAACACTCACGTTTACTCGAACAAACACTCTCATTAAAAAATACAACGTTGGTTACAGCACAAGAATCTTTATACTACACTGGAATTCAATCCTTTAACTTTGACCAGGACCTGGTAGCCAGAATCATTTCAACTCCACTTCCTCTTGATGCGATGAAGGGAATACTTCAACCATTTCTTAAGGTTGAAGAAAATCAATTTTGGTCACCTTTAGCTGTACTTGCTGAACAAAATATTTCGGAAGAACGGGAAGAAAAAGTTGAACAAGGCTTTATTGAAGTTGAAGGTGTAGAGCAAAAAGATCCATACCGACAATGGCTTACAACAAAATACCGTGACATTATGGAACTGTTTTTAGTTGCAGCAGAAAATGATAAAGGAGACAAGCTGTCTAACTTTATGGATTATCTGGATGCAATAGGTAAGTCTGACTTTTATCAGGAACGCTATTTTTATGAGTTCTGGCTTATACTTCACCAGCGTTCTCCACTTTCTAAGGGTGAGGATGAGGACGATAAGGACAACACATTACTAGGGGAAGCCTTAGCTCTATTAGGTGGTCGGAGATTAACCATAACAGAGGGGACTAGTATTATTAGACGTGTAGAGCGCTTCTCGATTCAAGAGATGATGTTCCACGTAGAAGGAGTAGAAGATGAATTATTCTGAGCAAAAAGTGATGAAGGCATTTCAATTATATACAAAGTTAGCCCGTGAAGGAGTAGCTGGTCTTGAAGCAGTTCAACAATATAAGGCTGATGATGATATTCGAAGCTTACTTGATGGATTTTGTCATGAAGTGGATTGTGTGATTATACGAACAAGTGAGCAGTTGTTCTTTGTGCCTCGAACAAAACTTTCCCCTTTTCATGTAAGCAATGACTGGATTAAACGCAATTACTTGCGTTCTGGTGCAACAAACGGAGATATTTATCTTTTATACTTTTCAACTATCATACTTTTTGGGAGTTTTTATGATACGTACCAGAGCCAAGAACCGACCAGGCAATTTTTACGGATTGATGAATGGGCTCATTTCATAAATGACCGTATTGAGCAATTGAAGTCCCATGATGCAGAGGAGTTAAGGGAACTTGAAAAAGAGTTTTCGTACAATTGGAGTTTGATTATTGAAAAATGGGATGATATGGACGACGTGAAGGAAACAGCAAAAAGACAAAGCGGAAACACGATAAGCCGACTGAGTTTTATTGATACAGTGAAGAGGTTCCTCGTTGATCAGGATATTGTCCAAGAGATTGGTAATGATGAGATTACCTTAACTGAAAAAGCCAAGACAATTATTCAACGATTTTTCATGGAAGTTGAGTACAATAAAGGGATTTTTGAATTTATTTATGGTTTTGAAAGGACTGAAGAAAATGCCATCCATTAGTAAGATACGGTTAACAAACGTTGTATACGAAGAGGGTAATAAGCGTTATAATGATGAGCTATTTTTATTTGACGGTCATAATGGTGCTATCCTTCTAGAAAATGGAGGCGGAAAAACGGTTCTTATTCAAACTGCTTTGCAAGCGATTTTACCACATGTTGATTTAGCAGATAGAAAAATTAAGAACACACTTACCCTTGAGAATGCACCCGCACATATTGCAATTGAATGGATTATGAGCGATCAACCTAGGCGCTATGTTGTTACAGCAGTATCTCTATTTACAACTAAACATGGTTTAGATTCACTACGGTATGTCTATGAATATGATCCACTAGACCATAACGGTATTGAGGGGATTCCCTTTGTTAAAGAAGGAAAAGACGGAAAACGTACAGCGGAACGAGGGGAGATGCAGGATTATTATAGCAATATGCGTGAACGTTCGTTCCTGGCAAGAACATTTAATACAATTAAGGATTATAAAGCCTTCATCGAGGAACAGTATCATATTATCTCAAGCGAATGGGAAAGTGTTGTGAAAATTAACAGTTCTGAGGGTGGAGTAGAGGCGTTTTTTGATGATTGTAAAAGTACAAACCAGCTTTTTGACCGCCTGCTTATTCCAACTGTTGAAGATTCAATTGTGGGTCATGATTCTTCCATCTTTGCGGATATGTTTGAGCAACAGCATACTAGCTTCAAAAACTATAAAAAGTTGAAAGAAACAATTGAAGAAAATAAGCAAATTCAGATCCAATTAGAGCAGTATGTAGAGACATTTGAAAAGCTTCACAATAGTGAACTGAAATATATACAATCAAAGCAACTGGCAAAGGGCCTGTGGAATGAGACACTTTCCCAGAAATATAAAATAAAAGATGAACAAAATGACCTGTACAATAAGTTAGAAGAGTGGAATAAGTCTAATGATAAACATGAAATTAAGGCGGCTTCCTATGATATTTTAGTAGAAGAAACAACGTATAACGAACTTGATACTGAATATAAAAAAGTACTAGGTGAAAAGGTTCAAAAAGAAGACGAATTAAAGCATCACCAAGCGGAGTATTACTCATTAAAAGTAGCTGAGCTTAAACAAGAAAAAACGGAACATGAGGACAGCCTCAATCAAATTAATGTAGAATTGGCTCAACTAGACAGGAATGAGGAACTGATCAACTATGAAGATCAGCATGAGGAAGCGAAACGAGCATTATTAGGTTATTTTTTAGAGGAAATGGAAAAGCTTGCTGATTTAAAACAAACTCTTTCTTACGAATTAAATCCTATTATCTTGCAAGTTGAAAAGTTGGAAGCAAAAAGTAATGAATTCGAAAACAATATAAAGTTGTTAGAAAAGACACTTTCTGATAGTAATGGTCTCATAAAAAATCGTTTAAAAGATATGCAGAAGCTTAAGCAGATTCTACTTGCAAACCCTGAACAAGAAGACATAAAAAGTGAACTAGCAAAATGGCAGCAGCGTTCCCAATTTTTAGACGATGAGATCATACGGTTAGTTCAAGAAGAAAAACAACTTATTGCTGATATCAGGGAAGCGGAAGTAAGAAAAGAAGCATATCAATCAGAGCATCTAGAGGTAAATGCTAGAGAACAAAGTGTAGCTTCCCATTTGTCAGCGATTGAAAAAGCAGAAAAGATAGTAATCAATTCTCTTACTTCGGTTAGACCTCAATGGGAAAGTATTGAAAGTTTATATTTAAAACAGGATTCTATTGATTCAAGGATTACTGATGAGATAGAAAAGCTGCAACGGGAACGCAACTCACTTTTATTACGTGAACGAATTGCCCTAAGATATGTGGATGATTACGGAAATCAAGAGGTTTTCTTTGGTGACCCTTATATTGAGGAACAGCTGAGTTCATGGAAGAATCAGGTCGATTATTTGGTCACTGGGGTCGAATATTTTCAATCTCTGGATACAGCTGATCAAGAAAAGCTAAGGGATTATTTTTTGTGGCCACTTACCTTAATTACGACCGGAAAGGCTAAACAACAACTAATACAAAAAATCAATCATGTTTCGGATCGGATTCAGTTTCCTATTACTGTTCTTTCAACTGAAGAAGTTGTAGGCCTAAAAGATGATGTGAATGAGAATTGGATTGTACCATCACACTGGAAAGATAATATAGATTTAAAGGTTTTCAACGATTGGAAAGAGCAGATTGAAAGTAAAGCACAAAGTATTACGAAAAAGAGAATAGATAAAGAGAATGAAAGTAAACGCTGGGAAAGTGCAAGGCTGGAGTTTACTAATTTCCTCAATCAGTATCCGTATGGGGAATATGTGGCTTTAAAAGAAGAACTCGTCAAACTAAAGAATCTTGTGGAAGAACTGAGTTTGAAAGTCAGTAGTGAAAGAAGTAAAGTTGAATCATTAAATGCCAAGGTCTCAGTAAATAAATCTACTATTGAGAGTCACCGTTCAGAAAAACAAGGATTAGATAGTAAAATTGAACGAGGATATGAGTATATCCAATACTTTAAAGAGGTTGAGGAAGCTAGACGAAAAGAAATAAGTGTTCGTGACTCATTAGGATTGGCAGTTAAAGAAAAGGAAAAAGTTCAAAAGCTGCTATCCGCTACTTTGGAAGATAAAAACAGTCTTGAGAGTCGTTTGAAGGATATCGATAGTAAAGTAGCCTTCTTAAATGAAGAAGATGATTACCAGGACCTTAAAGCATTAACTCCTCTTTTTACTGGAAAAAGTAAAAAGGTAATAAAGGACCAAATCTATGATTTAGAGTTAAAAATTCGTCAGATTAATGTATCGCAGGGAGAATTATTAGCTAGACGGGAAGGTATAACTAGAGCATTATCTACATTGGATCAACGAATAGCAGAATTTGTTAACGAGCATAGCAATATTGATGAAAATCGTAATTTTCCTATTGATGGTAAGCAGTTACTAAAAAATATATGGATAAAGCTTAAATCGTTAAAGAATGAAACCGATTCTATTACTAATGAGTTGCATACGAAAAATTCCAGTAGAGAAAAACAAAAGGGTAAGTGGGAATTGAAAATTGAGCAATATAAAGAAAGATTCGACAATATCGATATCATTCAGTTTTCAATGGATATTTCTGAGATAGCAAAAGAAATTGATTCTGAAAAAAACATACTAATAGAGCGAAAAGAGTATATAGACCAGGAAATAAAGAGACTTGACAGAGAGATAAGAAATATTGAAGAAGCTGAACATGGTCTTGACCGATTTGTAGAGGGACATCATTTTACAGCCCCAGATATTGTTGCCATACCGTTAAAATCGGAAGAATTAATGGAATATATCTATAATAGAAAAAAAGTTGTTTCATCGATTACGGATGCATTAACAAATCATAAAGAGCTTGTGGAAAATGAGAAAAAGAAAGTAGAGATTTCAAAACGAAGATTTAGAGAATTCTGTTTGAATCGCATTTCAGATATTAAATTGCAGAATATGGCGATAAACGGTGTTGAGACTAAGCAAAGTTATCAAGACATTATTGAATTTAAGAAAAATATGATGATTCGAATCGATAACATCTCGAAGTATGCGAACGAGCATATTAGGAAAAGTGATGAAGATTTACAATTATTTATTAATCAGATCCATTCCCATTTACAAACACTTGTTGAGGAATTAAGGCAAATTCCAAAGAAAACAAAAGTAAAAGTAGGCGATGATTGGAAACAAATCTTTACATTTTCTATACCGGAATGGGAAGAGGAAGTCGGAAAAACGAGGATAAGAGATTATATTGAATGGATTCTCCAACAATTAGAATCTGACCGGTTTTTAAATCAAGATGGAATTCAAG
The DNA here is from genome assembly GCF_047246645.1 of Ferdinandcohnia jepli. Lineage (NCBI taxonomy): Bacteria > Bacillati > Bacillota > Bacilli > Caryophanales > Bacillaceae > Ferdinandcohnia > Ferdinandcohnia jepli. Next base: position 66,274 of record NZ_JBFOKR010000001.1, read on the forward strand.
ATGATGGAAAAATACGTAAAGAAGTTGAAATGTGGCTACAATCCAAACAACTAATCCAACAAGTAATGAACAACGAAGTCATGAAAGTTAGTTGTCGAAAAGTAACGAATGATAATAAAGTAACAACACGATCCTACTCATGGGAGCAAAGTAATGTCTGGTCTGGTGGGGAAAAATGGAGTAAAAATATGACACTTTTCCTTGGTATCCTCAACTATGTTGCTGAGAAAAAACAACATATTCAACCAAACATGAAACGCCATCGTTCCGTTATTCTAGATAATCCGTTTGGAAAAGCATCCAGCGACCATGTTCTCAGCCCAGTATTCTTTGTAGCCGAACAATTAGGATTTCAAATTATTGCCTTAACTGCTCACGCAGAAGGTAAGTTCCTACAGGATTACTTTCCTGTCATCTATAGCTGCCGTCTAAGAGCATCAACCGATTCAAATAAAAAGGTAATGACAAAAGAAAAATGGCTTCACCATGCATACTTTCAAGACCATGATCCTAAGACAATTGACCGATTAGGGGAGACCGAACAATTGGTGCTGTTTGACTAAGATGATAGTTTAATGGCAATTTTGTATTCAGAGTTTATCTCGTCGTGAGGGCGTTCATCGGGCTAATGAACGCCCTCGCGTTGCGATATTTCATCTTGAGGTCACTCATCGGGCTAAAATACTGAAAAAGTTTAGACGTATATAACCATCCAAAAAAGCATGTGCCCACCCCGGCACATGCTTTTATTTTAGTATTCATTAAAGAGTCCAGCGGAATTCTTGGACAAGGGACCTGTCCCTTCGTCCCAGCACGCACCTGTTATAGTCCTATGACCACCACATATCCCCAATAGATTCCTTAACCATCACTGGTTTCAACGTGTTGACTGCTTTTGTGAAGCCTTCGTCGATAGACATTAGTCCGTCTTCGTGTTCGATACTTACGACGTAGTCATAGCCATATAGACGCAGGGTACTCACCATATCGGCCCATACTTTTGAGTCGTGGCCGAAGCCAACTGTGCGGAAGTACCAGGCGCGGTTTCTCATATCAGAGTAAGGTGTCATATCTGTTAATCCGTTGCGATTCATGTTTGGTTGGTCGATAATAGTGTCTTTAGCATGGAAGTGGTGAATCGCATTTTCTCGTCCTAGTATTTTAATAGATTCTACTGGGTCAATGCCTTGCCACCACATATGGCTTGGGTCAAGATTGGCACCGATTGCCTGGCCGCATTCCTCACGTAGTCGAAGCAGGGTAGCAGGTGTATGTACAGAGAACCCACCATGTAATTCAAGTCCGATCTTAACATTATGTTGTTCTGCGAAGGCTGCTTTTTCCTTCCAGTACGGAATCACTTTTTCTTCCCATTGCCATTTTAAAATTTCCTGATATTCATTTGGCCATGGTGAAACTGGCCAGTTCGGGTATTTCGCACCTTCATGGTCACCAGGGCAGCCTGAGAAAGTATTCACTACAGGAATTCCTAGTTTACTAGCAAGCTGTACTGTCTTTGTAAATACTTGATCAGCTTCTTCTGCAATTGGCTTTTGTGGGTGGAGCGGGTTACCGTGACAACTTAAAGCGCTTACAATTAAGCCGCGAGACGAGATTTTTTCCATAAACTCTTGCTGTTTTTTCTCATCATTCAATAATTCATCAAGCTTACAATGGGCATCACCAGGGTATCCACCAGTGCCGATTTCAACGGCTTCAATGCCTTTTGCAGCAACGTGGTCTAACATATCATCTAATGATTTATCCGAAAATAGAACTGTAAAAACTCCTAACTTCATCGTATGACCTCCTTAATCGTTAATGTAATCCGTTACATACGATTATAACAAAAATAATTACCAAAACAATACCAAAAAACCTAATTATTTTCTTCAAAAGTTAATTATTGACAAACAAATCAGTGAATTTTACAATTGTACTTGTAATCGATTACAAAAAATGAACATATAATTGAAAGTGGGAACCATCATGGCAAATATTCAACAGGTAGCTCAAAAAGCAGGTGTTTCCGTTGCAACGGTTTCGAGGGTCCTCAACAACGCTACTTCTGTAAGCCCGAAAACAAGGCTGAAGGTTGAAAATGCTATTAAAGATCTAAATTATGAACCAAGTATGCTAGGCAGAAATCTACGAAACTCAGAAAGTCGTCTTTTATTAGTGCTACTACCGAGTATTTCAAATCCTTTTTACACAGAAATAATTAATGGTATTCAGAATACAGCCATTGCTAACAACTATAACATCCTTCTATGTGAAACTGATTCGAGTCCACAGCGGGAAAATATTTATTTTAATATGATAAAAAATAAGCTGGCTGATGGTGTTATCTCAATGGATCCAACAGTTAATATGCAAAAACTGACTGAATTAGCTGAGCATTATTCTGTCATTCTGTGTAGTGAATATGAGGAAGGCGGTAGTATTCCATACGTTACGATTGATAATGAATTAGCAGCCTATCAAGCTGTTAAACATCTGATTAAACTGGGTAACGAAAAAATTGCACTCATTAATTCAGATGAGAAGTTTTTGTATGCTCGGCAACGGAGAAGTGGGTACGAACGTGCATTAAAGGAATTTAATCTTCCAATACGTGACGAATGGATTTACCACACAAAGGAGCTTGATTTTCAGAGTGGTATTCAAGCGATGAGAATGCTGCTTCAATTAGAGGAAAAGCCGACCGCTGTTTTTGCTGTATCTGATACATTGGCAATTGGAGCATTGAAAGGTATTAATGTTAGTGGCCTACATGTACCAAATGATATAGCAGTAGTTGGTTTTGACAATATTTCATTTTCTAATATGACAAACCCAACTTTAACAACGATTTCTCAGCCAATGTATAAAATGGGTACAATTGCTGCAAACATGCTGATATCTAGCATTAAGGGTGAAAAAGTCGAAAATATCGTCTTAGACCATGAGTTGATTATCCGTGAGTCAACAATGGGATAAGAAGGGAAAAGGAGGTTGTGAGTTATGGGAATAAAAGTAGGCATCATTGGGTGTGGCTCGATCACAAAGCACCGACATGCACCTGAGTATAAAGCCAATCCGCATGTGGATGAAATTGTATTTTATGACCGTAATCCAGAAAGATCTCATGCACTAGCAAAAGAATTTAATGGAACTGTTGTTGAAACAGTTGAAGAACTTTTTAATGATCCAACGATCACAGCAATTAGTGACTGTTCTTCAAATGAAGCACATCATATCAATACGACTCAGGCATTGTTAAGTGGAAAGCATGTATTATGTGAAAAGCCATTGGCGATTAGTGTCAAATATGCCGAGGAAATCCTTGAGGCCGAGCGAAAGTCCGGTAAGAAGTTGATGATTGATCAAAACCAACGTTTCACAAAAGCTCATCAAAAAGCGAAGGAACTTCTTGATAAAAAGGAACTAGGTGAGGTATTAACTTTTAAAACGTCATTTGGCCACCAGGGTCCTGAAACTTGGGGCGTTGACAAAACAAATGCTACTTGGTTTTTTAAGAAAAGTCGCTCACATTCAGGTGTAGCAGGAGATCTTGGAATTCATAAAATTGATTTGATTCATTATCTTTTGGATGATGAAATAGAAGATGTGCACGCCTTTCACGGTGCGTTAGACAAAGTTGATGAAAATGGTAACCCAATTGAGGTTTGCGACAATGTCGTATGCGCATTAAAAACGAAGAAAGGGCGCTTAGGTACAGCATCTTTTTCGTGGACCTATTACGGTTCTGAAGATAATTCAACAACGATTTATTGTCAAAAGGGAATTCTTAAAATCTATCAAGACCCCGAAGCACAGCTTGTAGTAGAAATGAAGGATGGAACTACTGTTAAATATGAACTAGAACCTATTCAAACAAATGAAAACCAAACACTCTCCGGAGTAATTGATTCATTTGTAGATGCCATCATCAATGATAAAGAGCCTATGGTAACAGGACAGCAAGCACTTGCGTCACTTAAGGTGGTTGAAAAAATCCTAGGTTCATAAAATCATTTTGAAAACGGTTACTTATTTTTGCTAGAGTATCATATATATGACTAAGGTACTATTAATGGATAAGTAAAAATATTCAAAATTCATTGACTGAGATATTATTTTCTTTTATGATAAATGTAACGGATTACATACGGACTAAAATAGTTCAAGTTGCATCTTTGATATTGGTTGTACAATGTACCGCCATTACAGTATGTAATCAATTACATATTTGACAGGAGGGTTGACATGTTACAACAGCTTGCGATCAATTCCAATACATACCACGGCTATTCTTTAGAGGATGCAGTAAAAGGAGCAAGTGAAGCAGGGTTCACCCAGATCGAGTTAGCTGCCGTAAAAGACCATACAGGCCATGTATTACCGGAGATGTCATCAAAACAATTATCCGAGATTAAGGAATTACTTCGATCGTATGGAATGAAATGTGTAGGCATTGGTGCACATAGTAACGTAATGAGAGAGGATGGCATCGCAAATTTACTAAAAAGCATTGATCTGGCAGTGGAATTTGATTGTAAGTATGTCATTACTGCAACAGGTGATGCGCATAATGATGCAGATGTCATTGAAGATGAAGCAGTTTTGGTAAAGAATTTAGAACCAATTATCGAGAAATGTGAGAAATTAAATAAAGTTCTCGTACTTGAAACACATGGTAATAACTTTGCTACAGGCACATCTTTAAAAAAGCTGGCACAATCATTGAATGACCGTGTCAAAATTAATTATGATACGGCGAACGTCATCTTTTATGGGAATATCCTTCCTTATGAAGACTTGGAGGCTTCGGTAGACTATGTTGAGTTTATCCACTTAAAGGATAAGCTTGGAGCGTATAATGAGTGGAATTTTCCTGCTATTGGAGATGGAGAACTAGACTTTTCTAAACTATTTAAACCGCTTACAAATGCAAATTATAAGGGTCCAATTAGTGTGGAAATCGAATTTACTCCTGCTGGTCCCGCCAATCTGGATGAAGTGAATGAAGCGGTAAAAAGGTCTTTCAACTATCTTACAAGATTGCTAGGGTAAGAGGATAGAAGGAGGACATAATGAAAAACATTGGTCTTGTTGGGTTAGGTTTTATAGGAAAAACTCATTATCAAGCCTACCAGCAGCTTACTAACTGCAAGGTAGTGGCGATTTGTACGAGAAAAGAAGTGCATGATCAGGAAATTACGAGTACTTTTAAAGGTTCCTTTGTCTCTGACTATGAAGAACTATTAAAAAACAAGGAAATAGATATCATTGATATCTGCTTACCAACCTTTTTACATGAAGAATATATCGTCAAGGCAGCTAGGGCTGGAAAGCATATCATTTGTGAAAAACCACTAACATTAACGATGGATTCTGCACATCGAATCATTGAAGAAGTTACAACACATAATGTGAAGTTATTTGTTGGGCATGTACTACGATTTTGGCCGGAGTATCAGGCTATCAAAGCATATAGTGAATCTGAGCAGTTAAAGGATATTGATATTGTTCATGCGAAGCGGTTAGGTCAAACGCCTACTTGGAGTGATTGGTTTCAATACCCTGAAAAAGGCGGGAGTGCTCTGTACGATCTTCATATCCACGATATTGACTTTCTCACCTATTTACTAGGGGAAGTCGAGTCGGTATATGCGGTTGGAAATCAGAACAAATATGGTGCATGGGACCATGTGATGACAACTCTCACCTTTACGAATAAAAGCAAGGCGTTTGTTGAAGCATCACAACGTATGTCAAACGGATTCCCTTTTACCATGTCACTTCGAGCACAAGCATCTCAAGGTACACTGGATTTTCAAATCGCTGCAGGTGAAAACATTGAGAATATTGAAGAGAATAACAATCAATTACTCTACTATTCCAATGGTCAATCATCCGCTATTGAATATGAAAAAGTTGACGCTTTTCAAAATGAATTAATGTATTTTGTAAATTGTATAGAGAAAAATGTAGAAAACACAGTAATACCTTTGGAGGATGTCCTTTATACATTACAAGTATTGAAGGCAATCGAACGCTCCTTAGAAACAGGAAACATAGTGCATTTATATGAAAATTGAAAGCGCTTAAGAATAACATCTTAGTATTTTAACTTTATTCAGCAAAGTTCCCTACTTCTATAAGTGGGAGAGGAATGCAAAAAGAGTATACATTTCAGACGGGGTTCAAACTCCGACTGAATAAAGTTAAAGCCTCCGGCGGATCCTCGATTTTTAAAAGGAAATTTTTCCGGCATTAACTGGCATTAACCCCCGTGGGGGGAACTGCCAGTTAATGCCGGAAAGTGAACACAGACCAACAGCGCCACGTCCTGTGGCAACGTCTGTGTGACCCACTTCCTGTGGGCCGCAACTAACAATCAGTGGGGAATGAAGCCCCCCTGCTTGAAGTTTCACCTTATCGAGCAAGCTCGAAAAAATCGGGCGCAATTACGCCAAGGCGCATTTGATCAGTATAGCCTTTCATGAAACTTCAAAGAGAGAGACTAAAAGTTTATTGAAGAAGGTTTCAAATCTATTTTTTAGATTTCTATTTTAACTAATTAGGGGAGGTTATTTTAATGAAGAAAGCTTTTAATTTGTTTATGTTGCTGTTATTGATTATGATTCCACTTTTAACTGCATGTAATTCAGAAGGTACAAGTAATGAACCAGGTGATGATGCGAATTCTGGTGATTCAGGAGATAAGCATAAAATCGGAATTCTGGCACCTGCTGTTACACATGGTTGGGTAGCTGCGGTTGCTTACCATGCGGAAGCTCGTGCAAAAGAACTTGGTGATGAAATTGAGTACCAAATTCAAACAAGTAGTAATGCCGAAGAAATGACTTCACAATTAGATGATTTGATGACATGGGGAGCAGAGGCAATTGTTGCATTCCCACAATGGGAAGGTATGGAAGTGCCAATTCAACGTGCATTGGATGCGGGTATCGAGGTTGTAAACTTTGATATCGTAATTGATGCGGAAGGTGTATACCGTGTTGCTGGTGATAACGAAGACATGGGTGTTCAAGGTGCAAAGTACATTGTGGATAAAATTGGTACAGAAGGTAATGTAGTAGTCCTTGAAGTTCCTACTTCAGGATCAGTATCAGAACTACGTACAAAAGGTTTCGTTGACACAATGAAAGAAATCGCACCAGATATGAATCTATTAACATATGCTACACAATTTACACGTGAAGACGGATTAAAGGACTTCGCTGACATCTTAACAAGTAATGCTAAAATTGATGCTGTTTACTCTTTAGACGATGAAACTTCTATTGGGGTACTACAAGCGATCAGAGAATCAGGTAGAACAGACATTAAGGTCGTAACTGGCGGTGGAGGTATGCAGGAATACTTCAAAATGATGCCAGAAAACGAAGACCTTTGGATTCAATCCGCACTATACAGCCCAGCAATGGTTAAAGATGCTGTAGACGTAGCGCTTAAAGTGTTAAAAGGTGAAGATGTTGAAATGGAAACAATCATTCCAACAACAGTTGTTGACAGAGATAACTATGAAGAATTCCTTGATGCAGGTTCGCCGTACTAAGTTGTAGACTTTAAAATGAAGAGGTTATGGCAGAGCTATAGCCTCTTTTTCTTCAAAGAAATGGGTGTGATTTCATGATTGTAGAAATGAAAAATATCGTCAAGTCGTTTGGAAGTAATGATGTACTAAAGGATGTATCTCTAACAATAAAAGGTGGAGAAATATGTGCGCTTTTAGGTGAAAATGGTGCAGGAAAATCAACACTTATGAACATCCTTGGTGGGGTGCATCAAATGGATTCCGGTTCCATTTTAGTAGATGAAAAGGAAGTTGTGTTTCTAACACCAGCTCATTCCCAAGAATCCGGGATTGCCTTTATTCATCAGGAGCTTAACTTAATTAATGACTTACCAATCTATGAAAATATGTTTTTAGGAAGAGAACTAAAAACAAAACGAGGTTTTTTAGATCTGGAAAAAATGCGCCAAGAAACGGAAAAGATGTTCAAGCAAATGAACATTAATCTGGATCCGGATACAATGGTTCGCGACCTTGACGCTTCTTATAAACAAATTGTTGAGATTTGCCGCGCGATGATGACAAACGCTTCCATTATCATTATGGATGAGCCGACAACATCATTAACAGAGCAGGAAATTGAACGCGTTTTTGCGATGATGAAAACATTACAAGAGCACAATGTAGGGATAATATTTATCTCCCATAAATTAAATGAAGTGATGCAAGTTTGTAGTCGCTATGTTGTTTTGAGAGATGGGAATCTAGTTGCTGAGGGAAATGTTAGCGATGTAAACACTAACGATCTGGCTCGTTTTATGGTTGGGTATGATGTGAGAACTGAACCGTTACTACGAGAGAAAAAACTTGGTGAAGAAATTATCCGTGTCGAAGGATTAACTTATAACCATGCTTTTCGTGATATAAACTTTTCGATTAGAGCAGGTGAGATCGTAGGATTTACCGGTCTTTTAGGAGATGGGCGTAGTGAACTCTTTTTATCGATTTTTGGAGCAGAAAAAATTTCATCCGGAAAAATCTTTTTAAATGGCAATGAAGTGAAAATTAATCGTACAACCCAAGCTATCCAGGAAGGTATTGCATATCTACCTCGAAATCGAAAAGAAAATGCCATCATCAAGGATATGGACATCATGGAAAATGCGTCAATTGTTACCTGGCCGAAATTTTCGAACAGAGGAATTATTAATACGAAGAAGCATAAGGAAACCTTCGCAGAGCACCGCCAGGCTCTTCGCTTAAAGATGGGCGAGCTTACAGACAGTATTACAAGTCTATCAGGTGGAAATCAGCAAAAGGTTGTTCTCGCGAAATGGTTAGCTGCAAACCCTAAACTGCTAATCTTAGATAACCCTACCCAAGGTGTGGATGTAGGAGCCAAAGAAGATATTTATGACATAATCTTAAAACTAGCTGAAGAAAACATTGCTGTAATCGTACTCTCCAGCGAAGCAAATGAAATTATTCGTGTTTGTGACCGAGCGCTTGTCATGTACCATGGCGTCATTCAAGGAGAGGTTGCAGGTGAGGCTATGAATGAGCACACGATCATGAGTCTTGCTACCGGTGGGGACTTAGGTAAGGGAGAGGTAAGCTAAAATGAAACCGAGTATAGAAAATACAACGATTAACAATAAGAAGAACTTTTTTGAATGGTTTAAATATAAGTGGGTCAATGATCCTTTATTCAGCATTGCGATTGCACTTATTATCATGGTTATCCTCCAAACATTGGTACTCGGATTTGACTATGATTCGTTCGGTGCATGGTTTCAATCTTGGATTAATAACTGGATAAATATCCTTAGAAATAATGCCGGAACAGCCATTGTTGCGCTTGGTATGACCTTTGTCATCATGACAGGCGGTATCGATTTAGCCGTTGGTTCTACTCTTGTTGTAACTGGTGCCTTCACGATGATGCTACTGGATACTGGCACAAAAGGCTATTTAGCAATGATCGGCTTAGAAGGAGTACCAGCTTTCATCGTAACCATTTTACTAGTGTTACTCCTTGGTTATTTGTTGGGGTCACTTATCGGAGTAACGATTACAAAAGGAAATGTACCCCCATTCATTGCGACACTTGGTGCGATGATGATTTTTAGAAGTGTTACTCAGCACTTCATGCAAGGCTACAATCCAACGGTACCGATGGATTTCTTACAGATTGCCAGTTTCCGAATAGGCAATTTTATGGTGATGCCAATTATCTATTGGGCGTTCATTGCATTTATCCTTTACTATGTTTCTAAGCGCACAACCTTCGGAAGACAAATTATTGCAGTTGGATCAAATGAACGTGCTGCAAAGCTTTCTGGGATTAATGTTGAAAAAGTAAAACTACGTGTGTACGCATTGATGGGTCTACTTGTTTCAATAGCAGCTATTATTCAAGTATCCCGTATCGGGTCTATGGATTTTTCCAATGCCGGTCGTGGGATGGAAATGGATGCAATCGCCGCAGCTGTTGTTGGTGGAACCAATATGATGGGTGGACGAGGATTTATCCTTGGAACAGTGTATGGAATGTTAATCATCGCTGTAATGAACAATCTACTAAACTTATTTGGAGTGCCACCATTCTTGCGCGAAGCGTTTAAAGGGGTTATCGTTATTGCAGCAGTTTTACTGCAGAAAAAGGAAAGAACTTCGTGATGGACTAGAGCTCAGGTTTGGGCTCTTTTTTTATTTGCGTGTCTACTTAATATAAGACGTTCTGGCTATAACATTGGTTTGGTGGGACATATACTTTTTCGTGTGGGCTATAACATTGGTTTGGTGGGACATATACTTTATCGTGTGGGCTATAACATTGGTTTGGTGGGACATATAATTTGCCGAGTAGGCTATAACATTGGTTTGGTGGGACATATACTTTACCGTGTGGGCTATAACAATGGTTTGGAGGGACATATTCTTTACCGAGTGGGCTATAACATTGGTTTGGAGGGACATATATTTCTGATGAAATGGCTATATCCTAACCCAACTTTTACCTCAATCACATTCTAATCAAAAAAATCCTCTGTACAACATGTAAAACGCTCATCTCCAGCATACAATTCATAAGGTAATAAGTATTGCATTACGTTAAAGTGACAATGTATTACTGGAGGCGATCACTATTTCCAAGACTTCAATTCTAAAAAAAGGATACACACCCATTCTTGATTTTATAGAAACTGAGAAGGCTATTAATGAACTGAAGAATTATTTTGAGAATGCACTTTCTGAAACTTTAAACCTACTCAAGGTGTCAGCACCATTGCTGGTGAGGGATGGTAAAGGGATTAACGATAATTTAAATGGTGAAGAGCGTGTGCTTTCGTTTGAAGCATTAGATATTAAGAACCATCAAATTGAGGTTGTGCAATCACTGGCAAAGTGGAAAAGGGTTGCTCTTAATAAGTATGGTTTCAATCCTGGTAGAGGACTTTATACGTATATGAATGCTGTTCGGCGTGACGAAATACTTGATCATCTCCATTCCATTTATGTTGACCAATGGGATTGGGAAAAGGTAATCACTAGGCCTCAGCGTAATCTACGAACGCTTAAGGCAGAAGTGAAAAAAATCTACAACGCAGTAAAAGATACTGAGCAACATATGTATCAATATCATTCTAGTCTTACACCCGTTTTACCTGACGAAATTTACTTTGTGACGTCCCAAGAATTGGAGGACAGGTACCCAGATCAATCTCCAAAAACTAGGGAAGACCTCATTGCAAAAAAACATGGTGCTGTCTTTATCATGCAAATTGGCGGGAGAATGCGTTCAGGGGAAAGACATGACGGACGTTCTCCAGATTATGATGACTGGAGATTAAACGGAGATTTGATTTTTTGGAGTCCACTTTTGCAACAATCTATTGAAATTTCATCAATGGGAATTAGGGTAGACGAAAAGGCATTGTTGAAGCAATTGAAATTTGCAAAAAATGAAGAGAGAATGGAGCTTCCTTATCATAGAGCCATTCTTGAACGAGAGTTGCCGTACACGATCGGAGGTGGAATTGGTCAATCCAGATTGTGCATGTTTTTGTTAAAGAAAGCACATATCGGGGAAGTACAGGTATCCGTTTGGAGTGATGAGATCATCAACGAGTGCGAAAGCCGGAATATAAGGTTATTGTAGGTTTTGTTTGTAAAATCAAATTAAAATCTATTAAAAATGCGTGACCCATGAGGGGATCACGCGTTATTTATACGAATGAGTTTATTCATTGTACAACATATTGGAAGATGTACCACATGTATTTATCTTTCTAAGGAGGAATATATTATTCCGTTAAATCATTCTTTCCTCTTTTAGATTCATCATATTTTCCCCAAGATAAACATACAAGACCAGTCAAGAATAAGAATAAGCCAGAATTACTAAGCGTTTTTTCAACTTCAGCAGCCCACATGGTTTTGCCTATAAAACTCAACAATATTAAGATGGTTGACATAGCTACAAAAGAGATACCTACACTTTTTTTTACCATTTGCAGCACACTCCCAATATGAATTATATTTCGCTTTTTGAAGGTTAAGATAATTATAACATAAAATAACATAATTTTCCTTTTGATTTCTATTTACTTTGCGGAAGATATCTTAAAATAAAAGAATCATAAGATCTTTTCTATTATTTCTTACTAAATAACAATAGATAACTGACAAAATGCACCCCATATCGGAGTGCATTTGTATTTTGTTTGCAAAATTATCAGTAACAACTTAGTTGTAACAAGTATCCAAAATTGTTAGTGATGGTCCTTAACACCATGCAGCTCCTACAATAATGAGGAGAATAAATAATACGACGATTAGCGCAAACCAGCTACCTGGCCCAAAGCCTACTCCAGCCACAGGTGCACCATAGCCATATCCTCCACAGCCACAATCGTGTCCGTAACCCATTCCAAAGTGCATAGTAATCCTCCTAACAGTTTTCTAGTTTAGTATCCAAATCCAACATAAGCAGAGCCTACAATAATCAGTAGGATAAACAATACCACGATTAAAGCAAAGCCTCCACCGTAGCCAAAGCCAGCTCCAACAGCTTCACTCATCTAGAACACCTCCTAAGCTCTGTATAGTTATTACACTATGTAATTACACGATATTTGTAAGGGGCATTTACCCATTTTTTCTGTACTTAGGTTAATGCCTAAGTAAAACTAAGAAAAGATTTTCATCAATGTCCTGGTACATTTGACCTCTACCCTTCATAGGTTTTAACCATACACTGAAATATATCTAATGACTTTTGATTAGAGGGTTTAAAAATTGAAGATAAGTTGGTGGAGTTACTTTGAAATATTCATATCTGGAATGCTTGTCACTTTATGGAGTTGGAGGTGCACACCCTGGGGGACTTTCACTTACAAAACAATTGTTGTTAAAAGAAAACGTTGCTAAAGATACAGCTATCCTTGATGTGGGTTGTGGTACAGGACTTACATCAGCCTACCTTGCAAAACAATTTCGTTGTCATGTTACTGCTATGGATAACAATAGAGTAATGCTAGAAAAGGCTAGGAGACGATTTAGGCAAACTCGTTTACCAATTACTCTCGTATATGGGACAACTGAAAAATTGCCATTTGAGGACAAGAGTTTTGATTTGCTACTTTCAGAATCGGTGACTATATTTACACATGTTACTGCTAGTTTAGGAGAATATAAGAGAGTTTTAAAGCCGAAAGGAATATTCCTTGGAATTGAAATGGTAGTTGACCCAAACTGTCCAAGTGAAGTTAGAAAGGAAATCGCTGATTTCTATGGGATATCGAAGTTATTAAGTGTATCTGAATGGCAGGCTTACTTTAAAAAAGCGGGTTTCAGAGAAGTATCAATTTTGAACGTTGAGACTAGCAAACATGTAGATCAATTTGAGGCTAATGATTTTATACCTTCAAAGGATATAGACCCACGGTGTGCCAAAGTAATTGAAAAACATGAGGAATTAACGGAAAAGTACTTTGGTAGTATTAGTTACCGGGTATTTAGATGTGTCGCTTGAATAAATTTTATGAAGAGTGTGGGCTGTGGGTGAAGACCACAGCCTGCACAATTATATTGCCTTCCTCTGAAAGTACAAATATCCCCCAACAAAGAAAAGGACAAAGCTTCCGCCAACAACTGTTAGTAATTGCTCCCAAGGGATAAAGAATACGTCGTTTGTGTTTCCTCCCACATACATCATTGAAAACGGCTGGGCCCAAGGATAATAGGGACCGAAACGTTCTGAGTTAATAGCCAAAATAGATGGTAATGTAAAAACAATATTAACTGCAAATGGAGCCGCAAAACTCTTAAACAGAATTGACATCCATAACTGTAACGCTACTAAGGGAAAGGTTGCGACCCATCCACCGATGATACTTTTCCAAACAATTTCTAACGGAAAAGGATCAGAGAAATTCAATATAGTGCCAATGAGAAAAACAGTACCCAAATACATTAGTTGGATGATAAATACGACAAATAGTAATAGTACATATTTTGCTGTAAAGACTTTTCCTCTCGATACAGGCAAGGCTAAAAGCTGTTTCCAACCGCCTGCAACATGTTCATAGCGGCAAATCCAACTTGCCAGTACACCCGTAATCATTGGTAAAAAGAGTAATGCATATGTCAAGTTCATTGAAAGGAGGGTGATGTACCACTTGTTTCCTTCAAAATCGTCAATGAAACCAGCACCAAATCCTACTAATAAACCAACCAATGGACCCACTAAGATAATTGAAAGGATCTTTGATTTCCATAATTTATACCATTCTGACTGCAACAGCTTTATCATCTATTTTACATCCCTTCTCGTAAAATCTATCATACCTGCTACATATAGAAGAACACCGACTCCAATACCTAGCAATACATTTAGAATAGGTTCATTCCATTCATTATTTAAAGATGGCCATTTCCAAATCATCCAATCTGGTAAAAAGTATGCAGAATAGGTAAAGACAAAGCCTAAAACCCCTGTCGTAATTGGAATTCCTTGATTCTGAGAAACCGTTGCCACCCAAAGCTGTAATGCCAAAACAGGTAATGCAGCAAAGAATGGATAAAAGCTGTATTGAAACAAATCCGCAAAAGGAATAGGCTGATCAAAGTCTAGGAATATACCATATGCCAATGTGAAAAATAATAATAAGACTGACGAAGCAAATAGCAGGCAGGCTAGAACTGTAAACTTAGACAAATACACACTCATCTTAGAAACAGGAAGTGCCAGTATCTGTTTCCATGCATTCGTTTCATTTTCAATGCTAGCCATTAATGAAGTTAAGATGGCAATACCTAAGACGAGTGCTAGCGGAGTAAATCCACTAACATTCTCAATATAATAAAGCCAATCATTATCACTCTGCTGTAATAGATAATCTTTCCGAACCCCGTAGTTCACCATTTGTAGGGCTATCACTCCGAATGGTCCCAACACCGTTAGAAACCAAATTCCTTTACGTTTTATTTTTAAAAAATCAGCATGTAATATTGAACCTATCATCCTATCTTCTCCTCCGTTGTTAGCTGCAGGAAGATATCCTCTAATGAACGTTTATCTTCTCTCACTCGATAGACAGAATATCCATCTTGGACGAGGGTTCGAACTGCATTCGCAACATTCTCATTTGAACCGTTCTCTAAATAGATTGATTCTTTCATAAGATCGGATTTGATTCCACTAGCAAGAAGTGTTCTCCAAGCATCTTGATGTTGGCTGACCTCTAAAATGACTTTTTGCTGTGCGTATAACCGTAATGATTCTATAGAATCTTGAAATATCAGTTTGCCTTTTGTTATGATTCCAACGGTTGTAGCCATTTGGTCAATTTCGGATAGTAAATGACTTGAGATTAAAACAGTTACTCCATATTCGGATGGTAACCTTTTAATTAGGTTTCTTATTTCTATGATTCCAGAAGGGTCTAGTCCGTTTGTTGGCTCGTCTAAGATTAGTAGTTCAGGATTGTTTAGTAGTGCAGCAGCAATTCCTAAACGCTGTTTCATTCCAAGTGAAAATCCCTTCACTTTTTTGTTTCCTACGTCAGACAAGCGAACGATCTCAAGTACTTCATGAATTCTTTGTTTAGGGGAACCGAGTATTTTGCGTAATGCTTCGAGATTCTCGTAAGCTGTAAGATGTGGGTAGTAAGATGGGTTTTCTACCAATGAACCGACCCTTTTTAAAATATCAATCCGTTCTTTTACTAAATTCTTTTGTAAAATATGAATGGATCCAGTGGTAGGCTTCATTAAACCTAGAAGCATTCGAATGGTAGTTGTTTTTCCAGCCCCATTAGGTCCAAGGAATCCATAGATTTCACCTTTTTTAATTTTTAAGTCTACATCCATAACTGCATTTTCGCGACCAAACTTCTTTGATAAATTTTTCGTTTCAACTACATATTCCATGTAACTCACCTCACAATCTATCATAGGTGAGAAAGGTTAAAACAATAGGTAGGGAAAGGTTAAAATTTGTTTAAAAAGAAAAAATGCAGTTGAATGGAGAACTTGCTTCACTCAACTACACCTTTATTTGTGTTTCAGTATTCTTATTGTTGTTCCATTACTATCGGATTGTATATCCCAGTCCAGATTCATATTTTTAACCATCATGTCTACAATGGAGAGACCAATACCGGCACCTTTTTCAGTGGATTCGTTTTTCAACCCTTTTCCACGGTCAGAAATGATTATTATGTCGTGTTCCTCATTCGATTCTGTAGACACTTTAATATACTTACCATCATTTGCATGGCGCAAAATATTTTGGAAAAGGTTATCAAGTATTCTTCCAAACCAAATCGGGTCGACCATCCAATTTTTTTCAGTAAAATTATCCAATTCAATTTCTGTATCAAAGCCTTCTTTTTCAAAGACTGGATACCAACTGGCAAGACTCTCTCTGACAAAACGAATGACATCAGTCGCTTTTGGTTCGAATTTATACTTCTTAGCTGTGAGTAGGGTGTATGACATTAAATTCTCAATCAAACTGTCTATGTTTACAATGGATGATTCTAGTGCTTTGACTGCCGCTTGTCCTTCAGTGGACAGATCTTCTTTTATAATGGAATACGTTTGTGCTCGTATTTTCGTTAATGGAGTTCTCAGGTCGTGAGATAGGTTCGCAATGAGTTCTCGACGGATTTGTTCCTCTTCTTGTTCACGCTTCTTACTTTCTCTGAGCTCTGTGACCATTCCATTAAATGTTTGTTCTAACTGACCGATTTCATCATCTTTCTTCACAAGTACATCAATTGGTAATCCGTCCATATCTCGTAATTCCATTGCATTTTGGAGTTGTAAAAGTCGGTTGCGTATTCCTCTGAAAAATAAGAAAGATATACCGACAAACAAGATAATAATAGCAAAGAAACCAACCAGTAAGATTGCTCCGTAATTATCATATGCCTCAATAACAGGTGCCGTAAACGCGGCCCTTGGAATTTCAAGAACAACAAAACCCTGGTTTTCATTCTCTCCTACAAACGCAATAACGGTGAATGGATCGCCGCCGTAGCGTTCTTTTATAAATTTTGCGGTGAAGCTTGGTGTCCATTTGGAAGGTAGTTGTTTTTTTACATCAAGTTGCTTTTCAAGACTTCCAGTTTCATCAATCCAAAACATTGTTGCATCAGGAAACTCTCTTTTCCAACCTTCGAATAATCCATCTATTTCTGAACTGTTCTGTATTTGTCTGGCATCGGCATGCCATCTTTCTTCAATTACAGTTGGATGAAATTCTTCTTCTTCGGACTTTTGGATGTTCTCTCCAATTGTAATGAAAGTAGCAAGTAAAAGATACGCAGATTGAATCAGAAACAAAGCCATAAAGATAATTAACATGTATTTGGCTAAAAGTGATTTGAAAAATCTTCTCATCGCTTCACCCGGTACCCGATACCACGAATTGTCTCAATAATTGTTGGAGACGCAGGTTCTTTTTCAATTTTTTCACGAAGATATCGAATATGAACCATCAGGGTTTTGTCACCTTCTATGTATTGTTCTCCCCAAACACCTTCATAAAGCTGTTCTTTTGTTAAAATCTGATTTAAATTTCGAATGAAATATTGAAATATATGATACTGCTTTCCTGTTAATTGAATTTCTTCATCGGTTTCGTTATTAACAATTCTCATGTCTTTTGTAAAAATAGTCAGGTGCTGCAGGTCGAGTGTGTCTTCATTCTTTTGATATCTTCGTAACAATACCTCAACACGAGCTGCAAGCTCATCTGGATGAAATGGTTTTGTTAAATAGTCATCAGCAAAGCTAAGTCCATCAATTTTATCTTCTACTGCAGATCGTGCAGAAAGCATTAAAATTGGTAGGTCGTTCACTTCTTTTTTAATTCGTTTTCCAAGTGAAAAACCATCTAAACCAGGTAACATGACATCAAGAATAGCAATATCTGAAGTAGGCAGATGTTTTTCGAAATCGTGACCTGATTGCAACCAGGTCACATCATAGCCTCTATCAGTCAAATTCTTTGATACCCAAGAGCCAATCTCTTTTTCATCTTCTATATATAAAATGCGCGCCAATTTTATCCACTCCTGAAATATATCTATCTCCTATCATATCATTTTGGAATTCCATGGAAAAATATTTTCATATTGAATCTATTAATTTATACTATTTTTTAGAGTAATTGATAGGATGTGAACAAGATGAAATGGTCAACCATTCCTTATATTTGGCAGCAGACCTTTGAGGAAGCATGGAAGTCCTGCCAAGAAGGTTCAAGGCCGATTGGCTCCGTGATTGTGAATACAGATGGTGAGATTGTTGCTAGAGGGAAAAGTGCTGTGTTTGGGGAGTTGTCTGGTAGTGTTATTTATCATAACGAGTTAGCGCATGCGGAAATGAATGCAATGCTCAAGCTGGATAACCGTGTACATAAAAAAGTAAATCAATATGTGCTATATACAACGATGGAGCCATGTCCGCTTTGTTTTGGAGCATTTTATATGAGTGGTATTAAAAATCTAGCATATGCAGCAAAGGATAAATATTGAGGGAGCACCAATCTCCTAGGGACAACTCCGTATTTAAGTAGGAAGAAAATTTCAATTGAGGGGCCAATACCCTATCTAGATAATCTATCTATCTTGTTGAATGTATATTTTGATCTGCAGGTAGGGTATGAGAAGGGATTGCCAGTAATTGAACAAATGGCCGAGGACTATCCTGCAGCTGTTACACTAGCTAAAAAGTGGGTAAGGGAAGAGAGACTAAAAGATGCAAAGAGTATTGAAGAGGTTTTTGAAATGATGGTTAGGGAGGTATAACTGTCAAAAATACTCCTTACTTTGTCCTGTAGCCCATTAAAACATGAAATTGCATGGAAGAATATGTTACTATTAATATAGTAAAATTAGTTTGGAGGACAATATGGAAGCATTTGCACTTTTTAGCGTATTTAATCTTCTATTCTTCGTTGGAATCATTGTTTTTGGTTTCTACTTTCTTATTACAACTATAAAATCAATGAGACAAAGAAATGAATATCTTAAGGATATTCGGGACGAATTAAAAGAGATGAATCGAAACAAAACGAGTAATATGAACTAATCTACTAATTAAAAATACCGCCAAACGGCGGTGTTTTTGTTTTTTAGCAGATAGGAAAGCATAAAATTCTTTCCTATCTGCATAAGTGCAACTACGCCTCTGCTGTCGCCTAAAGGCTCGGCAATCGCCGAGTTTTCTAATGGTGAAATAATTAAATATCCGAGGTCAACTATTCGCCGATAATCTCCCAAGTGGTCCATCTTCACGAATTATGTCCTGAAGATCATATACAGATATTGGGAAGAACGGGAATCCGTAAACATATGGAGTAAGATCATAGAGTTGGAAGTAGATGACAAGAGTACGATCCGCAACATAGAAGTCTTGGTTAGGCTTAATTTCGGTAAAGCCATTTATTATCGGAATTTCACGCTGCTCAATTTGCGTACGAATTAACGCCGATATTCGCTGAATATAGTTGCTGCCAGGCTTGAATAAATCACTGAGTATGCTACGTTTTTGCTCTTGCAAGTCGAAAGTTTGAGATCTAATGTAGGTCATACCATGAGCTGCTCGGTCGTGGTACGTGTAATTAGAGAGCGATAGACTCACTACATTACGTTGGTTGTTTTTGATTTCATAAGAACCTAGCATTTCGACTACTGTAGAAGGTGAATCACCAACCTGCTTATCGATGAGTTTTTGGGTTTCATGAACAATCCATCGGTTCATGTACCTTTGAAGCCTTTCATCTTGCATACCGAATACCTGTGGATAAAAGACCATTCTTTTAGGTCCAGTTTGAATAACAGCCGTCCGGATATTTACCGGGAATGAAATTGCCAATGAAGTTCCTCCTTACAAAAGAATAGTACTTTTACCCATCGTATTCTTGAAAGTGTCCAGAGGTGATAGTGCATTTTAATATAGAAACTAACTACTTTTCCTATTTCTTCATTTTTTACAATAAATTTACTCAAAATGAATTTACTTCTAATGCTATTAACTATATAATAATTTTGGTTCACTACTACTTTTGCACTAGTTTTGTTGTGTGTCTTTTGTTATACATCCAATCTAATCCTCCATAGACAACACCTACAATGTATTGAATCTACATATCTAGCACCCACTTATTTTATTTTAAAAGGAGAAAACTGAATATGACATGGTTTACAAAATGGTCTTTTAAAAACAAGGCCGCAGTTACGCTGACGACAATTTTAGTATTAGTTATGGGCGTTGTAAGTTATTTTACGTTGCCGATGGAGTTCTTACCTTCTGCTGATAATCCGCAGATCACCGTTATAGTGATGGGGCAGGGGACAGATGCTGAAACAATGACGGATACGATAACATCGCCAATCGAAAAGGCAGTAACATCTGTAAAAGGAAAAAGTGGAATCTTCTCCACTACTGGAGATGGTTTTTCGAAGGTTGATTTATTTTTTGAAGCTGGAACTGATATGAAGCAAGCAAAGCTTGATGTTCAGGAAGCACTTGCTGGAGTTCAGCTTCCGGAAGGGACAAATAAGCCGATTGTTTCACAGCTTAATACTGACATGATTCCGATTGCCGATATTTCAATGACGTTTGAGGATGGAATCACCGAAGAAAATATTACGTTGGCTCAGGAAAAAATTCTACCAGCCCTTCAAGACATTGATGGAGTTGCAAATGTTGCTATGTTTGGAAGAGCGGGAAATGAGATTTCAATAGAGCTTGACCAAGAAAAGCTTCAACAAGCAGGTCTTCCTGCACAAGCTGTATTAGGCGCCTTACAAGGTCAAAACATTGCTGCCGCTGTTGGGCAAAAAACAATTGATGGAAAAGCAAGTAATATTAAAGTCGTCAGTACTCTGGAGGGCCTTGACGATATAAAAGCATTACCGGTTGTTCCTGGAGTAAAGCTGGAGGATATTGCTACAGTTGAATTAATAGAACCTCAGGAAAATATCACACGAATTGATGGGGAAGATGCGTTACTTGCAAGTGTTGTAAAAGATAGTAATTCGAGTGCAGTTTCTATTGCAAATGAAGTGAAAAAAGTATCGAAAGAGTTATCCGAAAAATACGATGCCAACGTTTCTGTCTTTTATTCAACTGCAGATATGATTGTTACATCTGTAAACACAATGATCAAAGAAGTATTATTAGGTGCTTTATTTGCAACGATTGTCATTATGTTGTTCCTTAGAAATTTACGTTCAACATTTATTACAATTGTTTCGATTCCTTTATCATTAGGCTTTACCTTATTCCTTCTAAAGCAATCTGGTATCACACTAAACATCCTTACTATTGGTGGTGTCGCAGTTGCAGTTGGACGTTTAGTAGATGATAGTATCGTAGTAATTGAGAATATCTTCCGTAAAATGCAAACTGAAAAGTTCTCTATTCAGCTTGTTATTGATGCGACAAAAGAGGTAGCTTCTGCAATCACTTCCTCCACACTAACAACTGTTGCGGTATTTTTACCACTTGGTTTAGTGGGGGCAGGGTTAAAGGATTTCTTACTACCATTTGCGTTAACCGTTACGTATTCATTATTATCATCTTTACTTGTTGCATTAACAGTTGTTCCGTTAATGAGTGCAGGACTCTTACGTAAAGCAAAACTACCACAACATCGTACACCAAAGGGTTATGTTAAAATGTTACGCTGGTCCCTCAATCATAAATGGGTAGTGATTCTAACATCATTCCTATTGTTTGTTGGTTCTATTGGTGCGTACTTTGTCATGCCTAAAGGAGCTTTGGATAATTCAGACGCTGAACTTGTTATGGTATCGCTTGATTATCCAAACGAAACACCATTAGAAGAGGTACGTGAAAACACAACAAAGCTTGAATCGTTTTTATTAGATCAGGACGAAATTAAATCAATGTATACACAATTGGGGAATAGTGCTGACGCGGCACAATTCGGTACGATTGAATCCCCAACAAAAGCGAATTTTACAATATTAATGAATGAGGGTGCGGACGCAGAAGGGTTTATTGAAAAAGTAAATCAACAAAAAGAAGCGTACCCGAATGCAGAGTTAGTAGCTGGTGCAGCTGCACTTTTATCAGCAGGTGGAGGTTCTTCTATTACAATTGATATTGTCGGTGATCAAATCGCTGACATAGAAGAAACAGCAACAAATGTGATGAACGAAATCAAGGATATTGATGGGATAGAAAAAGTTGAAACAAACCAAGAAGAGAAGAAACCGGTTTATACATTTACAGTTGATTCTGAAGTTGCTAATCCTGGTGAAGTAACTCAGCAGCTAGGAATGCTATTAAATCGTATGCCAATTGGAAATGTATCAATTGATGGTTCAAACACAACTGTCTTCTTAGAAGCATCTATTACACCTGAGTCCACGAATGATTTAGAAGAAATTAAGGTTGTGTCTGGTGAAAACCTTGTATCAATTACAGATGTAGCGGAGCTTACTGTTGAAAATCAATCTACTCAGGTTCTTCATATGGATGGAGAGACGTATATTCGTGTAATGGCTGAAGTAGACCCGGCAAAACTCTCTGTTGTAGCTGCTGAAATTACTAAAGTTGTTAAAGGTGTTAAACCTGGAGAAGGTATGAAGTTACCTGATAACGTAGAGGTACTCATTGGTGGAGCATCTGTTCAACAAGCAGATGATTTTACTGACTTGTTCATCACCATGGCAGCTTCAATTGGGATTGTGTACTTAATCATGGTTATTACATTTAAGACAATGCGTGCACCACTTGCAATCCTATTCTCATTACCACTAGCAGCGATCGGGGCAGTATTAGGGTTACTAATAAGCCGTATACCAGTTGAGATTACCGCGCTATTAGGAGCATTAATGTTAATAGGTATCGTTGTGACAAATGCGATTGTATTAATAGATCGAGTGAAGCAAAACGAAGAAAAAATGATTATCCGAGATGCCATTTTAGATGCTGCAGCAACTCGTCTTCGTCCTATTTTAATGACGGCTATCGCAACAATCTGTGCCATGCTTCCGTTGTTGTTCAAAAAAGCAGAAATGGGAAGTCTTGTATCACAAAGCTTAGCGATTGTGGTAATAGGTGGCTTAGCAGTATCAACGCTATTAACACTAATTGTAGTTCCTGTAATATATGAGTTATTCTTCTTTAAAAAGTCGAAGAAACAGCGTCTTGCTGAGCAAACATCTAAGCAGCAGATTGCTGGTTAATATTTAGTAAGAGACAGTACGTATGATGCTGTCTCTTTTATATTGTTAAATTCTTTAAACATATTATTAGGGAAGGGTATTCGAGTTGGATAATGATAATAGAAAGGGGTGATTGGAGCGCATGGCACGAGACTCCTCGAAAATGCTTTGCATTTTCTTCGTGCGTGGGAGAATTCAAGGAAGCCTCTCAAAGTCCTGCGGGAAAAGGATCGGATCGTCTACTAAAAACCGCCACGTCCTGTGGCGGACGTAGACGTCAGCACATCTTGTGCAAGTCAGGTGAGACCCCGCAGGAGCCTGCGACTTGTCCAGCTTCAGCGGCTAGAAACTCGAGAAATTTCAACTCCTCCGTCAAAGGCAAAAGACGCCTCTTTTGTCGGAGTCTCCGACGCACAGGATGTGCTAGTGCCGCCATCGCCACAGGACGTGGCGTTATTGGCGGTCAATTTCCTCGTTTCTGAGCAAGCCGCTTCAGCATTTCAGTGAGGAGGCTCACGGTCCGCCCGCAGAAAGCGAGTGCCAGGAGCAGAAATCACCAAACTCTGTACCTTCACTCTCCAAGGAAAAAGGCAAATAACAACAACACAATAGTAAAGAGCCTAAACAAAAAGGCGTGAATTCCAAACAGAATTCACGCCTTAACGATGTCTTATTTCTCAGGTGCAACACGATTCATACGTTTCATCATAACTGCAAAGTAGCTAATTGTAATGAGAACAAAAGCTACCATATATGATAGTAAAATCGCATTGTTATGCCACATATAAGAGATGTCACCGCTTGAGATAACCGCTTTAAATGCTTGAACGGAATATGTCATTGGTAATAATGCATTAATTGGTTGCAATGCATTTGGAATTAATTCAAGTGGGAATGTACCAGCACTTGTTGTTAATTGTAAAATAAGAACAATAATTGCAAGGAAGCGACCAGGGTCACCGAACATTGATACAAGCATTTGAACGAGTGTTAAGAACACAAAGCTTGTGATAACTGATGTCAGGAAAAATAGAGGTAGACTTGCTACTTCCATTTTTAATCCAATTAATAAGATGCCATCTACTAAAATAGCTTGGATTACTCCGACAATGGCAATTACGCCAAATTTGCTACCAAACCATTGAAGTGCATTTTTCGGTCTTACTACTGGTTCTTTTAATGCAAAGACGATTGAGATTAAAAGGGCACCTACAAATAAACCAAGTGAGATAAAGTATGGTGCGAAACCAGTTCCGTAGTTTGGTACTTTATTTATTTCTTCTTTTTTAACGGTAACAGGTTCTCCCATCATATCATATGTGTCATCATCTGCTTGAACCGAGTTTGCCTGTGATGCACCTTCAGCAAGTTTATCTGCCAATTCGGTTGAGCCGTCTTTAAGTTTACCTGTTCCAGCTTCCAGTTCCTTTGAACCTTCTGCAAGTTGTTCAGATCCACCCTGAAGTTGTGTTGCTCCAGAAGCTAATTGATCCATTCCTTTTGTTAAATCATGCGCACCATTGCTTAGGTCAACTGAACCTGAGTATAAATCCTGAATACCTTGCTGTAAACCAAGTTCACCTTTATTAATTTGTTCAAGGCTAGCAAGTAACTGATTAAAGGAAGGTGCTGTTTGTTCTTTTAGCTGAGCCTCTAAACTTGATGTAGAAGATAGTAACTGTTCGTTTAGAGATGTTTTAAATTGAGTAAGGCCTTGATTCACTCCTTGGCCAACACCTGCAGTAATTTGTGGTTCCAATTGCTTAGTCAATTGAGCCTTATATTGCTGTTGTATTTGTTCTTGTGTTGGTGAATTACTAGCTACCTGATTCACAAAAGCAGTAGCTTGATCTTCGTCTAAAATATGATTTGCGATAAGTGCATTCTTAATTTGCTCCAATTGAGTAGACTGTGTAGTTACAGTTTGTTTTGCTAATTCTTCTGATAAGCCACTTACAATTCCTGAAGTCAATTGAGTCGACAGACCATCAGATAACTGTGTTTCAAGCTGATCAATTCCATCATTGATTTTACTTACACTTCCTTCTAATTGCTTAGAAATGCCATCAGCAATCTGGGAAGGGAGCTCTTCTTTCATACGCTCTACTCCATTTTGTGCTTTATCTGTTCCCTCAATAAGGGAAGGGAGTTTTGAGTTGACTTCTCCAAGTCCTGCTGCCACTTGATCTGAACCTGCTGCTAACTCATTTGAACCTGAAGTTGCACTGTTCATACCATCTTTAAATTCAATTGATTTTGATGCTAACACTTCCAGGTTTTCACGCAATGTTTTAGAGCCGTTATTGAGTTCTGTCACACCATCTGAAAGTTGGTTTGAACCGTCACTTGCTTGATCTAATCCATCTGCTAACTCTTGTACCTTGCCAAACATTGTTTCTGCATATGTTGACGTGATGTTTTTAGATATCTCGGCTTTAATTTCTTTTACTGCTGTTTCACCTATTTGTGAAGAAAGAAAGTTAGTACTTTCGTTTGGAACATATGTCATTTCTAGCTTTTTAGGTTGGTTATCAAGTAGCGTAGTTGCATTAGCTGAAAAATTCTCTGGGATTTCAACTAATAAGTAATATTCTCGATTTTCAAGCCCCTCATATCCATCCTCTTTTGAAACTATGTGAAAATCAAACTCCTCACTGTTTCCGAGTTTGTCAGAAAGCTCTTTTCCAAGTTGAAGGGATTTCCCCTCAAAATCAGCGCCTTTATCATCGTTCACGATAGCCACTGGCAAATCTTCCATATGTTCATATGGATTCCAAAAGGCCCATAGAAACATACCTGCATATAGCACAGGTACAAAAGCGACGGCCAAAATCGGAATGAGAACTTTACGGTTTGAAAGGATAAATTTTAATTCTGCTAAAAAGGATGACCTTTTCATGGTGTAACCTCCTGATGTATTGACTGTTTTGTTCATTTAGTCATTTTAATGCAAATGAGTAGGGTGCCCTTTATAAGAGAACCCTAAGAATACTTACTTGGCTAATCCGTTAAAGAAATATAAGTGAAATAAATTTGATATCTCGCTCTTATCAAGAGGTTCATGGCTTTGTTCCCAATCAAAAATTAATGAAACATACATTTTCAACATGACAAATGCTGTTATTTCAGGATTACACTGGATTATTTCTCCACGGTTAATTGCCTCTTGAATAATTTCTTTCATATAAGAGATAATAGCTTGCTCAACACGTTGTATTACCTCAACAACTGCCGGTGTTCCTATATCTCTTTCTTCTTGAAAAAGCTTGATTGTTAATTGATGTGATTTGCGGAATTCTAATAGCTTGTATAAAACCCGGCTTGCATTTTCTGAAAACGTACCAGTTGGTTCAATCGCTTCTTCTGCAACTGCCTTCATATCCTTGATAAGCGTACTGATGATTTCATCAAATAACTCCTCTTTATTCTTAAAAAAGGTATAGATTGTACCCTTGCCGACATTTGCCAGCTTTGACACCTGATCCATCGTTGTTGCCTTATATCCAAATAAAGAGAACGACTTTGTCGCAGCTTCTAGAATTAATTGTCTTCGATCAATTGCCACTCGACCACCTCATTTCAAAATGACCAAATGAGAAAAATGGTCATTTGTTTCATGTGACATAATTTATCATATAAAAGTAGTATTTGCAAGTGGAAAATATACAGTATAAATGAGAAATGTACCTCGTTTGAAACTTTTTCCTATATATTACGTAAATATGTTACCTAAAGGAGACCTTGAGAAGTCATTACATGATTTTTTAAGTGTACTGAACATATACATATACTACCTTTGTAGATAAGAAGGGAGGCGTTTATCATAACAGTTAACAAACCATTACTCTATCTTTCAGTATGGTTTGCCATCTTAAGTTTCATTTTTTCCCTATTTGTGGTTGCCGACAAGTTTTCTAGACTGGATCAAATTTTTAGCAGCTGGTTAACAGATGGAGATTCAATCTATTTAGAGAAATTTTTAAGAGGTATTACTTTTTTGGCGGATACAAAAACACTTGTTATTTTTTCTTTTCTTATCATGATTTGGTTACTTCTCCGAAGAAACTCATTCAGACAACTGATCCTGTTTTTTGTAATTATGGGTGGTGGTGTGTTAATCACGTTTATTATGAAAATCAGTATTGAACGGGAGCGTCCGGGAGATGTTGTTTATGTGGATCTTTGGGGAATGGGGGACACACTGATATCCTATGGCTACCCAAGTGGCCATGCTGTTAAAGCATTATTATACTTTGGATTTCTTCTATATATAGTAGTAAATGAGATGAAGGATCGATTCATTAAAAATGGAATTATTTTTATTTTTACAGCTATTATTCTGTTCAATGGTTTTGGCCAGATTGTTTTAGAGAAGCATTACCTAACAGATGTACTTGGAGGATATTTAGTTGGTATAACGTGGTTTTGCGTTTGCCTGAGTATACTTCAACCTTATCGAAAAATAACAATGTCGTCAGGAAATTCTATAAGTATTTAAAGGAGGTATTGCATGGAAATCAATCGACAGGTGCAACTATTTAATAAGCAAGCAGGGAAATATGCGAGAAGAGCAAAACAGCAATCAAGTGATCAAAAAATGAGAAGAAGGCTATTGCAAGGAGCAAAAGGCACCATTTTAGAAGTGTCTGTAGGAGCAGGTGCCAACTTTCAATACTATCCTAAAGCATCAAAGATTACTGCTGTGGATTTCAGTCCTGAAATGATTGAGCAAGCTAGGCTAACTGCTCGAGGGGAGGGACTAGACGTTGAATTTCAGATCGGTAACGTGGAGGAAATTGTTCTCCCAGAAAAATCGTTTGATATAGTTGTATCAACTCTTTCTCTTTGTTCGTACCCAAATCCAGAAAAAGTTCTGCAACGGCTGTCCAGCTGGTGTAAAGACGACGGGCAAGTTCTCCTTTTTGAACATGGAATAAGCACCAATTCTATGTTTGCATGGCTTCAACATAAGACAGACCCCTTTTTTCTAAAAAGAAATGGATGTCATATGAATCGAGACATACTAAAACTCGTAGATGAATCTCCATTATCAATTATTAAGCGGGAAAGCTATATGTTAAATGCTGTACACCTCATTTGGGGGAAACCATCTATATAAAGATTTTCTCCACTAAAAATTCAAAATTTTGCTATAATATAAATAGCTTTAATAGTTAAAAAAGAGGTGGCAGCGTGGATATAACTTTGTCTTCAAAAATGTTGAATTTCCAAGAATCTATTTTTAATGAACTATCAAGCTATAAAAAAAGAAAACAGCAAGCAGGACATGACATTATTGATTTAAGCATAGGGAGCCCTGATTTACCACCACCTGCTTATGTTATGGACGAGCTTGCACAACAGGCTAAAAATCCTGATTTATATGGCTATTCCTTAACTGGTACAGCAGACTTACATAAAGCAATTTCCGAGTATTATCGTAGACAGTTTGAGGTAGTGGTTGAAGAGGGAAACGAAGTGCTAATGGTAATGGGTTCACAAGATGGACTAGTACATTTGCCAATGGTTCTCACGAATCAAGGTGATATTGTTCTTGTTCCAGATCCAGGCTATACTGCTTATGCTGCAGGGATTACGCTTGCCGGCGCAACTCCTTATGGAATGCCTTTGAAAGCAGAAAATCACTTTTTACCAGATTTAGAGAATATACCTTTGGAGATTTTAGAGAAAGCAAAGTTGATGATTTTAAACTTCCCAGGTAATCCTGTCCCAGCTCTAGCGACTGAAGAGTTCTTTCATAGAGTCATTCAGTTTGCCAAGAAATATAATATCGTCATTCTACATGATTTTGCATATTCAGAGATCTATTATGATGAAAAACCTGTTAGCTTTCTATCGGTAGAAGGTGCTAAAGAGGTAGGTGTCGAATTTAACTCACTCTCAAAAAGCTTTAATATGGCAGGCTGTCGGATTGGATATATTGTCGGTAACCCAGTAATAGTTGATGCATTAAACCGCTTAAAATCTAATCTTGATTACGGAGTGTTTTTACCAATACAAAAAGCAGCAATTCTAGCTTTGAAAAATTCATCAGGGTTTAGTGAGCAATTAAGAGACACCTATAAACAGCGTCGCGATATTTTAGTGAAGGGTCTTTGTGAAGCGGGGTGGCAAGTTGAAGCACCAAAAGCATCGATGTTTCTTTGGGCAAAGGTACCTGCACCTTATTCATCGACAGAGTTTGCTTACAGATTACTAGATGAAACGGGTATTGTCGTGACACCTGGTAATGCTTTTGGCAATGAAGGAGAAGGTTACGTCCGAATTGCTCTTGTTCAAAAGGAAGAGCTTCTTGAAAAAGCAGGGGCATTACTTAAACAGAGCTCATTATTTTCTGTAAGAGTCTAATTAATTGCTAAGGAGGATAAGTATGAATAAAATCTTGCTCCATTTGGAAGGATTTGCGGTTCTTGTTTTAAGTCTTTATTTTTATTTCATAAATGATTATAGTTGGCTTCTATTTTTCCTTTTATTATTCACGCCTGATTTGTCGGCATTAGGTTATGTGATTTCAATTAAAGTAGGTGCTGTTTTATATAATTTCTTTCATACATATATCATTGCTGTTGCAATTATTCTGCTCGGTGTCTTGCTTACTAACCAATCATTGTTGGCAATTGGTCTTATTCTTTCGTCCCATATTGGAATGGACCGTATGCTGGGGTATGGATTGAAATACCCAACGAATTTCAAAGATACACACTTAAATCGAGTTTAATATAGAAAGGTACTAACAATGACATTGTCACTTCAAGTCATAAATCCAGAAGAAAAACATATTTTACAAAACTTATATTCGTTATATCTTCACGATCTGTCGGAGCATACAAATAGCCTGGAACTATCAACAAATGGCTCATTCGAATTTGATTCGTTTGATACGATTTGGGAAGGTGAAGGGCTGACACCCTATTACCTCAAAGATAAAGAAACCATTGTTGGGTTTTTATTGCTATTAGAAAGACCGTTCTTGAAGAAAGAGTATGATTATAGCATTAATGATCTATTTATTCTTAAAAAATATCGTCGAAAAGGTTATCCGCTTTTATTTTTAAAAGAATTGTTTGCACTGAAAAAAGGGAAATACTTTGTAATCGAGTTAGTGAAAAATGAACCTGCAGTCCTATTTTGGAAAAAGGCATATCAGAAGTTAGAGATTAAATACGAGGAACAAACAAATACTTTTGATGAAGATGACTGTTATATTCAAACATTTGAAATCCTTTAATCGGTAGGGTTGCGCTTGCAACCCTTTATTTCATTTTAGATATGGGAATATCAAATATATGTAAAAGTGCAAGAGTAGCAAGGACCGATAAAACATATGTTAGTAGGGGCTTTTTATAATGTAACCGTACCATTGAAAATAGTACGATATTGAATAATATGCTCCAGCCTAATTTCCAACCGTTATGATATGAAAATTCACCAAACACACTACCTACCCACTCAAAAAAGGACCACAATACTGTCCATAAACCTATCCAAAGAACGGATTTTCCGAAAGTAGATGGGTATCTTCCCAAATAGATAAGCATTATTGCGGGATAGGCGATAAACATTGCAAAAATACTGATAATAGTATGGTTGGGTAATAAAAAAGTGGGCTCATATTCCCACAATGGATGATTATAGGTAAGAAAATTATAAAGAAGGTCACAGGTGATTAAATACAAAATGGATGACTGATATTTTTTCCAATTCTGCCAATCTCCCCATTTCCAACTTGCTATAATATCTACGATCATTACCGAGACGACGAACATTTAGATCAATCCTCTAGTTCTCTTGGTTTTGAATTTGTTTGTAGCTTATCTTTCATTTCTTGGTTCATTTTATCTTCAATAAAAGCATCAACCGATTCATCTAAAAGCAATTCGCGGTTTTGGTCTTCATTAATATCTGAATCAATCTCCATTTCTTGAGAAAAGACACCATATGTATCATTTGTATTAAATTGTTGATTTGTATCATGAGTGTTTGTCTTACGTTTTTGCATGGACTTTTCCCTCCTGTAACACATAGTGTAAGCAACTTTTTCTAAAAAAAACCAAAAACAGGCCTGATTTTGAAACTTATTATTATTACATACGTAAAAGTAATAAAAGACTTTCGTGAGGTGATTTATTTGCAGGTAAACTATACTCCTTCTGTACATAGAGAAGTGAAGTTGAAAAAACAACGAACAGTTCGTACAGTATTAAATATTTCAGGGGTACTTATCTTTCTTGGATTAGCGTTGAGTATATTTACAATGCCATTAACACTTAATGAAAATAAGGAGATTTATTTTAATCACGACTATAAATTAAAACCAAGTTATCTTAAAGAATTCATAGTTTTTATAGTAGGATCAGCTATCGTCTATTTCTCACTGGTGAATCTATTCTTTTTAGAAAGGATAGGAAAACGGATTGTTTATACTGCGTTAGGTTTTCTTTTGGTAGGAACGGTTTATATGATAGTTACACTTATTTAGTAACAAAAATCTTTAAAACTTGTAAGGATGGAGTTGAAGTAAATGTCATACGATGAAAACTGCCCATTTTGTAATCCCCATAAAGACCCTGAACAAAATATTGTATTTGAAAATGAAAACTGCTATTTTTTGCAGCATAATTTACAACAGGATGTATTAGAAGGCTGTGGACTCATCGTAAAGTAATTGACCAAAAGCATTTCTTCACTGCAAGAAGGAATGCTTTTTCACTATACATGAAATGAGGATTCATGATGAAAACAAGCAATAAATTTGTCCGGATGTTTAAAGTGTTAAAGCTGGCGTTCGTTGTTTTTATTCAAATCTATTGGTTTAAGCTGCGAAAGAAGTCAGATGCAGAGTGGGCTATTCTCTGGGGGAACATCGGCGGAAGGTTTCGCAAGACCCTTTTTGAATTAGAAGGCTTGTTGATAAAAATTGGTCAAATCTTAAGCACGCGAGGTGATCTCCTACCTCCTACCTTTATTAAACAGATACAGGATTTAACAGATAAGGTACCTCCTTCAGATTGGAAGGAAATCGAAAGCATCCTTCAAAAGGAATGGAACTCCTCCATTTATGAACACTTACAATCTATCGACGAAGAAGCAATTGCCTCTGCTTCTATCGGCGAAGTGTATAAAGGAGTTTTGAAAAATGGGCAAGTGGTAGCTGTGAAGGTTCAACGCCCTACTATTGAGTCAATTGTACAAACCGATTTTAGGACATTGAAGATTATTATTTGGTTTGCAGACCATTTTGTACCTGTTCCAAAGGGGTTTATAAATTTTAACGTATTATTCGCCGAGTTAAAACAAGTAATTGAACGTGAGCTTGATTACACAAAGGAATTACAAACGCTGCAATCTTTTAAGGAACGTTATAAGGATTCCGGTGTTGTACAAATTCCAGAGGCTTACCCAGAACTAAGTACATCAAAGGTATTGGTGATGGAATGGGTAGATGGAGTAAAGATTACCGAAAGCGGTAAGAACGTCGAGTTAGCACAACATCTTATTGAGATTTTCCTTCCACAGTGGTTAGAACCCGGCGTTTTCCATGCGGATCCTCATCCAGGAAATGTCCTAGTTTCACAGGAAGGTAGAATTATTCTACTAGATTACGGAATGGTTGGAGAAATTACCAAAAAAGATGCAACCTATTTTCAAGGGTTAGTTGAGAGTTTTCTAACAAAAAACTATTCCAAGGCTGTTGAATGCTTAGTTCAATTGGGTTTCTTACTTCCAGATGCGGACCGAAGAACAGTAGAGTTACTTGTAAGAGAAGTAATGTCCAACCCTCTAACTCAAGTAAAAGAAATGGATCTAATCGCGTTGAAACTGGAAATGAATGATATAATTCAATCACTTCCAATTCAGGTGCCAACTCGATTTGTTTTCCTAGGTAGGTCTTTTGTGACTATTGAAGGTATTTTAGTAGGTTTAGCTCCTGACGAAGAGCTAATTGATTTTGCTAAGCCTGTCTTTATGAAATGGCTGAACAAACAAGGTAACCAAAAATGGTCTTTTATTTGGCAATGGATTCAATCTCAACCATTATTTAAAATCTTCCATTCGGTCAACGAGTTTTTAGAAGCGCCAAAGAAGTTACCAGAGTTAAAGGAAACCGAACAGAGGCGCCAGTTTCAGTTTACCATGTATGAAAATTATAAAAGTCAGTTATTCCTTCTAACTTTGTTTGGTATTGCTGGGATTATGGCAGGTATATATACGAAGGTGAGCATGATTCAATACTTTTCAATCGGTATTGCGGGTATAGGTTGTATGGGTTATGTGATATGTAATCATAGGTTAAAAAAATGGCTGAAATATATGCCGGAAAGACGGAGGGGCTAGGTTATTTTCAGTTTTTCGGGAAGAAAAGCAATTAATCCGACACTTTGGATAGATAATCCGGCACTAATTGAATTAATTCGGAAAAAAACAGTAGGAATTCGGCAATAATTAAATTAATTTGAACACTAATGTAAAAAGGAAGAAAACTATGACGAAAACAAATGAACATTTAGATGATAAATGGGTAAAAAATATCTCCCTCTTCTTAGGAGGGCAGGCAATATCTCTATTTGGATCTGCCTTGGTACAGTACGCTATTATGTGGTACATAACATTAACTACTCAGTCTGGAATTATGATGACAATATCCATTATATGTGGATTTGTACCAACATTCTTTTTATCTCCCTTTGCAGGAGTTTGGGCAGACCGATATAATCGGAAACTGCTTATTGTATTGGCAGATTCATTAATTGCCATTTCTACTTTAGTTTTGGCAATTTTATTTTTAATGGGGTATGATGCGATTTGGCTACTTTTTCTAATGTCTGCTATTAGGGCAATTGGTACAGGTATCCAAACACCTGCCGTAGGTGCGATTCTTCCTCAGTTGGTCCCAAAGGATAAACTCACAAAAGTAAAT
The DNA here is from genome assembly GCF_047246645.1 of Ferdinandcohnia jepli. Classification (NCBI taxonomy): domain Bacteria; kingdom Bacillati; phylum Bacillota; class Bacilli; order Caryophanales; family Bacillaceae; genus Ferdinandcohnia; species Ferdinandcohnia jepli. The sequence continues at coordinate 100,457 of NZ_JBFOKR010000001.1, forward strand.
GGTATAAATGGTAGTATTCAAGCGGTAATTACTCTTGTTGCTCCAATGATAAGTGCAGCATTATTAACAGTTTCCACATTAGAAGTGATATTCTTTATTGATGTAATAACAGCAGCAATTGCTATCTTTATCCTATTGGTATTTTTACGAGTGAAGGCACATGCAAAAGCAGTTCAAACCGAAAAAGTAAGTTATTTTGCTGATTTTAAAAAGGGGCTTGTTTACATTAACAATCATGACTTTCTAAAGCCATTCTTTATCTTTTTCGCTGTCTTCTTTGTATTAATGGCACCTGCGGCGTTTCTCACTCCATTACAAGTAACACGTAGCTTCGGTGATGATGTATGGAGACTAACTGCAATCGAAATTACATTCTCAATTGGAATGATGGTAGGCGGTGGAGTTATTGCTGCTTGGGGAGGCTTTAATAATAAAATTCACACAATGACATTAGCGAGTCTATGGTTCGGTGTTTGTACTTTTGCATTAGGTATTGTGCCGGTTTTCTGGATTTACTTGTTTTTCATGGGATTGACCGGAATTGCTATGCCAATCTTCAACACCCCTGCAACTGTTTTATTACAAGAAAAAGTGGAAGAAAACTATTTGGGTAGAGTTTTCGGTGTTCTCGGCATGATTTCAACCTCAATGATGCCAATTGGAATGCTTATTTTTGGCCCAATCGCAGATGTTATTGATATTGAATGGCTACTTATTGGGACTGGAATTTTGATGTTCTTTCTAGGGTTCTTCTTATTGGGCAGTAAAGCATTACTCAGGGCAGGTATGCCTACTGAAACAGAGACAGCTAAATAGCGGAAAGTTATCTAATATGTTTTAAGCGATAAATATAACATAATTTCGCGAATTGCTAAAGCGTAATTGCAACATAAAAAGGTGCAACCAAACACAGTTGCACCTTTACCATTTAATAGAGCATTAACCGGATTTGTTCTGCGTGTTTACGACTTGTATCAATTACTTCTTCGGCCAGACGTCGGCTTTCTGGATCTAGGTCACCTTTTACTAGCTCTTCCGAATATTCAACACCATATTTATCAAAGCCTTTTAATGCATCTTCTAAAATTGCTTCTTCATTATCGGATAGCATCATCTTATGCATGAAACTATGCATGGAACCAGAGAAACCTTCATCATCAGCTGGAACACCACCGAGATTCTGAATCCGTTCCGCGAGTTTTTGGGCGTTTTCTTTCGTCTCTTGCTGCATCGATTGAAAGGTATGTTTTAAGCCCTCATCCTCAACCTTTTGAATATAGTGCTCAAGGGAACGTATTCCCATATATGTACCACGTAGCAAGGTATTTAGTTCTTCAATCACTACTCCATTATTCAATTGATCACGTCCTTTCATTTTATTTTGGTAGATAATTGTTAGTTTTATGTAAAACCCTCTTGAACATAAGGGGAATAAATGATAAGCTTTAACTATCTTGTAATACAAAGTAGTTTCTACTTTGCTATATTTATTACCTACTATCATGTAATACAATATAGTTTAAATATGTATTCAATGTAAATTTATAGCGATTAGCAGGTTATTTTTTTATATAACTATCTTGTTTTGCAAGTTAGTTTAAAACCTGGTAGAAAGGAGGGGCACACTTGTCATCTAGTCAAATCTTAAAAGGCATTTTAGAGGGTTGTCTTTTATCAATTATTTCGAAAGGTGAAACCTATGGCTATGAGATGATTGAAAAATTATCGGCAAATGGTTTCACTATGGTAAGTGAAGGGAGTATTTATCCATTGTTACTACGGATGAAAAAAGAAGGCCTTGTGACGACAACTTCTAAAACAGTTCCGTCGGGAGGACCTAAACGCAAATATTATTCGCTGACAAGAGAGGGATATGAGGAATTAAAAGAGTTTAAGAAGAAGTGGAGCAATATCTCTGAAAGTGTGAATCAACTTTTAAAGGAGGATGGTGCGAAGTGACGTTATCAAAGGAAAGCCAAGAATTTTTAAAGAATGTAAGAGTGTATTTAGTTTCTAGTGGAAAAAACGAACAAGAAATAGAAGACATGATTGAAGAACTTGAAGATCATCTTAATGAGGCAGAAAAAAACGGAAAAAGCGTGGATGATATTATTGGTATGTCTCCAAGAGAGTATATGAACTCTTTATCCGAGGAGATGTCATTTGATCTTTTAGGTGTATTGAAATATATGGGTCTGATTTCTCTAGGTGTAATTGCGTACATCATAATGGGTGATGCGATAAAAGGAGAATTAGAGTATTCTGTACTGGAGTTAATTGGTTATCCGCTAATTTATATTTTGTTTCTCTTTTTAACTGCATCATCTTTTAAGTACGTTTCAAGTACAGATATTTCGAAGGCAAAAGAATGGACTTTGTTCTTTATTCTCGGTTTAACCCCAATTACTTTATTTATTGCACTAATCTTTCTTAATAGATTGGTTGATACACCTACAATTGTGTTTAATTCTTTGGGGAGAACAATAGCTATTACGATTTCAATCTTCATTTTTGTAGGCATCTCGATTTGGAGTAAAACTTGGATATCAATCATTCTTCCGATTGTATTAATTGTGCAAGAGATCCTATTTAATATGACGAATTTACAAGAGGAAACAAAGTTGATTTTGACGAGTTTGACACTCTCAATCTGTATGGGAATCTATTTATTGCTTTTTATTCGAAAGGAAAAAAAGAACCAAGTAACTAATTGAGTGAAACCTATCAACAAGGTAAATCGTATTCTTAGTGAAAGCATTCAATTATGGCGGTGATTATATGAAGTTTCCATCAAAAAAAGATTGGTGGTTAACAATTATTGTATGGGGTGCAATGTTATTCGCATCTATTAGTGGAGTGTATTCCATCATACAGAACCCAGCAAATGTTGGTGAGAATATCATGACAGGCTTAATGACAATTCTCCTACCAGCGGGTATTATCTGGCTTTGGCTATCAACTTACTACGTGTTAACGGAAAATGAACTTATCGTTCGATACGGACCTTTTAAGAAGATTGTACCGTTACATTCTGTAAAGTCAGTAAAGAAAACGGTGAATCCTTTGTCTAGTCCGGCACTGTCACTAAAAAGGCTTGAAATCCAATATGGACAATATAACATTGTACTAATCTCACCAAAAGACCGGGACGAGTTTATGGATATCCTGAAGAAGAGATGTCCACAGGCAAAGATTAAAAAATAATAAAGTGACTGCTACTATTAGGCAGTCACTTTTCTTCTGCTTATAATCAAATCGAAATAACAACTTTCCCTTGAGAGTGTCCTTCTTCAAAATACCGGAAAGCATCGCGGATTTCACTGATTTGATACCTTCGATCAATTACCGGTTTTATAGTTCCTGCCTCAATTTGCTCTTTCAAAAATACGAGGTCTTTACGTGCTGGTCTATGAAGAAAACTTCCCATCTTCTTACCCTCGGTCATTGAAATCCATGGTCCAAGCATGATAGCTTGATACATTTGCGACTCTGCCCCTCCAATATGAACAAAAATTCCATTAGGCTTTAGGACTCGTTTATAAGCAGAAATCGGATGAGAGCCATTTGCTCCAATAATTAAATCGTACTTTTGCGGCTTTAATGTGAAATTCTCTAACGTATAATCAATTATATGGTCTGCACCAATAGAACGCGCAATGTCTACGTTTCTTGTACTACACACCGCTGTAACCTCAGATCCGAATAATTTGGCAAGTTGAATAGCAAATGTTCCGACTCCACCTGAGGCACCATTAATAAGAACCTTCTGACCAGGCTTTATTTTTCCTTTATCTCGAATACCTTGTAAGGCTGTAACACCTGCCATTGGAACAGATGCAGCTTCTTCAAACGACAAATTGTAAGGTTTCATGACAAGTGAGGTTTCGGGAACAGACACATATTCAGCGAATCCTCCCCAACCACTTCCTGAAAGGTCACCGAATACGGGGTCACCAGGTTGAAATAAGGTAACATTCTTCCCAACTGCTTCTACTTCTCCAGCTATATCGCCACCAGGAATGGGATACTTAGGTTTAAAAAGACCAAAAGCTAAACGGGCTAGGTAAGGTTCACCTTTTAGAAGAACTAAGTTGCCAAAGTTTAAGGATGCAGCATGAATTTTAACGAGAACTTCATTGTCTGCAGGAGTGGGTTTATCAACTTCTTTTAACGTAAGAACATCAGGACTGCCATATTTGCTGTACACGATTGCTTTCATAGATTTCCCTCCAACTACTATAAATTTTAAAAGCCAGAAAAAGAAAAGCCATTAGACTTTCGCTATTCATTGAGCCATGTTGAAGGGAAGAAAAAGGGTAGGATAGTTGCAATAGAATGAGTAGGAAAGAAATAAATAGGTATTTATGATTAATACGCTTTACCTACTCAAAAGGATTCAAGATTTTAAAACTTTTATAAAAAATAAGTAACTTGGATTACTACATGCGACACATTTAAATCGTATCTACATGTATATATCCTTCTAAGAAAGCTACTGCTTCACCGGAAAGCTTGATCTTTTCACCAAGATCCTCACAGAATAACTTTCCACCACGTTCAGAAACTTGTAAAGCGGTGAATTGATTCTTGTTAAGAACTTTTTTCCAATACGGCACTAATGTACAATGTGCCGATCCGGTCACTGGATCCTCATCAATTCCTGTATTAGGGGCAAAAAACCGTGAGACAAAATCTACATCATTTCCTTTTGCGGTTACAATAACACCTAATGCGTCTATCTTTGCTAATTCATTCATATCTAGCTTAAGATTCAAAATGTCTTGCTCTGTTTCATATACTGCCAAATAATCTCTTGCTTTATATAGCTCAAGAGGTTCTTTCCCCAATCCTCTTATAAGTTCCTCCGGTATCGTATCCCATTTTTCACCTTCCCTTGATGGAAAGAGCATTGTTAGTAAATTTTCGTGCTTGGATACCTCTAAAATACCACTTTTAGTTGAGAATTTAATATTTGCTATTCCTTTGTCTAGGTGTGTAAAAACAACAAATGCCGATGCTAATGTTGCATGTCCGCATAAGTCAATCTCATCAACAGGAGTAAACCATCGTAGTTCATAGCCATCTTCTTTTTTTACGAAAAAAGCAGTTTCAGCCAGATTATTTTCAGCAGCAATCTTTTGCATAATTTCATCAGGAAGCCACTCTTCTAATGGACATACTGCAGCGGGGTTCCCTTTAAATTGTTCATTCGTAAAAGCATCGATTTGATAAATAGGTATTTTCATTTGCAAACTCCTCTCAGGATTTCCTTTCCTTATAGAATATTGTACATGAATCACTGTTGATTACCATATTTTTGCTATGGTTTAATTTTATACTGCTCTTTTAGAAGAGTGATGAGAGGCTAGGTAACATATTTGTACTCTTAGAATATAAAAAATACCGAGTGTCATAATAACGAAAAAGATAGGAGGGTTATTATGGGATTCTTTAGTAGAGAGAAACGCCACCAGAAAAAAGTTAGCCGAGGGATATGTCCGAATTGTTCGGGTAGAGGTTTTTATTCCTCAGGTTTTGAGTCAGTTCATGTTCATGATTGCAGTTCTTGCTTAGGAACTGGCAAAGCTAAAAGATATTATTAGATAGTAGGTGAAGAGGATGCATTCTCAAATAAAGATACAGATCTAGTAGAACAACCACTCATGTCTACTGGGACAGATGAGCCTGGTTTTGATGCAAATGATAAAAACTCAGTAAAAAGCTTTCGAAAACCAAAAATCGGCGATACAGAGGTAGGAGATCGAAAGGATACATAGGGGTGGATTCATATGCTGGAGAACACTATGACAAATTTTCATTAGGAGAGGCAATAAGTCTCTCTTTTTTATTTTGTGTTTGGAGGGATTTTTTGCCATTTTATAGAATCATAATAGATAGGATTAAAAGGTTGATTTTACAAATGACGCTAACTTGAGGTGATTCAAAATTGAAAGTACATGACCATCGTAAAATTCATAAAGGATTATACACCAGTAAAAAAAACATAATACAAGTTTTAGAAGTTCCAGAACTACAATTTATTGTCACACAGGGTTCCGGACCTAAGAATGTATACAGCATGCATGAGGGGAATGAATTTTGGTCCATCAATCGAGTGACAAACCGGTTAAAAGAAATGACCAAAACTAATATGGACTACAAATTCAAACTCATGCCACTTGAAGTGGTGTGGTCAGAAGTTGGAAACGATACATGGACTTGGACTGCTATGATGCAGGTTCCTGATTTGATTACACAAAATTTGTTTGAAGAAGCAATACATGAACTAGAAAAGCGTAAAAGAAGCGTAAGAGTGCCTGTTTCGTTAGAAAAAATTCAGCAGGGCAGGTCAGTTCAAACACTACATTTAGGACCTTATCATTTAGTGGACCAGACCATTAACAAATTGAAAGAATACTGTGATCTCAACGGCTTTGAAATAACGACTGATTTTAGAGAGATATATAGTAATGCACCATTTTGTAATCCCCCAGAAAAAGCTCAAACGATTGTTAGAGTGGGGATAAGATAGTAATGGACTTAGTTGAACCTAAACTCCTACCGATTAATACCTGACTCGGAAACAATATGGTTTACACATACTGAGGGGGGAGAAAGTACGGTAGCTATGAGAGGTTCATAAAGCGGGTCGTGAGAAGATTCCTGAAAGTACGGTGGCTATGAGAGGAATGTAAATCATTTTATTTTAGTTAGGAACCTCTACTCAAGATATATTTGAACATAAGCACTTAGAGTATAAATAGATTAATCTGACGAGGAAGGAGGATAGAACATGCCAGATATTCATCACAAAACCTATATAAAAGTCCTCCCCAATGAGGTGTACACAACCATAACTACTGCTGACGGATGGAACGCATGGTTCACGGATTCTACTTCATTGCATATGTCTCCTGATGGAACTGGTGAGATACGATTACGTTGGGAGAAATTTGGTGAGAACATAATCACTATAGAAGATGGAGGAGAAATACTGGAGACAATACCTAATGAAAAGTTTGTTTTTCAATGGTCTCCTGGAGAAGGTTCTACTACTGTAGTTTTCACTCTCGAAAGTTATAAATCTGGAACTCTTGTACACTTGAGAGAAACGGGCTACTCTACTTCTTCCAAAGACATAAATGCTTGTTTGGGCTGTGCAGTTGGGTGGGGTGAGGCACTTACTCTTTTAAAAATGTATCTTGAACACGGAATCGTTTGTAAACAAGATTTATTATAGAAAGGTGTCGGGGAACTTTGAACAAAAAAACAGGCTTAATCTTAGCTATCTTGTTAGGTATAGTGTCAATTTTACTCGTAAAGACAGGGATCGAATTATGGTCACTTGGAACTGATGTTGATGGAGATGGTATAGGTGTCTATTTTTTAGGATTTGAAATAAATGACTCAGTACCAGAAGCAAGTATTCCTACATATGCAATTGGCTTTTTTGTTGCTAGTGTTGTATCCCTCCTTGTTGGAGGTGGAATAGCAGCCAACTATCTTATTAAAGGGAAATTGCGGGAAGATATCCAAAAATAATTGTAGAGTTTAGTAATTTACTTGAAAGCGGTGCTTTGAAAGGATCGCTTCTTACTAGGAGGAAAAGTAGAATGTTGAAAGTAAGACCAATAGATGACAAAGATATGGAGTTAATCAAGGCAGCTGAAGATGTGATTGAAAAGAATTATAGATATGGCAGGCATCATATTGGTGCTGCGGTAAGGACTACATCGGGGACTATTTATTCAGCAGTGCATTTAGAAGCGAATGTTGGAAGAATTGCTGTTTGCGGGGAAGCAATGGCGCTTGGAAAGTCCATTTCCGAAGGAGAGCATGAGTTTGATACCATTGTGGCGGTTGCTCATCCTCATCCAGATGAAGATATCGAAAACTGTTGGGTAGTTGCTCCGTGTGGAATGTGCAGAGAATTGATTAGTGATTATGGAAAAGAAGTTGATGTTATTCTTTCATATAGAGGTGAGCTTGTAAAGTGCAATGTTATGGAGTTATTACCTGAAAAGTATGGAAGTGAGCTAAAATAAAGGCATGAAATCTTTTAGTTGACAAACGTAGAATTGACAACAAAGGTGCACATAGATGTATGAAATAAATAAGTTTCTAGTAGTTTTTTCGAATCAAGTGCACCGGGGTGTGGGGAAGTTCAAGTTTTACCATTGCGGTACGGTGGCCATGAGAAAGCGAACAGGGTACAAAAACTTTTTGAAAAGCCAGTTAGTAAGTAAAAGGAAGTGATTATAGTAGATGATTGAACGAATTGATACAATTTGTCTAAAAGTAAGTAATGTAGATGAAGCGAGTAAGTGGTATCAGGAGAAGCTAGGTTTTAAAGAATCATATAGAGGAAATACATACAGAATCATGAGTATAGGTGAAAGTAGTGTCCCTCTAACAATAGAAGAAGGAGAAGTATCAACTGCAGAAAGTCGTACATATCCTATTTTCTTTACGAAACAGCTTGAGAAGACATACCTGGATTTAAAAGAAAAGGGTGTTTCTGTCGGGCAACTTCAGGTAGATGGAGTTAATAATTTCTTTGATTTTTATGATCTAGACAAGAATAAGTTACAAGTTTGTTTTTGGGAGTAGTAGTGGAGGGAAAACCATTGTTTATCGTAAATGTAGAAGCGGCGATTAGAAAAAAAGACAAGTGGCTTATCATTGAAAGAAGCTTGAAAGAGGAGCATGCAGGTGGAATGCTTTCGCTAGTTGGTGGAAAGGTAGAGCTTGAAGGTAACTCTTCAGACATTTTGGAAAGAACTGTGAGACGAGAAATCTATGAAGAGGTTGGTATTGAAGTAGAGGATGAACTAGTTTACGTTCAAAGTACATCATTTGTTACAGGTTCTGGTGAGCATGTGGTTGATATTGTGTTCTTAGGTCGGTATAAATCAGGTGAGGCATACCCTAAAAGTCCTGATGAGGTGGAAAAAGTCCTTTGGTTAACAACTGAACAAGTTATCGAACACTCAAATTCGCCTGTATTCTTAAAGGACAGCATCAAACGTTCAGAATCTATCTACAATGCTTCTTTTTAATAGGATGTGATCATATTGAAAAAAATATATGTTGTAAGACATTGTGAGGCAATTGGACAAGCACCAGAGGCTCCATTAACAGAGAAGGGTACTCAACAAGCTATACAGCTGGCTGACTTTTTAATGGATAAAAATGTAGAACAAATTCTTGCAAGTCCATATGAACGGGCGATTCAAACGATACAACCACTAGCAAACTCCATACAACATAAAGTAGACACCGACGAACGGCTAATTGAACGAGTACTATGTAGTGAACCTATACCAGACTGGTTTGAAAGATTGAGAGATACATATGAAGATTTTGATTTAAAGTTTTCAGGTGGTGAATCAAGTCGGGAAGCCATGAGTCGTATCGTGGAAGTGGTAGAAGAAGTTTTTGCAAGTAGTGCTAAAACTACTGTTCTTGTCACTCACGGGGGACTCATGTCACTACTTTTACATCACATTGAGAAAAATTTTGGATTTGAGGGGTGGCAAAGCTTACGTAACCCTGACGTGTACCTTTTAGCACGAGATTTTAAGAAAACAACCTACGAACGTATTTGGAAATAGTTACACCTAGAAAAGAGGGATTTCTGTGCTTAAAAAATTGAAAAGAGCTTTATTTGAAAAAGGAAATGTGATTCGGTTCGAATTGGATGATTGGTACAAATGGTACCAAGAACCAGAAAAATTTCACAATGCAGTAGTGACATACCTTGAAAAGGATGGGAAAAAAGTAGAAACAATATCTATTATCACTAATGTAACTAGCAACAAGATATCGACTTTACGAATCGATGGAATTAAATATGAACTTTCCGTTGTGGTAAACCAACCGAATATGGGACCTACACAATCTGTAAAATTAAGTAAGGTAGTAGAGGAATTATAAATAAACACGGGATCATTTTCCCGCGTTTATTTATATATATCAAGTTCAAGTATCCTCTTTTACTTCTAAAATTGTATATATACCAGATTTATAACGATATTTTATGTCATATGTTTCTCCAGCAGTAAACTGAGAGCAAAACTCTTCTACCTTTGATTTATCTTTATGAAGATAGACATAACTACTATAAGGGTCATTGACATTACAGCTATATAGGTCATCTTTATTTTTCTCATTCGGCACAATCGTATCTTGAACAATAATAGTAGCTTCTTTTTCATAAGCTGGTCGAAGCTTGTTAGATATAATGGCTCCTGATATGAATAGTAAACCAACGACACCAAGGATAAGTGCTTTTTTTTGTTCCATTTTTACAAAATACATAAAGATTGAGCAGCCAAGAGCTCCAATTCCAATCGCAAACAGTGCTACTAATAAATAAATATGCATACCATCCCCCCTACTATTATATGAATATTCAGGTTATAATCCATATTATACCATAAATACTATTATTATACTGAAAACGGGTTTACCAATTCGGTGTATATCAAATTAAGTTAACGGAGGACAACATGATACTAATGATAAATGGGGCATTTGGTGCCGGAAAAACAACAGTTGCAACTGAGTTAACAGCTGTTATCGCAAATAGTATGATATACGACCCAGAAGAGGTTGGATACATGCTACGTAACATAATTACAGAAGATATCAAACATCCTGCTGAAAAGACAGGTGATTTTCAAGACTTAGAGTTGTGGAAAATTCTCGTAGTTCAGGTTGCGGAATCTTTGCAGACAACCTACCAAAAGAACTTAATTGTTCCAATGACAATTTATAATAAAGACTATTTTCAGTACATCTTCGGAGGGTTCAAGGAGATCGATGACCAGACACATCACTTTTGTTTAGTTGCAGAAGAAGAAACAATATACAATAGATTAAGAGCAAGAGGAGAAGTTGAAGGGAATTGGTGCTTTCAACAAACCAAAAAATGTGTAGAAGCATTTCAGGATGAGTGCTTTGAGGATCGGATTGTTACAGATGAAATGAGCGTAAAGGAAATAGTAGAGAATATAGTTGGCAAAATATACGTAAAGTGAATGGGGGAAGGAGAGGTTCGAAGCTAAATAGTACCTACTTTACATTTTCCCACATCCTATAGATCTGAAACTACATTAACTAATAAAAAATGAGGGGATTACTCACTGCCGTGGTCCCCTCCGTCATCCTCAGTTTGGCCCTCACCATCAAAGAAATTATTGATTTTATCAACGATGCTTGCCTCCTCTTCCTTCCTCTCATGGGATTGAAAACTCATAAATTCCCGGATAGCGATGGCTTGTTGTTTATCCCTAGAAACAAAGTAATACATAATAATAAGCAGTAGACCAAATAAAAATACAATTCCAATAAATAAAAGCAAAACATACCTCCTTTTATTTGTCTTGCTGAAAGATATGATGATGAGCCGGATTTATTCCAAGGAAAGTATTTTGAGTAACTTAATGAAATTTTTAAAGTCCTTAATTCCTGATTTTCTTAATCATACGAATGAAAATACTAAAATTAGCTAATTCTACCACTATAAACTCAAGATTAAGTGGGGGTTAAAATATGAAGAAACTGTGGGCAATCATGATTTTACTTTTGGTAGTACTGGCTGCATGTGGTACAAATGATGAAAAAAATACCGGAGGCAACGAGGCAAATAATAATGAAGAATCTGCTTCATTATATGATGAAATCAGGGAAAAGGGAGTGTTAACGGTAGGTACAGAGGGGACCTATGCTCCTTTTACATTCCACAATGAAGAGGATAAATTAACAGGTTATGATGTTGAAGTTATAAGAGAAGTGGCCAAACGACTGGATTTAGAAGTAGAATTCCAGGAAACCCAATGGGATTCAATGTTTGCAGGGTTAAATTCAAAGCGTTTTGATTTAATTGCCAACCAGGTAGGAATTAATGAAGACAGGCTTGCTAATTATGACTTTTCAGAACCTTATACATATTCATCTGCTGTTATTGTTGTTCCTACAGATAATGATGTTATCAAATCTTTTGAGGATTTAAAAGGTAAAAAATCAGCCCAATCTCTTACTAGTAATTATGGGGCGATCGCAGAGGAGAATGGTGCTGAACTAGTTGGTGTAGAAGGTTTGGCTCAAGCTATTGAGCTTATAAAGCAAGGTCGTGCAGAAGTAACCGTTAATGATAAATTAGCAGTATTGGACTATGTAAAACAACAAGGAGATGAAAGTATTAAGATTGCCGCTGAATCTGACGACAGGTCAGAGATGGCATTTACATTAAACAAAGGAAATGAAGAGTTGGTAGAAGCTATAAATGAACAATTAGCAGCTATGAGGGAGGACGGCACGTTAGAGAAAATCTCTCAAGAATGGTTTGGTGAAGATGTATCAACTAAGTAGCTTTCTTTATACAATCACCGCTAATATGGAGGGAAGGGAGTTATTCGTAAACTCCCTTGCTCCAATGATTTCAGGTGCCATTCAATACACGATTCCGCTGACCATTATTTCCTTTATCGGGGGTCTACTATTAGCTCTAGCTACTGCGATGATGAGATTGTCAAAATCACGACTGATTCAATTCCCTGCAATTATTTTTGTGTCTGCCATTCGAGGTACACCGCTACTTGTACAATTATTTATCATTTTTTATGGTCTTCCAAATATCGGGGTGAATCTTGATCCATTTTTAAGTGCAACCATTGCATTCATTTTAAATGTTGGAGCATATGCTTCCGAGGTTATCAGAGCATCAATTCTCTCAATCCCGAAAGGCCAATGGGAAGCTGCGTATACAATAGGAATGACGAGAGGAACAGCTCTCCGTAGAATCATTCTTCCACAAGCAGCACGAGTGTCTGTTCCTCCTTTATCAAACTCATTCATCAGTTTAGTAAAAGATACATCTCTTGCATCCTTAGTGTTAGTCGCTGAATTATTTCGCAAAGCACAGGAGATTGCAGCGAGAACATATGACTTTTTATTACTTTATGTGGAGGCAGCACTAATTTATTGGGTTATCTGCTTTCTTTTATCTTTGGGCCAAGCAGTTCTTGAAAAACGTTTTGATCGGTACGTAGCGAGATAGCGGGGTGAAGGTTCATGTATTTAACAATAAGCGGGCTAGCTAAATCATTTGATGATAATCAAGTTTTAAAGAATGTGGACCTATCAATTAATAAAGGTGAAGTATTATCAATCATCGGCCCCTCTGGATCAGGAAAAACTACACTTCTCAGGTGTTTTAATGGGTTAGAGAAACCTGATAGAGGTATGTTTACGTTTGAAAATGGGTTAACCATTAATTTTGAAAACAGAGTTAGTAAGAAAGAAATGATGGAGTTATCAAAAAAGTCTGGAATGGTATTTCAATCGTATAACCTTTTTCCACATAAAACGGCGATTGAGAATGTGATGGAAGGACCGCTGATTGTTCAAAAACGAAACAAATCAGAAGTACGTCAAGAAGCAGAAAGGCTCCTTGAAAATGTAGGTTTAAAGGATAAAATAAATTTTTATCCACATCAGTTATCAGGTGGACAGCAGCAGCGTGTGGGCATTGCTCGTGCACTAGCATTAAAACCGGAACTAATGTTATTTGATGAACCTACTTCAGCACTGGATCCTGAATTAATTGGAGAAGTACTAACTGTCATAAAGGAACTAACGAGAGAAAACTGGACGATGATCATTGTAACTCATGAAATACAGTTTGCCAGTGAAGTTTCAGATAAGGTTTTATTTATGGATGGCGGGTATATAGTGGAACAAGGGACTCCAGAAGAAGTTCTGAAGGTACCTAAAGAAGAAAGAACGAAACAATTTTTGCAACGGATTTTAAAGCCGGTATTGTAAAAGAAAAACGCTTAGTAGTTGATGAACTGCACCCCAATTGTTGGACACTACCTAACAAATTGGAGGTGCAGTTTTTCTACTAAGCGTTTTTACTATGATTAGCTTTTTAAGAAGTCTGAGGCCATAAAACTTGGGTTCGGGTATTTATAGAATCCTTCACCTGTTTCTCTTCCTAATCTACCTTTATCAATGTATTCCGTTTTTAACAGTTCTGCGAGCTTTTTAAAGTTTTCGTTACCAGATGCCTGCGCTTTTGCAGATGTAATATTGTAGGCGGTTGTTACTCCAACGACGTCTAATATAGCAAACGGTCCGAGTGGTGCACCGGTTGCTACCATCCATGTTTTATCTATCGTTTCCACATCAGCCACTTCTTTCACTAATAGCATTTGAGCAGCTTCTAAAAAGGGAACAAGTAAAGAATTTAGTATGTAACCAGGTTGTTCTTTATGCAATGGTAAAGCAACCATTCCTAGAGCTTTTGCAAACTCAACCACTTTATTAAAAACTTCCATATCTGTGCCTGGATGCTTCATGATTTCAGCTGTATTGTTTCTCCAGATTTCATTCGCAAAATGTAGTGCTAAGAATTTTTCTGGTCGACCAGTGGCTTCAGCAAACTGACTTGGTAAAAGGGTCGAAGAGTTAGTGGCAAAAATCGTTTTTTCAGGAGCAACCTCTCCTAATTGTTTATAAAAGTCTGTTTTAATACCAACTACTTCAGGTACAGCCTCAATAACAAGATCAGCATTCGCAACAGCCTGTGCTAAATCACTATAAAACGTAATTAGGTCATAAGCAGAATTGACGTACTCTTCAGAAGCACCTAAATCTTTTTGATAGCGCGGTTTTAGTTTTGAAATTCTATCTTTTGCTTTTTCGATCGCTTCATCATTGATGTCATACACAGAAACCTGAAATCCTTTAAATGCGGCTTGAAAGGCAATCTGACTTCCTAACACACCACTACCTGCAACGGTGATATTTTTAAAGTTCATATCAATTCTCCTTTTCCTTTAACTGTAAACTACTCTTTTAGTATATACAAACCATGCAAAAAGGATAAAGAGATTAGTACTATAAAAGTAGTTTTTCTAAAATATAGTGTGAATTCAAATGAATTAGACTATTTAAGTTGTTTTAATGGTAAAATCTAATGAAATAAATTGAATACTTTGAGGTGCTTCATGAAAAAGAAAAAACATGTCTTAATTGGCATTTTTATTGCTCTTGCTTTGTTAATGGCTACACGCTTTTTTGATAGAGAAGTTTGGGAAGAGAACGCATCTGCTTTAAGCGATTCTTTTGAGATAATCAGTGGCAAAGAGGCGCTTATTGAAGACTTATCTGATTGGACAAAGTTTGAATGGGATACATTGTACAGTTTTGCACCATATACACCAAAGGAAACCATTTATGAGACCGTTGGTTACAAATGGGATGAAATAAGTGAAACTGTTAATGAAGGCATGAATCAGCTAGTGTTTATTCATGATGGAAAGGTTGTTTGCTATCTCTATGGTTATCCCGAAAGAAATAAAATAAGCTTTAATTTTGGTAGTTATGAGGGCAGTTATATTACATTATCAGCTGCAGAGGAACTTGCTTTCAACATGACGGTTGTAGATGAAGTCAAGTATCTTGAATATATTAAATAAAATCGAAGAAATTTGAAGGTGGGGATTTACATTAACCTTTTAATTAAAAAGTCACTCTTTCTTTTGGTATGTTTATTTATTATGATGAGCCCAAGGGCATTTGGTAGTTTATATACACCAATTACATATGAAGAAATGGTAGAAAAAGCAGATTTGATCATTATCGGTAAAAACGTAAAAGAAGTAGGTACCAAAGTTGAAAAAGCAGTAGTAGATGAAGGGGAATTCGAATTGGGATATACTGAGTGGGAACTTGAAGTTATCTCGTATTTAAAAGGGAATTACCAAGGTTCGACTATTACCATTTCTACTCCTGGAGCTAAAATTACTGATGAAAAATCAGGTTACTTTAGGGAAACTGTTGGCTATCGAATCGATAACACAATTAAAAGTATGGAAGAAGGATTAGTCACAAAAGTCGATGAAATCTTATTCTTTTTGGAAGAAAGAAATGGCTCCTATTTTACCATGCATCCAGACAGTTTTATGCCAATAAATTTAATAAACTGGAAAGAGAATATAATTGATGAAATAAATAGTGAGGACGTAGATCCAACTTTTATTGAGGGAACTGAATTTCTACAAACATATTTGAAGGAAACTCCGCAATACTCGCCTGATGGAATACTACTTAACTCTAAACAAAATTTTTGGTATTACTCCTTTATTGGAGTTATTCCACTAAGTTTGATTATATGGAAATTTGCTCAAAGGAGAAAAGTAATTTTAAAATCAAATATTCAAGACTAGGAAAGATTGGATTAGTTCCAATCTTTTTTATTCATTTTGTTTCTTATTTTGTTTGTAGATGTATTCAATCATTTTCATTGTGCGGCTTCCCTGAACCATTATGACAATTGTATAAATTGTTGTTAGTATCACACCTAGGATAGCAATCCAAAATAATGTCGTAATTTTTGTTTTTCTACTAAGCAAAACTGATACCTCCGATTTATTATAATAATCATATGTTTTGCATCAATTATGAGAATATCCTGCGGAGGACGAAATTGTTTGAATATAATTATGGTAAATCTTCCAATATTTGAATCTTTTTTATTAACAGTACGTAAGAAATTATAATAAATGTTTTTAAAGGAGTGGAACAACTGTGAAAAAATCACTAGGGATTGGGTTTTTGACACTAGGTATTTCCACCATAATTGCAGTTTTGTTACAAGACATAAGCCTATACTATAAAATATCGGGTGGTATAGGAATTGGAGCATTAATTTTATCAGGAGTTACTTTTGGAGCATTTATCAGTGGTGACCGAATGAGAGCAAATTATTACTCAGAGGAAAAAAGTGAAAGAGAAAAACGAGTAAAAACCGCAACCAACTTCTTTTTAGCAGGTCTCCCAAATATTATAGGATCAATATTGTTTTATATGAGATTTCATTGAGAGTGTAAATTTCTATATAAGCCATTTCTATGAGAATACATTGTAATTGGCAGAAACTGATTTTTGTTAGATTCCCAGTTTTCATGTATAGTAATAGTATCGTTTTTTTGAGTGGGGTGAAACTATGTTGTTTGAAGTTCTATTTCTCGATTTGGATATGAATACACTGTTTACACTAAACGTAAGCATATGCATAGGTATATTGTTAAGTTTGGTGTTTGTACACAGGACGGAACTTGCTTTTGGTGCTCCATTTACAACTAATACAGATATTCAATATAGTGTACCCCAAAAAGATAATAAAAATAGCAGTTTGTTAATTCAGTACTTTATAACAAAGAGAATAACAAAATCTATACGAAATAAAGTATTCACGAATGATGATGCTGAAAGTTCTGTTTCCTCTTATTTTTAACAGTTTTATTTGAACTTTAAGGAGGAAACAAGGGATGCGTCGTGCAACAACGAAACTCTTTGCACTTTTATTATTACTTTCAGTAGTTCTAACCGGGTGTGGAGTTAATTCGAGTAATCAAAAAGAAGGTTTCTTTACACATTATGTAGTAGATCCTTTTACTACACTTATAAACTTTATTGCAGATACATTTGATGGCAGTTATGGGATAGCGATTATTATCGTAACGATTATGCTGCGTTTGGTTATGATGCCATCCATGTTAAAACAATACAAGAACCAAGCAATAATGAAAGAAAAGATGGAACTATTAAAACCAGAGATGGAAATCATTCAGAATAAATTGAAGTCAGAAACAGACCCTAAAAAGAAGCAGGAATTACAGCAAGAAATGATGGGGCTTTATCGAAAGCATGGGGTAAATCCATTAAATATGGGATGTTTACCATTGCTAATTCAAATGCCTATTTTAACTGGCTTATATTATGCTATTCGTGGTTCAGAAGAAATTTCTCATCATACATTTTTATGGTTTAGTCTAGGGCATTCGGACTTACTATTAACGATAATTGCAGGGGTAATTTATTTCATACAATTTAAAGTGTCCCAAGTAAATATGACACCAGAACAAAGGAACCAGATGAAATTTATGGGGTTATTATCTCCGATTATGATTGTCTTTATTTCATTGAACGCACCAGCAGCCCTTCCACTTTACTGGGTAGTTGGTGGTACCTTCTTAACAATCCAAACACTTATTGGCAAACGCATGTATCAAAATAAAAAAACAGAAACTTTAGTAGAAAATAAGCAAGCATAACCAAAAGGTCAATCTCGGTTTATTACAGAGATTGACCTTTTTTTAGCTGCGACAAATGGTGGGTAGGAATCGCATTTTTTCTTTAGGAGAGGTCTTTATACATAATAATATGCGGACCAATGGGTGGGTAATCAAACACATCTCCATGTGGTGAAAAGCCAAGTCTACTATAGTATTCTTGTACAGATGTCCTTCCCTTACACCATAAAAAATGAACACCTTTTTCTTTTATCGTGTTTTCTGCAAAGGTTACTACACTCTTTCCAGCACCTAACTTGCGATACTTTTCAAGGGTAGCCATAGCTCGTAATCGGTATTGTCCTTCAATCTCAAAATCAGGGTTTTTTTCAAGATTAAATGAGGCAATACTTATGAGTAGTTTACCTTGGAAATATGCCCCAACGTGGAATGTGCCTTCCTGATGATCAGTATCATATTTGCAGTCTTCAAGTGTTTGGTGTGGACGGAGAACTTGATGCCGAAATTCATAGATTATCTCTGGATCAACTTTTCTAATCTCTATCATATAATGGCTCCATTCTTTATAATGATATATAATAATTCTTGATAAATTTTCCAATTCCTTCTTAGTCAAAATGTTGTTGCTCTGGACCGAGGAAAAGATTTAATAACGAATTCGGGAATTATTGGTTATTGTTTTTGAAAAACCTTTAAAATAAATAAGGAGTGGTAGATAATTATGGCTACAATAGAAGATTTTTTAAAGCTAGATATTCGTGTTGGTACTGTTATGAAGGCGGAGCCTTTTCCTGAAGCCCGAAAACCAGCAATTAAGCTGGAAATAGATTTTGGAGAGATAGGAATCAAGCAAACCTCTGCTCAAATAACCAAAAGATATGAGCCTGAACAATTAATTGGCAGACAGGTAGTAGCAGTCGTAAACTTTCCCCCAAGACGAATAGCGGGGTTCAAATCTGAGGTATTGGTTATTGGAGGTGTTCCAGAAGAAGGTGATGTTGTGCTTCTACAACCAGATACCACCATTCCAAATGGAACATCGATCGCTTAAACGAGTAATAATATGGATAACGTTTTGTAAACTTGCAGTTAATGCAATATGCGAGTTTATTCCGTGCCTATTAACACATTTCTGGTTAGTTTAACGTTACGTTTTGTAGTTTCGTTTGTAGATTCAGGAGGTAATACATATGGAAATTAGACAAGCAAAACTCGAAGACATAATAGCTTTATACTATTTAATGAGATCTTACATCGTTGATTTTTATAAGATGCCTGAACCGGATGAAGATGAATTAAAAGGATTAATTGAACATTTACTGGATCATCCGGAAAGTGGACTTCAATTTGTTGCAGAGGAAAATGGGGAACTACTTGGCTTTTCCACTTTGTATTTTACATTTAGTACGCTTAGTGTAAAGAGACAGGCAATCTTAAATGATTTGTTTGTTGTTCCGGCAGTAAGAGGAAAGAAGATTGGGGAGAAGCTGTTCCAACGAAATGTTGATTACATCAGAGAACATGGTTTTTCTTCCATGACTTGGGAAACGTCAAAGGATAATCTCGTTGCACAGTCTCTTTACAAAAAGATGGGTGGCACACTGTCGGAATGGTTGGTGTATGAAATAAAATAGTTTCCAAGTAAAGCTGAAGATAACCTGTTTGGTTGGTCTCCAGCTTTATTGTTGGTAATGAGACATTAATAATTGAGGTAGTAAAACTATTTATGGCTGCCTTCGAAGTGTCAAGGCTTTATTCTTGTTAAATGAAAATCCAAGTAATCCACTAACTAAGAACAACATACTTATTGCCCATAATAATCCAGCAACCCCTAAACGCAAAGAAATCTCCTCTGAAGCCATCGGGTGGTTAACATCAAAGCGTAACGCTTGCAATGCTTGATAAATCGCCAAACTGAAAACAACTAAAAAGCCTACTATAAATCCATACGCTACTCTAAATGGTTTATTCCTTTTTGAAATAAATAAGGAAAGTACCACTATAAATGTTATAGCCATAACTACTGTAAAACCGCTAGTTAGCATTCCCATTGTTTCCGGTTCCATTGGCAATTCTAATTCCTCCCTTTTTATCTACTATGAAAAAGTATACCATATTTTACCATAATGTGTTTGCTAATAGTAGATATAGTTATGAGAGGGAAGGTGAACGAACCAGCATCCACTTTATCTTTTAATAGGTCGTTCTAAAGTTAATATTTCTTCTTCAAGAGACCCAAATTGTTGCTCAACAACATGCTTAACATCATGAACGGCCGCATTATAAAAATGCGGAGCAAGTTTTTCCTTCACAAAATGGAGAAACTGTTCAGCTGCAAACTCTGTTATTTCTTCATCCCTCTCAAGAGAAAAGAAAACTTGTATATCTGAAATCATAAGCTGTTGCTGTTCTTTGGTAAGTTTTATAAACATAACTGTAATCCTCCTAATATTGGATACCTTAACCTTATCCATATTTTATTTAAAATAAAAGAGTTTATTTTTTCAGTACGATATGTCTTTAATTGTGTTAAAATTTAGAAAATAGGTCGAAAGGGGGAGGATGTAGTGAATCTACTAGAGGTAAAACGTATGAGGCGCAAGCAAATAATTGTATTGAACAGCATTGTATTAACTGCCTTCTTGATTTATTTCATTATAATTCATCTATTCGAAGTTACATTCACTAGTTTTTTTACGGTTTTTGGTGTTTTAGTAATGATTCAAGCTATTACTCTGATCATAAAAAGTAAGTCTACTAAATCAATTTTTCCTATCATTGAAAAGGTATATATCTACGAAAAAGAAAAAATGGGTAATGAATGGGTAAAACAACGAAGAATCGGTGCCTATATAAATCTATTACTTGGCTGTATATTGTTTTTAAATGCATACTCTAGTGCTGGAGTAGAAGACAACTACATGAAGATAAACCCTTTCCTACTGGTCGCAGCAGTGATATTTCTATGTTTATTAAATGTTACATTGCATTTACATAATAGAAAAATTGATAACTCCACACAAAGAAATCTAAAAGGGTATAGCTGGAAGTTCCTTCTAATTTCATTATTTGCAGGATTAGGATTGGGAGCTGTTATTATAATAGGAACATTCTATTTTATTATTACAACTGTCTAGCCTACAGGAGGGAAGTACTTGAAAAAGAGAAAACTATTTTTTATTGGTGTACCTTTGTTATTGGCGCTTTTATATACATTTACGTACTTACCGCATAATGTAATAAAAATTGAACCAGAAGAAGTCTCAAAAATAACTATTTTTGATGGGAGCTCTGGTTATGACATTGAAATTACAGACAAAGATGAAATAAATCATATAATTACTAATCTTAATAATGTTATTTTTAAAAAAGGGAAAATATCCGCTGGATACTTGGGATATAGATTTAATACAACCATATACGATGAACAGGGAGAACCTTTACAAGAACTCATCATCAACGCTGAAGATACAATACGTTATAAAGGATTCTTTTACACAACCCATAAAAATACAATCGATTACGATTATATTGATGAATTGTTTGCCAAACAGGATAAGCAGTAGAAAAAGAGAGTGTTTCCACCTGGAAACACTCTTACCTTATTAATAGATTCTGTCACCATTAAAGATTGAATTTTTTACAATAACATAGTCTACATGACGAATTGATTCTAGTTTGGTTCCACCAGCGTAGGAGATAGAGGATTGAAGATCTTGCTCCATTTCTCGTAACGTATCAACCAATGAGCCTTTGTGCTCAACATGAATTTTCTTTCCTTCAACGTTTTTCTTCTCACCTTTTTGGAATTCAGAAGCTGAACCAAAGTATTCCTTGAAAAGCTTTCCATCTTTTTCTATTGTTTCACCAGGTGATTCTTCATGACCAGCAAATAGTGATCCAATCATCACCATTGTCGCACCGAAACGGATTGATTTCGCGATATCCCCGTGTGTTCGGATTCCACCATCCGCAATAATCGGTTTGCTGGCAGCCTTGGCACACCAACGAAGTGCAGCTAATTGCCATCCACCAGTTCCGAATCCTGTTTTGATTTTTGTAATACATACCTTACCAGGTCCAATACCAACCTTTGTTGCATCTGCACCAGCATGCTCTAATTCTCTTACAGCTTCAGGTGTTCCAACATTTCCAGCAATAACAAAACTTTCAGGTAAATGCTGTTTAATATGCTTAATCATGTTGATTACAGCATTTGAATGTCCATGTGCAATATCAATTGTAATAAATTCTGGTGTAAGCTGCTCTTCTGCTAATTGTTGAACAAATACATATTCTTCTTCTTTTACTCCAACAGAAATAGAAGCGATTAATCCGCGTGATTTCATATCTTTAATAAAATTTATACGTTTTTCTGGTTCGAAACGATGCATGATATAGAAATAGCCATTTTCAGCTAAATATGTTGCGATTCTTTCATCAATAATTGTCTGCATGTTTGCAGGTACAACCGGGAGCTTAAACGTATACCCACCTAATGTAACAGTGGTATCACACTCTGATCTGCTATTTACAATACATTTTGCAGGAATTAATTGAATATCTTCATAATCAAATACGTTTTCCAAAAGTCAACACCCCTAAATCCGAATATTAAAATCAACTATAAATAGTAATGTTCGTACATTACGTAATTTACATCATTTTTTACTGTATGTCAAAGTTTTTTGAATATATTGTGGAAATATAGGAGATTATTAAAGCGAATATTTTTTACTTGCCATAGTTACAAAAAGATGCTAAATTAACAAGTGGAGTAAATGCAAATCGTAAGTATTACGATTTAAAAACAAATCGCATATTTTTGGTGCTAGAAAAATAGTGTAATAACTTTTTTGTTATTACAATAAATATAACTTGTAAATCGAAATCGTTATGATTTAGGAGATTGGTAATTTGTAAATCGTAATTATTACGAGAAATAGAGGGAGATAAAATGAAAAAAACAGCACTGTGGGTTGCGTTTCTACTAATTTTAGTGTTTCTGTATGGATGCAGTAGTGATAAGAGTCCTGCGGGGGATGAAGATAAAAATGAATCTGCATTACAGGTATACACAACAATTTTTCCGGTCCAAGATTTTACTGAGAAGATTGGTAAAGAACATGTAAACGTGGAAAGTGTATATCCACCTAATGTGGATGCTCATTCATATGAGCCATCAACTAGATTAATGACGAAAATAGCTAGTGCAGACGCTCTTATCTATAATGGAGCAGGGATCGAAGGATTTGTAGATGCTGCAGCGAAGGCATTAGAAAAAGAAGATGTGAAAATTTATAAAGCATCTGAAGGAATTGAAATGCTTAGTGGAAGCATTGAGCATTCTCATGAAGAGGAAGATTCTCATAATCACGAAGAAGAAGCTCATGATCACGAAGAAGATGCTAATAATCACGATGAGGAAGAAAGCCATAACCATGGTGACGCTGATCCGCATGTTTGGTTAGACCCAATTCGAGCGATTACAATTGCCGAAAATATTAAGAATGCTCTATCCGAATTAAAGCCTGATGCAGCAGCTGAATTCGAAGAAAATTATCTAGAACTAAAACAAGAGTTAGAAAGCTTGGATGCGGAATACACAGAAGCAATTAACCTATCATCTAAGAAAGAGATCTTGGTCGCACATGCTGCTTATGGATATTGGGAGCGGTACGGTATTGAGCAGTATTCCATTACAGGAATGTCACCAACACAAGAACCTACACAAAAAAAGTTAACAGAAATTATTGAAACGGCGAAGGAACATGATATTCGTTATATTATCTTCGAACAGAATATCACAAGTAAGGTTGCAGATGTCGTGAAGGACGAAATAGGTGCAGAAGTACTACACTTGAGTAACTTGGAATCAATTACTGAAGAAGACATTAACAACAACGAAGATTATTTTAGCATGATGAGAAAAAATCTAAAAACACTAAAAAAAGCACTTAACTAAGATAAGGAAGAAGCACCCTAGTGGCTAGGGTGCTTCTTTATTTTGATCCAAACTCAATATTAATCACAAAAATTTCAGATCGAGTTCCAATTCGAAGAGGAGGACCCCATGTTCCGAAACCTGAAGAAACAAGAGAATACATTTGTTCCTTTTGTAAAAGGCCATAATCATTTTCAAAAATAGCATTTGTAATCAGGTTCCCAGGAAACACTTGACCGCTATGGGTATGTCCTGAAAGTATCACATCGACCCCGTTTTTCTGAGCCAGATCAAGCTCATTAGGCTGATGGTCAAGCATAATAAGTGGTTTTGTTGGATCCAAAGCATCAACCAGGTCACTAATCTTTATTCGACTATCATCTGTGTCATCATTTCGACCAGTTAGATAAATTTCATTTTCAATCATAATCGTTTCATCTGTTAACATTTCGACTCCAAGGCTTTCCATCGTTTCAACAATTTGCTCGTCGTCATTACCGTAATAGTCATGATTCCCCAGGGTGGCGTATACTCCAAGAGGGGCCTTCACTTGTTTCAATACTTCTCCCATGTTATCAGCAAGAAACGGTTCAATATGGTCATCAATTAAGTCACCTGGAATTAGTACCAAATCAGGTTGAATTGAATCAACAAGATCTACAAATCTTTGTAAATGAGGTTTCCCAACAATAGGACCTAAATGGAAATCAGATGCCATAACAATTTGAAGATTTTCACGTTCAATATCCTTATCGATGGTTATATCGTAGGTTCTGACTATAGGACTCCAAGCGTTATAAGTACCGACGAAAATCATAATTAAATAGACTGCTAGAACTCCATATCCAATCCAACGTATTCCTCTTTTCTTCAACAAAAGATAAAGCAAAGTTGAGAGCGGAAAAAGCAACAAGCCGTAGCCAGTAAGGAGCAGCCAGTAATAACCGATCGTTTGTAAAACAGCAGAAGATGTAGCATAACCTACAAACATTGACAAAGATAAAACCAGGATTATAAGATTATATGTCTTCTTATACCGAAATGAAAAGGATTTCTTTAGCCAAAACCAGCCAGAATATCCAAAGTAAAAACACATACCCCCATAAAGCAAAATAAAAATCGAAATTGTAAGTAAAAACATATTTTTAGATGCCTTTCTTCATATAATGGTTTTCCTATTATTTTAGTATAGGGAAAACTCGATTGTTTTCATATATAAATGCTTATATTTTTGGGTGAGTTGGTAATAATTAAAGAGGTAATTTGAGAGATGTTTTTTAAAAGCTTTTTGGAGATGGATTGGTTGCGTTTTCATGCAAAAAGTGTCGAATTCGGTATATTGAATAGGGCTTGACTTTTAATAAAAAGAGAGTAAAGTAGATTCATGTGTTGGATATGTAAATTTATTTTCTAACTTTGTTAATAATTTGTTCACATTTACTTGATAAACTATTTACTAGGTTAATTGACATATAAACGTATAAAGAATAATCAACGTAGATTTAAAGGTAGGTGCAATTATGAATAACTTTCAAAAACGTAGTCAAAGTATTTTTTCAAAATATGTTGGCTTTTTCTTATTAGCAGTTTTCTTATTATGGATAAAAACTTATATTTCTCAATTAACTGAGTTCAATTTAGGCATTGATAACTCACTTCAGACATTCTTATTGTTTCTGAACCCACTTGGTTCATCGTTATTATTTTTAGGCTTTGCATTTTTCTTTAAAGGCAAAAAGAAATATATTTGGTTGCTTATCAACTATTTTCTTCTTTCGTTTTTATTATATGCAAATATCTTATATTACCGCTTTTTTAGTGACTTTATAACGTTACCGACATTGTTTCAAACACAAAACTTTGGTGATGTAAGTGGTAGCGTACTTTCGCTCTTAAAACCATACGATATCCTGTTCTTTGTTGATTGGCTTGTTTTAGTTGCATTAGTTGCAACTAAATTTGTGAAAATCGAAATGAAAGATATGAAACGTGCAAAAGTGGGAATATTGTTCGCAGTTTCAATTTTAATCTCTGTTGCGAACTTAGCACTTGCTGAAATAGATCGTCCACAGCTTCTAACTCGTGGATTTGATCGTCACTATATTGTGAAGTATCTTGGCATGTATAATTACACGATTTATGATGCTGTTCAAAGTACGAAGGCTTCTACTCAACGTGCAATGGCTGACAGTAACGATAGCACAGAAGTAATTAACTATACAAAAGCAAACTATGCAGCTCCAAATCCAGAATACTTTGGTGCTGGTAAAGGAATGAATGTGATTTATCTTCACCTTGAATCCATTCAAAACTTCCTAATTGATTATGAATTAAACGGTGAAGAAGTAACACCATTTTTAAATTCATTAACAGAAGAAGAGAATACACTTTACTTTGATAACTTCTTCCATCAAACAGCTCAAGGTAAAACAGCTGATGCCGAATTTATCTTAGAAAATTCATTATATGGTTTACCACAGGGTTCAGCCTTCACTACGAAGGGGCTAAACACGTACCAAGCTGCGCCTGCAATTTTAGGTCAACAAGGTTACACTTCTGCAGTATTCCACGGAAACTCAGGTAGTTTCTGGAATCGTAACGAAATCTATAAATCGTTTGGTTATGATCATTTCTTTGATTCTAGCTACTACGATATGAATCCTGAGGACCTTGCAGAGTATGGCTTAATGGATAAACCGTTTTATGAGCAATCTTTTGAGTTATTAAAGACATTACAACAACCGTTTTATACAAAATTTATAACTGTAACGCATCATTACCCATACTTGCTTGATGAAGAGGACGCAACAATTGATCCTCATACAACTGGTGACCGTTCAGTAGACCGTTATTTCCAAACTGCTCGTTATGCTGACGAAGCACTTGAGCAATTTTTTACAGACTTAAAGGAATCAGGTCTTTATGACAACTCCATCATTGTCATGTATGGTGACCATTACGGTATTTCTGAAAACCATAATAGAGCAATGACACAAGTGCTAGAAAAAGAAGAAATCACAGCGTTTGATAATGCTTCTTTACAGCGTGTTCCATTGTTCATTCGTGTACCTGGTATGGAGGGTGGCGTAAACCATGAATATGGTGGTCAAATCGACCTTTTACCTACACTTCTACACCTTTTAGGTACTGATACAAAAGATTATGTTCAATTTGGAACTGATTTATTATCAGAGCAACATGACGAAGTCGTACCATTCCGTAATGGAGACTTTGTAAGTCCGACAATTACTTCAGTGGATGGTAAGTTCTATGATTCAACAACAGGTCTTGAAATGGACGAAAATGCAATTGCGTTACGATATCAAGACATCGTTGAAGAAAAACTAGCTACTTCAGATAAAGTAGTAAACGGAGATCTACTTCGTTTCTATGCACCAGACGGGTTTACTCCAGTAGATCGTTCACAATATAAATACAATGAAACAGATGAAGTAGAAACTGAAGAGTAAGTTGAAAGCTACCTGAGAGAGATCCTTGGGTAGCTTTTTTCTTGAAAAAAAAGATTATGGTGGGGAGTATTTTGTCATTTATGACCTAGTTTGGCATGTCTAATCGCCCGAGAAATTGGTACGAGCAAGAGTTCGGTCGATAAGAACGTGTCTAACTGCCCGAGAAAACAGAATAAGTAAGACCTCGGTCGATAAGAACGTGTCTAACTGCCCGAGAAATTGGAACAAGTAAGAGTTCGGTCGATATGAACGGTTCTAACTGCCCGAGAAAACGGAACAAGCAAGAGTTCGGTCGATAAGACCGGTTCTAACTGCCCGAGAAATCGAAACAAGCAAGAGTTCGGTCGATAAGACCAGGTCTAACTGCCCGAGATAGAGGAACAAGCGGGAGTTCGGTCGATAAGACTGGGTCTAACTGTCCGAGAAAGAGGAATAAGCAGGAATTCGGTCGATAAGAAGGAGTCTAACTGCCGAGAAAGAGGAGCAAGCGAGAGTTTGGTCGATAAGAGCGAGTCTATCTGCCCGAGAAAGAGGAGCAAGCGAGAGTTGGGTCGATAAGACCGAGTCTAACTGCCCGAGAAATAGTAGCAAGCGGAATTCGGTCGATAAGAACGAGTCTAACTGCCCGAGAAAGCAGAACAAGCCAAAGTTCGGTCGATAAGACTAAATCTAACCGACCGAAAGTGTTCACGGCGTAGTATTCCAGTCGAAAAAACAGACAGTATTAATTTTCTTCAAGACTAGTGACAGGTACTTCCTGTTCATTTTGTGGTTCATCAAGCGGGAAAATCCGTGCCGATTCCTTTTGCTCATCGACATGTTGAATATACACTTGGATGCCATTGTATGTAACACTCGCTAGTTCAGGTGAAGCTGCGATTTCTTGTGCACGTTGGATATTCATTATTTTACCTCCTTGGTAATTGTGACAATCTTACTGTTTGCATTAAAATGGAAATATATTCTTTGTCAGAGGGGAGGAAATTGTAGTTGAAAAAGTTAAAAGATGTACTAAAGCAATACCCAATTTTACAGGAGGTCATTAGGCAGCAACCGGAGTTTTGGAAGAATCCAGATTATTTTTCTACACCATGTTTCCCTGTTAATGGTATAGAGGAAGAAATAATTGATGTGGCAGCAGGTAGGTTTAACAGGTCTAAGGATCTCATCCATTCAGCCTTTCCCGAGACATCTAACGGAGAGATCGTTTCTCCAATTACCGAAATTCCTCATATGAAGGTTTTACTTGAAAGACAATATCAAACTGAGATAAATGGACGTTTGTTATTAAAAAGGGATGACTTGTTACCTGTAGCTGGTTCAATTAAAGCTCGCGGCGGCTTTCATGAAGTACTTGCATTTGCTGAAAAGCTTGGAATAGAAAATGGACTTCTAAAACCCAATGATGAAAAAAATACAATACTACTATCAGAAGAAGCAAAGGCGCTTTTTCAAAAGTATACGATCTCTGTGGGATCGACAGGTAACCTAGGTCTGAGCATTGGAATGATAGGTGCGAAACTCGGGTTTAAGGTTGTAGTCCATATGTCTGCGGATGCAAAGGAATGGAAGAAGGAACTACTCAAAAAGCATGGAGTAAAAGTTGTTGAACACCAATCTGATTATTCAGTAGCGGTAGAAAAGGCAAGAGAAGAGGCTGCAAGGGATAAATTTACATACTTTGTTGATGATGAAAATTCCAATCTCTTATTTGCTGGATATTCGCATGCAGCTCAAGAGGTTAGAGAACAGCTTGATTCTTTAGGTATACCCATTTCTAAGGAACAACCACTTTTTGTGTATATTCCTTGTGGAGTTGGAGGGGGACCTGGAGGTGTTACGTTTGGATTGAAACGGGTATTTGGTGAACATGTACACTGTTTCTTTGCAGAACCAATTCAATCACCATGTATGTTAGTAGGGCTTGTTACAAAAATGCATCAAAATGTATCAGTTGAGGACTTCAACCTTACCAACCAGACAGAAGCAGATGGACTCGCTGTTGGAAGACCATCTGGGTTTGTTGGTAAACTTATGGAGCAGCTTTTAAATGGTATCTATACAATAAAGGATGAAGAATTGCTTAGATTACTTTCACTTTTATACGATAGCGAAAATATATTTCTTGAGCCTTCCGCTCTAGCAGGTATGAAGGGTCCAGTATTAATGGATTACTACACCCCATTTAAGGAAGCAAAAAAAGCGATTCATTTAGTGTGGGGAACAGGGGGAAGTCTTGTCCCAGAGCAGTTGAGACAGCAGCTAATTAAAAGAGGTAGAATAGTGTAAAGATAAGGTTTATTTTCTTTGGAGGAGTTTTTTGGTAGGATGGAGAATAGAAAATACACGTCTCAATTTTAGCAAGGAGAAGTAGTAATGAACAAAGGAAAAAATAGTGGTGATCCACGATACAAGGTTTCCAATAAAGAGGCTTTGTATGGAATTGGGCTAGCTTTATTTAATTTTCTATGGTGGTTTGGATTTGCTTATGGTTTAGGGTCTAAGCCTGTCGAAGAGTATACATATATTTTAGGATTGCCTAGCTGGTTCTTTTACAGTTGTGTTTTAGGATTTATCGTCGTAGTTGTTCTAGTAATCATCCTAGTTAAAGGTATCTTTAAGGAAGTTCCTTTTGATGATGAGGAAGGGAGAGACTCTGTATGAATTGGGAAGTTGTCACCCCTTTACTTATCTTTTTAATTGTTATTTTCGTTGTTGGTTTATATGCTTCAAAACATGTGCAAACAACAACAGGGTTTCTTCAAGAATACTTCCTTGGAAGTCGTGAGTTAGGTGGCTTTGTGCTTGCGATGACGATGGTGGCAACCTACGGAAGTGCAAGTAGTTTTATTGGAGGACCTGGAGCAGCTTATAATATCGGCCTTGGTTGGGTATTGCTCTCTATGATCCAGGTAGTGACTGGTTATTTTGTACTAGCTGTTTTAGGAAAGAAGTTTGCAATCGTTTCTCGTAAAATTCAAGCAGTAACACTCATAGACTTTTTAAAGGAACGATACAACTGTAAATGGGTTGTGCTTCTCTCGGCAGGCAGTATCATCGTATTTTTATTTTCGGCTATGGCTGCCCAATGGGTAGGGGGAGGTCGACTTATTGAGTCGTTAACTGGACTCTCGTATACTACTGCTTTATTTATTTTTGCAGCTTCTGTCATGGTGTATGTGGTAATAGGCGGATTTAGGGCTGTTGCGCTTACTGATAGTATTCAAGGAATTATTATGTTTATTGGAACTTTGATTATCCTAATTGGAACCATTATTGCTGGTGGCGGAATACCAAATATTATGCAGGAATTAGTCGCGGAAAATCCGAATTTGGTTTCTCCGTATGGGCCTGATCGCTCTCTTACGTCGGCGTATGTTTCGTCTTTTTGGATACTAGTAGGGGTCGGCGTTATTGGTTTACCACAGGTGGCTGTTCGGGCAATGTCGTACAAGCATGCAAAAGCCATGCATCGTGCGATGATCATAGGAACGATAGTTGTTGGATTCATCATGCTTGGCATGCATCTTTCAGGTGTATTTGCAAGGGTTGTTATACCAGGAGTTGAAGTCGCAGACACAGTTATGCCTCTACTTGCGATGGAAGTTCTCCCGCCATGGCTGGCAGGAGTTGTTCTGGCAGCTCCAATGGCTGCAATCATGTCAACCGTAGATTCTTTATTATTATTAGTCAGTTCTACAGTAGTAAAAGATGTATATTTAAATTACATTAAACCTGATGCTTCAGATAAAGTGGTGAAAAAACTAAGTATTACAGTTACTGCGGTGATTGGTATTTTAGTCTTTTTTATGGCAGTTAATCCACCTGACTTATTAATTTGGCTAAATTTATTTGCCTTTGGTGGACTTGAAGCTGCTTTTATCTGGCCAATCGTCCTAGGTTTATATTGGAAACATGGTAATAAGTACGGTGCAGTTGCGTCTATTATAATTGGTGTAGGAAGTTATATCCTTATTCATACATTCTCACCTGAACCATTTGGTATGCATTCGGTTGTATTTCCTGTGCTACTATCACTCGTTGCATTTGTGTTAGGAAGTTTGCTTGTTAAGGAAAAAGACGAATTACATCTAAAAAACATCGATGCAAAATTCTCGTAAGTAGGTGTATAAGGTGAAACTTATCACTGGATTATCTTCACAGTTAGGAGAAAAGACAGAAGAAGGCAACCGTAGAGTAGCGAATGCCTGTATTACAAATCCTGAATTGTTACAAGAAATTGCCGATTCTTTATCAAGCGAAAATGCTGCTCTCGTGGGAGACTGTGCAGAAGTACTTACTAAGGTAGCCGAGGTGAAGCCTAAGATTGTTTTACCGTTTGCTGGTCGGCTTTTGCCCTTGTTATCACATAAAACTACCAGAGTACGGTGGGAAGCCATGCATGCTTTAGCGCTGCTTGCTTTTCACATTCCAGTAAAGATTCATTCATTATTACCAAAGTTAGTAGAACTGATTGAAACTGATAAAAGTACAATTGTTCGAGATTATGCAATTGAGGCACTTTGTTTCTATCCTCTTTTAAAGGGATCTTTATCTGTTTGGGAAGGAAAACACCGTGCGCGAGTGTTAAAGGGAATGCTATATGTTTGCCAATCTACATCGAAGTTCACACTTGAAATTCGAGGAATTGCTGAGGAATACATTGAAGATCATCGAGGTACTGTTAAAAAGGCGGCTAGAGCATTGGTGAAGGCGATTGATAAGGGGATTGTAAGATGAAAGATGCTGACTTGATCAGCATCTTTTTTTCATTATGGAAGGGTGGGTAAGATTGTCCTTTTGGTTAAGAAATATGTCCCACTCGTCAAGAGATATGTCCCGTGCGTTTATAAATATGTCCAATTCATCCAGGGATATGTCCCGTGCGTTTAGATATATGTCCCATTCATCTAGCGATATGTCCCGTGCGTTTAGATATATGTCCCATTCATCTAGCGATTTGTCCAGTCCATTAAGAAATATGTCCCAACCAACCGGAAATATATCCTCAAGTACAAAGATTAACCTTACATCGCTAGGTATTCTTTGTATCAATCATAGATAAATAAGATTGAATAGAAAAAGGATAATATAGACGGCCTTTATTCTCACCTGTGAAATGTAATCCGGATGAGGTTAATAATCTATGCATGGATTTCCTATTATCATGACGGAGAAATTCTCTAGCCTGCTTATTTGTTATGGTTGGATTAACTATTACAAAGTAATCAAGAAGAGATAAATTGTGTGCGTTAGTTGAAAAACACTTACAGCGTGGACAATACCACCTTCCATAAGTTCTTTGTAAAGGGATGAAACTACATGTTAGACAAGCAACACCCTTTATAATTTCTTTCTTTTTTAATCCATAGATAGATAAGGGATCTTTAGGTCGGAAGGGCAAATGGGATTGGCAAAGTTCTTCACTTAATTGATTAAGTGTGTTTGTGTCTAACACAGGTTTGATATACTTACCTTCGAAGTTACTAATTTTGCTTTTAAGGTGATCGAAGTGAAGTACTTTTTGATAGATACTCTCACTACCTGGTAGAGCTTTAATTAGAGTTGAGGGCTCACTTATTCCGACAACATATTCAACTGGCAGATTAAAGATATTGTTGGAATGTAACCAGTTGATAAAAAGTTCTCGATGTTCAGAAGCTTGTGAAATAGGGTTTTTAAAGCCTGATTCTTCATTGTTATAAGTACGTGTGAATTGGTTGGATTTTGTATCAAATGTAAGGATACCAGAGAAGTTTTTGATCTCGATAATTAAGGCTAAAAATCGAGAGAGTAAGAGGGTGTCGATTTGGAAGGTTGCATGGCCAATCGTTAAACGAAGATCATGAAAGACCATGTAATACTGTTTATTCATTCTTTGTAGATAGTAATCAATATTTTGTTCACCTTTGAAACCTTTTCGCCTGTTAAGTAAGTCTTCATTTATAACTGACAGTTTATTATGGCCATGCGTCAATCTCCTTAACAGTACTTCATCAATAATTATTCGATATGGAATAGTACGATGTTTAATTATTTTCATATATTCACTCCTTTAACACAAATATTCGATAATTCATAGGAAAATCCTTTTACTTTTACAAAATTATTTTTCAAAGTTTAGAATCTAATAAATAACCTTCATGAAAGTATGTCTGCAAATAAGGATTTCTTGTTTATTCAAGGAAATGTCCCGCGAAAACGAATAAATGTCCCATTCTCCGATGATATGTCCCTCGCAAACAAATAAATGTCCCGTTCGTTCGAGGAAATGTCCCGCGAATACGAATAAATGTCCCATTCGTTCGAGGAAATGTCCCTCGAAAACAAATAAATGTCCCGTTCGTTTGAGGAAATGTCCCGCGAGTACGGATAAATGTCCCATTCGTTTGAGGAAATGTCCCGCGAATACGAATAAATGTCCCGTTCGTTCGAGGAAATGTCCCGCGAGTACGAATAAATGTCCCGTTCGTTCGAGGAAATGTCCCGCGAGTACGAATAAATGTCCCATTCTCTGATGATATGTCCCGTGCCAACGAATAAATGTCCCATTCGTTCAAGGAAATGTCCCGCGAATACGAATAAATGTCCCATCTCTGATGATATGTCCCTCGCAAACAAATAAATTTCCCGTTCATTCGAGGAAATGTCCCGCGAGTACGAATAAATGTCCCATTCTCCGATGATATGTCCCGTGCCAACAAATAAATGTCCCGTTCACCGAAATTTATGTCCCGCGCCCACATATAAATCTCCCATTCTCCGAAGTCCATCCAACTACAGATTTGCTTTTGTGCTCAGTAACATATTCAGCAACTGTATATCTCAGAGCATACAAACAAAAATGATCCTCTATACACAACCACAAAGCAGGAAAACCAAAAACAGCCATAGAACTATACAATATGACTTCAAAAAGTGAGGAGCCCAGACATGAAGGTTCTAATTGCTATTGATTCTTTTAAAGGAAGCGTGTCATCAATAGAAGGTAGTCAAGCGATAGCTGAAGGAGTAAAGGAAGTATACCCTAATTCCGAGATAATACGTTTACCGCTTGCCGATGGTGGGGAAGGTACGGTAGATGCGTTAGTGCAAGCAACTGATGGAACCAAAATAGATGTAGAGGTTACAGGTCCTCTGCAAGATAAAGTAATCGCAACCTACGGAATAACAGGCGATCGCAAAACAGCAGTGATAGAAGTGGCTTCTGCATGTGGACTTACACTTGTACCTGTAGAGAAACGAAATCCTTTAGAAACTACGTCTTATGGCGTCGGAGAATTAATTTTAGATGCAATCCATAGAGGCTGTAGAGAGTTTATTATCGGGTTGGGCGGAAGTGCTACAAATGACGCAGGGATAGGTATGTTACAAGCGTTAGGCATTCAATTTTTAGATAAGAACGGTAAACAGGTAGGTCTAGGTGGTCAGATTCTCCAAACTATAGAAAAAATAGAAATAGAAAGTCTTAATACCTCTATACAAAATTGTACTTTTCGAATCGCCTGTGATGTAACAAATCCACTTTGTGGACCAAATGGAGCAGCATACGTATATGGTCCTCAAAAGGGTGCTACTTCAAAAACGATAGAAGAGCTTGATAATGGGTTAAAGCATTTTGCTGAGGTTGTAAAAACGAGTATGAATCAAGACATAAATAGTATCCCAGGAGCTGGTGCGGCAGGTGGATTAGGAGCAGCATTCTTTGGTTTCTTAGATGGAACCCTTCAATCAGGAGTAGAAATAGTCCTTGATGCTATACAAATGGAAAAGCATATGGAAGGAGCAGATTTTGTAATTACTGGTGAGGGGAGGTTAGATGGACAAACTTCAATGGGAAAGGCACCGATTGGTGTTTCAAAACTGGCGCGTAATAAAAATATCCCTGTAATAGCGCTAGCAGGTTCAACAACTTATGATACATCTATACTACATGAATATGGAATCACTTCATGTTTTTCAATTACAAACGAACCAATGTCTCTTGAAAAAGCTATGCAGCCTGAAATAGCTCAAGCAAACCTTCAAACAACAACGTCACAGATTTTCCGTTTAATAAAGGCCACAAGAAATAAAGAGGAAGAATAAAGAAACTGCCTGGCAACCAGGCAGTTTCTAATGCGATATACAAAGCCTTTACTTCGACTTATTGCGATTCTTGGCTTCTTCCATAATTTCCTCTGTTTGTTTGTCATTAGGCATTCCGTAATGCTTATTTGTAAGTTTTCCTGTATCGAGTGGTTGTTGCATTGATTCATGTTTGTTCATGACTGTTCCTCCAAATCCTTTTTATGTAGATAGTTAGTATTAGCAAATATGTTTTATTTAATGAAAAATATTTTCTTTACGATCTATAAAGAGAGAACCATCTTGTTGTACTTCAGCGTACATGACAGTGTCAATAGACTCTATCCCAGCTTCTTGAAGTTGTTTGGTTAACCACTCTTGGTCGAGATTGAGTTTAGATAGATTTTTTGTCAACACTTTACCATCCGAGACAATTTCAGTTGGTAGAGGATAAACTTTTTGACTACCACTAAGTATATTCATATCTTTTTTAGTTACTGGTAGTTTTTCTTCCTTAAGCATTACCGATAATTTTCCATCAGTCTCTAGAATTGCGTAATTCACATCGGTCATGGAAAAAATATTTTTCTGTCGTAGCATGGCTGTTAAAGAATCAAGATCAAGACGCAATTTCCTGAGTGATTTCTCTACGATCTTTCCATCCTTTATTACTATCTGAGGAGTTCCAGTTGTAATTTTTCTCGCCTTTTTCGATTTAATATCAATTATATCCATCGCCAATGTAAAAATCGTCCAACCGATGAGTGCTAAAACTCCATTCCGTATACTTAAGTTTTGATTAACTACAAGGTTTGCTGCAATAGAGCCAATTGCAATTGCAGATACAAAATTAAAAAATGTCATTTGACTAATTTCTTTTCTTCCCATAATTCGAGCGAGTGAAAATAAAACAATAAATCCAAGTGCTACTCGTATAGCTAGCTCAAGAATATCCATTGTAAACATTCCCTTTTTAAGTTTTCTATAGTGTTTGTTATCTAAATTTATATATTCTATTTAGTAGGGAGTTATTGAAAGTAAACCACAAGCACACCATTTGCTATATGGTCTTAGAATTGACATAATAAAGGAAATTCAAGGAAAGGGGCTAGGTACATGAAGGTATGTGTTGTTGGTGCAAATGGACAAATCGGAAAGTTATTAATAGACCAACTCGTTGAAAGTGGTGTGCACACTCCGAGAGCAATGGTACGGAAGCAGGGGCAGTTAGCATATTTTGATGATAAAGGTGTCGAGACCGTGGTGGCAAGTATAGCTGCCGGAGTTGAGCAGATTGTTGAAGCAATAAATGGTTGTGATGCAATTGTCTTTACAGCTGGTTCGGGTGGTCATACAGGGGCTGACCAAACTCTTTTGATCGACCTTGATGGTGCGGTTAAAACAATTGAAGCAGCTGAAACGGCTGGGATAAAACGATTTGTTATGGTTAGTGCCTTAGGAGCCCATAAGCGAGAAAATTGGAACGAAGCAATTCGACCTTATTACGTTGCAAAGCATTATGCAGATAAAATGCTCGCTTTAAGTGAATTAACGTATACCATCATTCGTCCAGGTGGCCTTTTAAACGAGGATGGCACTGGAAAAGTTACAATAGGAGAAGAACTGGTGAGAGGCTCAATCCCTCGGACTGATGTAGCGAAGACTATTGTAGCTGCTCTAACAGAACAAAATACATTCTATCGTTCCTTTGACCTTGTGAGTGGTGACATACCAATTTCAGATGCATTGAAGAATTTTTAAAAAATAAGCTGCTAACTTCAAACGGAGTTAACAGCTTGTTTTGGATTTAAAGTATATTAAACTCGTCAAAAAGAAGTACTCAAAAAAATATTTTTCACAAAGTGTTCGTTCTGTTATTGCAACAAAGAAAACGCTTTACTTATTTCAGTGAATAAAAACGAAATATTATATATATGGTAAAATAAATCCACTACATAGCAACCTATAAAATATGGATAAAAGAAAACAGGGACATGGAAGGAAAGGTGACCTATGCTTAAAAACCCAACAGGAAAAGAGCGGATTGCTCTTGCCTTTCTATTGAGCATGCTCGGTATATTAGGGCCGTTTAATATTGATATGTATTTACCGAGTTTCCCGGAAATCGGAGAGGACCTAGGAGCAAGTGCCTCATTAGTTCAGCTAAGTTTGACAGCCTGCTTAGTAGGTCTTGCAATCGGTCAATTAATCATTGGGCCCATTAGTGATTCGCAAGGTAGAAAAAAACCAATCGTAATATCTATTAGTCTATTTGCAATTGCATCACTTCTTTGCGCTCTCGCACCTAATATTACGACATTATTGGTTGCTCGGTTTTTACAAGGATTAACCGCATCAGCGGGGATTGTTTTATCCCGTGCTGTTGTAAGAGATGTATTTAGTGGAAGAGAGTTGACAAAGTTTTTTGCGTTGTTAATGGTTATTAACTCAACAGCACCAATGATTGCACCGATGACTGGTGGGGCAATCCTATTGCTTCCATTTGCAGATTGGCATACGTTATTCTTCTTTTTAACGCTACTAGGCTTTTTAATCGTTACTGTTATAGGAATCCGACTGAAAGAAACACTCCCACCAGAGAAGAGGAGTCCGAGTTCAATCAAACATACAGTTCGCACAATGGGAAGTCTTGTTAAGGATCGATCATTCATAGGCTACGCACTCATTGTTGGATTTGTACACGGTGGCAGTTTTGCCTATGTTTCCGGGACTCCATTTGTTTATCAAGGGATTTATGACGTTTCACCACAGGTGTTTAGTGTTTTGTTTGGAATAAATGGGCTGGCGATTATTACAGGAAGTTTTCTAGTAGGTAGACTTGGAGATAAGTTTCACGAACGAAAGCTGTTACGAGTCGCGGTGATTGCTTCAAACTGTGCAACTTTATTGCTTCTTACGATGACGATTATCCAAGGGCCGCTTGCTATGATTGTGATCCCCATCTTTTTTTACATGATGTCAATGGGAATGATTCTAACAAGTTCTTTTGCCTTGGCGATGGAGCATCAAGGCCATCGTGCTGGTAGTGCTAGTGCTGTCCTGGGAATGCTGCCTCTTATTATCGGCTCAATGGTAGCACCTCTTGTAGGAATTAATGAAACGACAGCAGTTCCGTTAGGGGTTATTTTATCAAGTACCTCGCTTCTTGGTACAGTTCTTTTCTTTACATTAACAAAGCCATCAAAACAGGTAACGCATGAAGTGAAATTGCAAATGGAGGCTTAGATGCCAACTGAAAAAAGATGCTACTCATAAGGAGTTAGCATCTTTTTATATGAGATAAGAAAGTATTTAACTTAGTTTTGCTGTCTAGCTCCAGCGCCTAGCCAGTTTTCCTACCTGAATAAACTTCCTCGAGTATCTTGCGCAAAAGCTATGCTTTTAAGCAGCTCGAGGTCGCTTCACCCTTCCTGCGGCGGCAACACTAAGGAATGCTTCGTGAGGATAATCCTCGCAGGAAAGAAGCTTTGCTTTTTTTCGAGCCTCCTCGTCAGGGTTCCGACGCACAGGACGTGCTAGTACCGACGTTGCCACAGGACGTGGCAACATTAGTCGGCCAGCGCTTGTCGGACTTGCACAGGATGTGCTGACATCGGCGTTCGCCACAGGACGTGGCGGCATTTAGTCGATGTTCCTCTACCAAGGCGCATGCGCTTTTCTTATTTATTTATCCGCAGGGTATACCAACCCCATCTGCCTGCGTGCTTCATCTAAGACGTCCATAACTGCTAATGAGTTTTCATATGAATTAATACTAGATTCATACGTTTCACTTTGTAGTAGTTCAATAAATTCCTTTGCCTCATAGTACATCGAATCATGGTCAAGTGGTTGTGAGATGTCTTCAACTCTACCATCTCTGTAATGAATCTCTACTTTTTCAGGTGAGCTTATTTTATCAATTAATATGCTGCCTTCTTCACCTTGGATTTCGGATTGAATATAGGAATTTGTTATTTTAGAGTAGATGACTGTTCCTTCAAGGTCTTCATAATGTGCAAGAATACTACCTTCACCATCAACGCCAGATTCAAGCATTAAACCACTGGCTTTTACCTTTTGAGGACGACCAAACAACTGAATCATCGGATACACACAGTAAATGCCTATATCCATAAGTGAGCCGTTTGAAAAAGCTGGATTAAATGCATTCAAAACAGTTCCGTTTTTATAAGCGTCATATCTGGAAGAATACTGACAATAGCTTGCGAAATAACGCCGAACTTTCCCAATTTTATATAGGTTTTCACGAATACTCCTGTATGATGGGAGAAATCCTGATTTTAAAGCTTCCATTAGTAACACATTGTTTTTCTTCGCAACTGAGATCATTTCTTGCAACTCTGATGTATTAGATGCAATTGGTTTTTCACATAGAACATGCTTGCCATGATTCATTAGTATAATCGCGTGAGTAGAATGAAAAGAGTTTGGACTTGCTATGTAGACAGCATCAATTTCATTACTTTTTCCCATTTCTTCAACTGAGGTAAAAGTGAGTGTAGCACCGTGTTTTTCTGCAAACTCTTTTGCTCGATCCTCAGTTCTTGAATATACCGCGGTTAGCTTGAAATCTTTTATTTCAGATGCTGCTTGTAAAAATGCTTCCGTAATCCAATTTGTTCCAATAACTCCAAAACGAATCATATGTATTCCCTCCAACTAGTAAACATATTTTTATTATAACAGTACTTAGTCGCTTACACGAAAATGAAATGCGTTATGCTACAATTAGTACGGAAATGAGTGTAAGGATGCGATTTTTATGAAACTATTTTTTAGTGCATTGCAATGGTTAGCATTTATTGTAGCGAGCTCAATTGTGGCTCCAATAGCTATTGCTAGTATATATGGAATGGATCTTGTGGAAACTGCAGGGTTTGTTCAACGAACTTTTCTCGTGTTAGGGTTATCCAGTTTGCTTCAAGTATATTTTGGTCATCGGTTACCGATAAACGAAGGGCCTGCCGGTCTATGGTGGGGAGTTTTTATCATTTATGCGGGCTTAGGTCCAACTCTTTATGGTTCAGGGGAAGAGACACTCCGTGCAATTCAGTCGGGTATTCTTATAAGTGGAATCCTTTTTATGATATTGAGCGTTTTCGGCATTATTGACCGCATATCAAAACTATTTACACCAGTTGTGACAGGTGTTTATTTAATCTTGTTGGTTTCGCAGTTGAGCGGGTCTTTTTTAAAGGGAATATTAGGGATTGGCTATCGTGGAAAATACACGGTGGATTTAAAAATTCTAGGTATTTGTGTAGTTCTGATTATCTTTTCATTTGTATTTTCGAAAAAGGGACCAAGAGCTTTAAAGCAATATTCAGTTCTATTTAGTTTAGCGCTTGGTTGGGGAATATTTGCTTTGTTTGGTCTAACAGATCCGATTCAGGTACCTTCAGCACATATAATTTCAGTTCCTGAATCTTTCGCTTTTGGCTTACCAACTTTTGATACAGGTATGGTTGCAACATCTGTCTTAGTAACATTGCTTTTATTAACTAATTTAATTGCAAGTATTCGAGTAGTAGAACAAGTCCTGAAAGCTCAAGAAGTTCCTGTCGAGAAGACCAGATATCGTCCTGCAGGGTTTATAGCGGGTATCAACCAGCTCTTAGCTGGGTTATTTTCTGCCGTTGCGAGTGTGCCGATTTCAGGAGCTGCGGGTTTTATTGCAACTACAAAAATTACTTCTCGTCTTCCATTTATTTTAGGAAGTATATTTTTAATTTCCATTAGTTTTTTTCCTCATGTGATGATCTTTGTTTCAGCACTTCCAACACCTGTAGGATATGCTACTGTATTCATTATTTTTGCAAACTTAATGGTCCCGGCTTTTCAGGAGTTTGATTTGATTGAGAATAAAAGCTCTTCAAGATTAATAATCGCTTTCTCTTTATTTGTTGGAATCGGTGCAATGTTTGTGTCTGCGGAAGCTTTTGAACAAATATCACCAATTGTAGCGTCTATATTAAATAATGGGCTAATTCTTGGAACAGTAGTTTCTATCTTTATTGAACAATTGGCAATCCGATTTGAAAAATTAGGTTAAGAGGTTATTAATAGATACTATCTAGTCGGTTACTAGAAATTATGCTACTATATAGAAAACTCGGAAATGGCTGACTTCTAGCTAGGTGAGAGGTTGGCCTTTCGTATTACCAAATAGTCAGAGGTGAACAGATGGATTCAGTACGAATGTATTTGACCTTTACAAGAAAAGCGTTTTTAAGGTCAGCAGCCTATCGCTTTGATGTGTGGACCCGGCTAATCTCTAACATTATTTTTCTATTAATGTGGATGTCTATCTGGTTTGCACTCTACGGCGGAAAAGAAGAGGCGCAAGGTATTACACTTACCGCGATGCTTACATATGTAGTAGTTAGCCAGTTTCTTAGTGCGGTCAATGGGGCAGGTACACCACTTTGGGAGCTGCAGGAAAAGGTGCGAACAGGGGATATAGCACTTGAGTTAATGAGGCCGTTTGACGTACCATTACGCTATTTATTTGCCGACTTTGGCAGTGTCGCGTTTTATATGCTAACAGCACTTGTCCCATTATATGTTGTGTTGTTTTTCTTTGTAGACTTAACGTTACCAACTTCGTGGACTACCTGGTTATTGTTTATTGTGTCAGGATTTTTAGGATTCCTGATCAGATATTGCATTGAATTAACCTTTGGTTTATTTACATTTTGGTTAATCGAAACAGGTGGAATTGAGGATATCTTCTATTTTTCATTGTCACTTTTATCTGGTTCTGTTATCCCGCTATGGTTTTTTCCAGGTTGGTTGCAAACGTTTGCTACGTATCTACCGTTCCAAGGTATCTATTTCATACCAAATGCTATTTTTATTGAGGAGATATCAGGTAGTGAAATTCTCACTTCATTAGGCATCCAGGTTTTCTGGGTTATTATCACTTATGGCATCCTTCGTTTTGTATGGCATAAGGCATCTAGTAAAGTCGTAGTGCAGGGAGGGTGAAGAATGAAAAGAATAGTAGATTACATTCAATTATATTTTCGCCTTGTTTCTGCAGGAGTTCGTGCTCAAATGCAATATCGCTTTGCGTTTATTATGAGAATTGTAGGTATGGTTGCAGCCTATACAGGAACTGCGGTAACAATGTGGGTCATGCTTTATCAATTTAAGGAATTGGGAATGTGGAACTTCTATGAACTTCTCTTTCTCTTTGCTCTGGCAGTTTTATCGTGGGGGTTTTGTATCATCCTGTTTTTCCATTTTCGTAGTTTAGATACATATATTGTGAATGGCACCTTTGACAGATTTCTAGTACGCCCTATTAATCCATTCTTTCATTTCATGGCAATGAAGTTTGATATAGGTGCTGCAGGGCAATTTATTTTTAGTATCGGTATTTTTATTTGGGTAAGCAATGCTCTCAACATTCAATGGCAGATTAGTAATATACTGTTTTTACTGGGGGCTATCATTGGGGGAGTATTAATCCAAGGGGGATTACTCGTATTTATCTCAGCGATTGCATTCTGGACGACAAAATCTGAACGTTTTTATTGGGTGGTCATGTATCCTGCTCGAAATCTAACAAACTATCCACTCAATATTTATCCGAAAATGGTCCAATGGGTGACAGCGTTTGTTGTGCCATTTGGGTTTGTAAACTACTTTCCGGCTTCCGTTCTATTGGATAAAGGTACTCCTCATTTTCCTTCATACATCGGTTATTTAACGCCACTTGTAGGGATTGTGTTTTTTGTTCTAGCGTATTATGTATGGATGTTAGGGTTGAGTCGATATAAAAGTGCTGGTTCGTAATATGAGTAAGTTTGTTTAAAAAAAGAAAGAATAGAATTTCAAACTTAGTCTTGATGTCTAGCTCCAGCGCTTGTCGGGGCTGACCAAGGCGCTTGCGCTTTTCTAAGAAAGGAGGAACTGTCTTGGCGATTATTGAGGTACAGAATCTACGAAAAGAATTTAAGATTGCAAAAAGGGAAACTGGGCTCATGGGAGCATTAAAAAGTGTTGTAAACCGCCAATTTGTTACAAAGGAAGCGGTTAATGATATATCTTTTTCGATTGAAAAAGGAGAGATGGTTGGATATATTGGCCCTAATGGAGCAGGAAAGTCAACAACGATCAAAATGCTAACGGGTATTCTAGTTCCATCAAGTGGTTCAATTAAGGTAAATGGCATCGTTCCCTATGAAAATCGTAAAGAAAACGCCAAAAATATTGGTGTTGTGTTTGGACAACGTACACAGTTGTGGTGGGACCTGCCGACGATTGAGTCATTTGAGCTACTTAAAGAAATTTACCGCGTCTCCGATCAAAAATACAAAGCAAATATGGCGACTTTCACTGATATATTAGGACTTGGTGAATTTTTAAATACGCCAGTTCGTCAACTTTCACTAGGGCAGCGGATGCGGGCTGATATTGCAGCTTCACTTTTACATGATCCCGATATTTTGTTTTTAGATGAACCAACAATCGGGCTAGATGTTGTGGCGAAGGAAAAAATGAGAGAATTCATTCAAGAAATTAATAAGCTTCGCAATGTTACCGTGATTTTAACAACACATGATATGGAAGATATAGAAAAGCTTTGTAAACGGATGGTATTAATTGATC
Organism: Ferdinandcohnia jepli; assembly: GCF_047246645.1. Taxonomy (NCBI): domain Bacteria; kingdom Bacillati; phylum Bacillota; class Bacilli; order Caryophanales; family Bacillaceae; genus Ferdinandcohnia; species Ferdinandcohnia jepli. The sequence goes on from NZ_JBFOKR010000001.1 coordinate 144,685, forward strand.
ACGGTCAAAAGGTGTATGACGGTGACATAGCAGCGGTAAAATCCAGGTATGGGAAAATGCGTACTCTAGTTGTTGATGTTGAGGATAACGGGGTAGCTTTACAAGTGACGAATGGAGAGCTTTTCAAAGAGGAAGGCAATCGGAAATGGATTCGTTTCAATCGCGATGAACATTCTGCTTCTGACCTTATTTCACAGCTTACAAAAACTCACAATATTACAGACCTTACCGTTGAAGAGCCTGAAATTGAATCGATTATAAGTCGCATTTATCAAGAAGGTTTTTCAAAGGAAGACCATGTTCCATTAAACGTATAAAAATAGAGGTATAAAGGGGATTCGTTATGCTATCATTTCCAAAAGCAAGTATTGAAAGTTATTTTCGCACATTAAATATTACAGATTTTGATGTCAGTCCTTCAGAAGAAGAGATTGCCTTTTCAACGAACTTAAATGGGTATTACAATCTATGGGGTATGAAGCTCAATTCTATGTATCCCTATCAGTTAACAACAGTCAATCAAACGATCTCATTCGTAAAATATGAGCCAAATGGAAACTTCTTAGTAGTTGGGCATGACATTGACGGTGATGAAAATAATCGTATTTTTGCGTTGCCTTCAACGGGTGGTGAAACAACGCCATTACTCGAACAGGATGAAGAAAAGTTTTACTTCGGTGATCTTTCAAAAGATGGTAAAACACTGTATTACATAACAAGTGTCGATAACCCGAACTTCTTAAATATTGGACGAATACAAGTTGAAAGCGGTAAGACTGAAATCTTATTAAAGGGTTATGAAGGACCAAGCTATTTATACTCTGTCAGCCCAGATGAATCATCTTTTGCCTATTCGAGAGAATTAGGGAATACAAGCTCATTTGGATATATTCTTAAAAATGACGAGCATATTCCGGTAACTCCTTCTCAGGATGTTGCACATGCGGTTCTGCAGGTGGAGTATATTGATCATGACAATGTTCTGCTTGTGACAAATTATCAAAGTGAATTTAGCTATATTGCGAAGTTCCAAATTAGTACTAGAAGCTTTGAAAAGATAGTGGAAATTGAAGGACATGAGTTAACTGAATTAACGGTAGATACGAAAAACAATAGAGTTTTCTTTGTTGCGGAACGTGGTGTTGTTGATAAGTTATACTCTTTTGGTTTAGGCAGTGGTAAGTTGGAACAAATTCAAACTCCTTTTGATATCGTAGACAAACTGGTCTTAGGTAAAAAGGGAACATTGTTTGCGTTAGGACGTTCTGCTACTTTACCAGCAAATTTATTCCGCAGTTCTGATTTAATAGAGTGGAAGCAGGTAACAGAACACCGTATTATTGGAGTTGGCAGAGAGGAATTAACGGAACCGGAAGTGCTAACGTATTCCAGCTTCGATGGACTGGAAATAGAAGCGTTGTACTTCCCTGCAAATCCAGAAACGGATAATGGACACACGATATTATGGCCGCATGGAGGTCCTCAGCATGCAGTGCGAAATAATTTTAGCCCGTTATTTCAATATTTAAGCGCTAAAGGATACCGAGTATTTGCCCCGAACTTCCGTGGTAGTACTGGATATGGAGATACATTTAAGAAAATGGTTAATAAAGACTGGGGTGGCGGTCCACGTCTTGATATCATTGCTGGGATGGATTGGCTTGACCAACAAGGTAAATCACAGTCTGATCAGTGGTTCTGTATTGGTGGAAGTTATGGAGGTTACATGACATTATTGCTTCATGGTCGTCATGCTGACCGTTTTAAGGCGTTTGTTGATATCTTTGGACCAAGTAATTTATTTACTACGATTGAAACAGCACCTGAGCACTGGAAAGCAGCTGATCGTGAATTAATCGGTGATGCTGTGATTGATCGTGAAAAATTAATTGAAGATTCACCAATGACATACATTGATTCAATGACAAAGCCAATGCTTGTAATTCAAGGGAAAAATGATCCTCGCGTAGTGAAGGTTGAATCCGATGTTATCGTTGAAGCGATGCAACAGCGTGACCAAGATGTTGAATATCTTGTCCTAGAAGATGAGGGTCATGGATTTACTAAAACATCAAATGCATTAATGGTGTATGGCAGAATGGTTGAGTTTTTGGAAAAATACATTTGATAAAAAGATACTAAACCCCTACGATTTGCGTAGGGGTTTAGTTGTATATATAAAGTTTTGCTCAAAGGAGCAAAGCCTAAGAGCGCCACGTCCTGTGGCAACGGCTTTGTTAGCACGTCCTCGAAAATGCTACGCATTTTCTTCGTGCGATGGTTATGCTGACGAAGCTTTCCTTGTCCTGTGCGTCAAAAAAACGCCCCAGAATTCTGAGACGCCTTCTTATAGGATATTCATTAAAAGATAAAGTGTGCAGCAACTACGATAATTGGTAGTGTAATAATTGTTCGCAGTAAGAAAATGATAACTAAATCAATAAATCGAACTGGTAGTTTAGATCCTAATAGCAATCCACCAACTTCAGACATGTAGATTAACTGAGTGATAGAAACACCTGCGATTACAAAACGTGTCAGGTCACTTTCAATGTCAGCTCCAATGATTGCGGGTAGGAACATATCAGCAAAGCCAATAACCATCGTTTGTGCAGCAGCCGCAGCTTCAGGGATTTGTAACCAGTTTAAAATTGGTACAAATGGTACTCCTAACCATGTGAATAGTGGTGTATATTCTGCAATGACTAACGCAATAGTACCAATTGCCATTACGACTGGAACTACACCCAACCACATATCAAGTACGTTTTGTAAACCACCTTTAAGTACATTTCCGTAATCACTGTTTTTCTTTGCTTGTATTACTGCTTGATTTGATCCCCATCTGAATCGACTTATCCCCTCTGGAATGCTCTCATCAGCATTGCTTTCCACACCCTCATAATACGTGTCAGGCTTACGTGACAAAGGTGGGATGCGTGGTAATATAATTGCACACACAAGGCCGGCAACTACAATTGTTAAATAAAAGGGACCAAATAAATTGGACAAATTCATGTATTCTAAAATTACTACTGTAAAGGTAATGGAGACTACTGAAAAAGTAGTTCCAATGATTGCTGCTTCACGCTTTGTATAAAAACCATCTTCATATTGTTTATTTGTCAAAAGTACACCGATTGTGCCATCACCTAACCATGATGCTATTGCATCAACTGAGGAACGACCAGGTAACTTAAATAGAGGACGCATAACCTTTGTCAAAAGTGCTCCACATAGTTCAAGTAATCCAAAATCAAGTAATAGTGGTAAAAAGAGACCCGCAAATAAGAAAACAGAGAATAATACAGGTATTAGATCGAAAAGAAGAGTTCCTCCAGTATTCTCTGACCATATTGCTTCTGGTCCTATATGAAAAAGCACCATTACAGCGAAGATCGCTCCTAAAACTCTTGTGACGAGCCAAAGAGGGGTTACGTAAAAAAGCTTATTTAAAAATGGTGAATTCATGATAAATCCTGGTTTTGTTAATGATGTGATTACCGATATCAAAGCAGCTAAAACAATTAGTGCAGTCATTATTCCTGGAATAGCTCCGCCTAATAAATCTTGTGCCCAACCTGCTAAAATCGCTACTGGAATGGTAACTCCTTCATTATAGGGGAATGGAATAACGAATAAGATAATTCCGATTAAAGACGGAATAATAAATTGGAGGTAATCAGATACCATAAATGTTTGTGAAATTTGCTTTTGTTGTGTCTGGTTTGCCATTTGTTTCACCTCAAGTAACATTTTCTCTAATGTATATAAAAACAACACTAGTAACTTTACAACAAAATGTATAAAAATGCGAGAATTATTTAATAAAAATTCTTTGTTACGTATAAAAATGCCTAAATCAAGCAGTTTGGTAATTTTTTCTTACGAGGAACTAAATTTAAATTATTGTAGAAAAATAATTATAAGATTCTTGCCAAACGAATACTGGACACAATACTTCTGAAAGATTAATACGGATAAGTCTTTAAATAGTACGGAAAAATAAAATGGAAAGGAGTGTATACTGTGAAAAAACAAACGAATAACACTGAAGAACCAACAATTGCTGTTGGAATGGACACCCAAGATGATTTACAGAAGGATGCGACAATGGATGATATCGAAAAAGGGGAATACACCCAGGTTACAACTTTGTCTTTGGATGAAAATGATCCAAGTTAGGAAGTAGGCATTATCACGTATGTGGTAATGCCTTTTTTTATGTATAAAAAAAGATTTAATATACAAAATGGCGTATTTATAATCATGTATCCGGTTTCATGTAATGAAATCTAACATGATAATTAAAAATTTTCAAAAAACTGTTGCGTTTTATATTTATTTACGTATAAAATAAGTAATCATAAATACATGTTACATTTTCTAACATTAAGTGTTTGAAATTATAACATGTAACTATAAGGGGGAAATAATATGGATATTACGTATTTAATGAACAGCGTGTGGGTAATGTTGGGAGCAGTTTTAGTTATTTTTATGCTAGGTGGATTCATATTACTTGAAGCAGGTTCTACTCGAATGAAAAATGCCGGCCACATTGCAGGTAAAACCATTTTCACATTTGGTTTAGCATCACTCGTATTCTGGGCAGTTGGATTTGGTTTTATTTTTGGTGATAATGCGAACTTTTTAGTCGGGCTTTCAAACTTCTTTTATTCGGGAGAAGAACTTGATTTAGGACTTAATTCATCGGTATTCTTCCTGTTCCAATTAGCATTTGCAGGTATTGCCATCACGATTGCAACTGGTGGATTTGCAGAACGCGCCAAACTTTCTGTGTACCTTGTGTTTACATTATTATTTGCAGCACTTGTCTATCCGGTAGTTGCTCACTGGATCTGGGGCGGAGGCTGGTTAGCAGAGCACGGTAAACAAGATTTTGCTGGATCAACAGTTGTTCACTTGACTGGAGCTATGGCTGCGTTCGCTGCGACAATTCTATTAAAACCTCGTATTGGAAAATACAACAAAGACGGCTCTCCAAATAATATCTTTGGTCATAACCAAGTTTACACAGCACTAGGCGTTTTAATTTTATGGGTAGGATGGTTTGGGTTTAACGCAGGTAGCACAGTTTCAGTTGATGCCGGATTCTTTGGATTTGTTGCAATGAATACCAACTTAGCAGCAGCTGCTGGTGCAGTTGCAGCGTTGTTAATTTCTTGGGCGGTACTAGGAAAGTCAGATGTTCCAACAATGTTAAACGGTGCATTGGCAGGATTAGTTGCAATCACTGCATCGTGTGCTTTCGTTGACACCTGGGCGGCAGTTGTCATTGGCTTCGTAGCTGGAATCCTAGTATTCTATAGTGCAAGATTCTTTGAAAAGAGAAAAATTGACGATCCAATTTTTGCTTTGTCTGTACACGGTGCTGCTGGTGTATGGGGTACATTATCAACTGGTTTCTTTGCAACTCCTGAGCTTGCAACTGTAGGTCAAGCGGGACTGTTTTACGGCGGCGGATTTGCACAACTTGGCGTTCAATTAATGGGAGTAGTATCAGCTGGTGCGTATGCATTTGTAGTTTCTTTCATTATCCTTGCAGTTATGAAAAAAGTAATGAAAGGATTACGTGTAACCGAAGAAGAAGAAATTATGGGATTAGATGTAAGTGAGCATGGCAGCTATGGGTATCCAGAGGTATTTTTAGCGAAGGAAGATAAGCTAAGTTCATGATTATATAGGCTAGGTATCTATTATAGGTACCTTGCCTTCCCATCTAATGGAAGTCATCGGATTGCTACATTATAAGGACGGGTTGCGATGTGTGAGAACTTTAGCACGTATGAGTCGATAAGAAACTGGAAAAATTCATATATCCTCCAATACCAAACAGATACGGATAAACTAAATCAGTTTCATGATGAAGTGATGAAACATGTGTTATGTATTGCGCTGAAAAGGATGGCGCCCCTAAAACCACCATGTAATTTTACCTGGTTTATTACAGGGAGTGGGGGGAGGTTTGAACAAGGGCTACTCAGTGATCAGGACCATGGTATCGTGTATGTGGATAGCTCGGATGAGACTCAAGCATATTTTCTCGAATTAGGTAAGGAGATTTCACACGGTATGTATGAGGTAGGATATCCTTTTTGTGAAGGGAAGGTTATGTCTTCAAATCGGATTTGGTGTAAATCTGAAAGTGAATGGAAGGAACAGCTAACATGTTGGATGGAAGAAGGCACTTGGGAGGCAATTCGTTATTTACAAATTTTTTACGATGCAAGATGTTTAATAGGATATGAGCAGTCTCTTCATGATTTAAAAGTTTTTATTTACGAACATCAGAAGAACGATAACAAGTTACTTCAGCGGTTTATGGAAAATATCATGTTTGTAAAAAGAGTCATTGGACCGTTCGGGCAAATAATTGTAGAAGAAAAAGGGGGTTATGAGGGGTCTATCGATATAAAACAAACTGCATTTATACCATATGTAAACGCAATTCGCCTTTTAGCGATAAAAGAAGGTTTACTTGTAACATCAACATTGGAACGGATTGACACCCTTATAGAGAAAAAAGGGTATCCAAGTGAATTAAGAAAGTATCAGGACAACTTTTTAAAACTACTTCAAATAAGGAATACATCGTATCTCTCAGGTACTTCGTACGAAGAAAGTCATTATTTATCAGTTAAGGGACTCGAAAAGGCAAGGAAAAAAGAACTAAAAAAAATACTTAAGGATGGAAAGAAAATTCATCAATTTGTTCGAGATTGCATTTCTTAAAGGGTGTTGAAGATGGCATTTGAACCATTTATTCATTTTGTAAGAGGGCTTCAAGGAAAACTGAATACGGGTGGACTTGCTGGAGTTCAAGGGCAAAGCTTTCAACAAACAGCTTTTCTTCGCCAGTTACAACGTGATCTTCAACAAGAAGATATCTTAACAACTCCTTTAGAAAAATTAAATGTGGTTGTATTTGATATTGAAACGACCGGATTTTTTCCTGACAAGGGAGACGAAATTATTTCGCTGGGAGCGGTAAAAGTTGAAGGTGACGAACTGCGAGAAAATAATGTGTTTTATTCACTGGTTCAATATGAAAAAGAACTGAGCAAAGAAATTAGTGAACTGACTGGACTCAGTACAGAAAAACTTAAATCCGCTCCCCCTTTATCAGAGGTGCTTATTCAGTTTTTTGAGTTTTCGAAGGGAGCCCCGTTAGTCGCGCACCATGCAAATCATGAAAAAGCGTTTATGCAGTATATGAGCTGGAAATTATTTCGAACACCTTTTAAGCATAGAGTTATCGATACGTCCTTTCTATATAGAATTGTTGAATCTGAACTTCCGTTTACTAGATTAGAAGAATTATGCAATCATCACCAGATTCCCATTAAAAACAGACATCATGCATTAGGTGATGCATTATTAACTGCGAAGCTTTGGTCGATTTATATCAATAAAACTCAACAGTTTGGGTGTCGTACTTTACGTGATATTTATGATCGGCTAGCAAGACTCTGAAGAAACACGATTCGTGTTTCTTTTCTTTTTTAGTCTGATTTCCGTATCACCACAAATAAAATAGATTGTTAGGCTTTCTTACATACTTACTGATTTCTCATTAGATATTGTCTATGCTTAATAAAAAGATAAGAGGAACCTAAGAGATAATATGATTTTACCTGGTAATGTTATGGATTGAAGATTTGCAGATTCCATAATGAAGAAGGAGTGCTGTAGAATGACCAATCAACTAAGAGTGGGAATGGAAAAGATGAGGAGTTACTATACGGAACAACTTGTAGCAGCAGGTGTTGTTAAAGACAATGAAACAGACTCGTATACTTTGACTGAACTTGAGAACTTGTTTAAATTGACTTTTCAGCTGAAAAAATAAAACTAAATTCTGAACGCCTGTAAAAGTAGGTGGTGCATACATTGGCAGATGAGGTGTCGTATAAACATAAAAAAGTAATTAACATAGGAATTGTAAAAGAGTTAACAGGACTTTCGCAAAGACAAATTAGATATTATGAAGAAAGAAAACTGATTTTCCCTGAAAGGACTTCGGGTGGCATACGAAAGTATTCATTTTCAGATATTGAACTATTGATGGAAATCGCAAATAAAATTGAAGATGGTGTACAAACCCGTGAGATAAGGCAGGAATTAATACGTAACGAAACAAATGCCCAGCGGGAGCAGCATCGAAAAATGATCCAAGGACAAATTAATGCACATTTTGGAATGCGGAGGAAGTTTTAAGAGTTATTATTGATTATGTTATAAATAAGAGAGTTTAAATGGTGCTGCCAATTGCGATGAACGCCCAACTATAACCGTGAACTAACTAGTTGGTCACTTATGAACACTCAACTTCTACCGCCAACAGTCCAGTTTGGCACTCAACCCGCCTATAAACGCCCAACTCCTACGAGTACATATAAGGAGATCTTATGTCCTTCTGTGTTACGGTAGTTTTACCCATCTTCTTCGAATTTGTTTATTAGACAACCATATTAATGCTAATATAATAGTATACTTACTTAATGGTTTACCATAGTAAAGGATTCCGCATTAGTAGGAGAATGAAATATGCTACAGAAATTGAATAAACAACTAGAAAAGCTGATGCCGTTAATTACACCGACAAGCGTTGTAATAGGGGTATTGCTAACAACTTATTTAAGCCCACTATCTTTTTTAGTTCCTTGGATTTTTGCTTTCATTACGTTTTCAGGGTCTCTTAGTTCCAATTTCAGGTCCTTACAAAAGGCGATTTCACATCCTTTTCCGATTCTAATTGCCTTGTTTACACTCCATCTTCTTATGCCGGGCTGGGCGTGGCTTGTAGGACATCTCACTTTTCCAGGAGATAGTCTAACAATTACTGGTTTAATACTTGCGGTAGTGATTCCGACCGGGATTACAAGTTTCATATGGGTTTCAATGAAGCATGGAAATATTGCGCTTACCCTGTCTATTATTCTAGTTGACACGTTAATCTCACCATTTGTTGTGCCATATAGCCTGACTTTATTCGCAGGTGGAAGTGTCGAAATGGATATTCTTAGTATAATGAAGGGTCTTTTATTCATGGTTGTTCTTCCATCGATACTTGGAATGGTTGTAAATCATTTAACTAAGGGGACCTGTAAAACAACTCTAAGTCCAAAGCTTGCTCCATTTTCGAAAATTAGCTTAGGTATTGTTGTTATGATAAATAGTGCTGAAGTTGCGCCTTATTTACAAAATGTGGATCTAAAACTACTTATAACTGCAATAGCTGTCTTTTTTGTTGCATTCAGCGGATATTTGTTTTCTTGGGGTATTGGCAGACTTATGAAGCTTGAAAAAGATGAAATCATTGCACTTGTTTTTACAGGCGGGATGCGAAATATTAGCGCAGGGGCGGTAATTGCTGTTACGTTTTTCCCTGCTGAGGTAGCCGTTCCCGTTGTTGTAGGTATGTTGTTTCAACAGGTGTTGGCTTCAATTTATGGTTATTTTATACAACGTACGTACAGCTTGGAAGCACTCGAACAAAAGCAATCTGCATAAGTCTCTTTTGCAAAAAGTCATGTGACTAAACAAGTGACTGTGTTCACTATGTCATATGACTTTTATTTTTTATACTTTATGAGAGTTAACTTTTTTATACGACTAAAGTATAAGAAAAGACATCGGTTTCCGCCATTATTGGCGGCAAACCGTGTTTTTCTAATGATTAGTTCAAAAGAAAATCACAAGGAGAGATACAATTATGAAAAAAGTGAGTTTACTAGTAGCGGGAATTATCGTTGGGGTTAGTTTAATGACAGGATGTTCAAGCGTATCAGATAAAGTTGAAGATGCAGAGGGCTATGCAGCTGTAGCAGAAGAGTTTGAAGAAAATATTACCGGATTTGAAAGACAATTATCGAATTTAGAGAAACAGGATCACCTTACCAAAGAAGAACAGAAGCAGCTCGTAACTGATATTGAGAATGTAAGATCAGATATTGAAGAATTCCTAAGTGTTGAACCGCCATTTGGATTAAAAATGGTTCAGAAAAAGTTACAAAAAGAATTCGATGAGAGAGAAGTGCATCTTCTTGCTCTAAAGGATAAAGCAGAAAATAATGAAGCAACGACAGAAGATATTGAAAAAGTAAACGATGAATTTTTCTCGAATATCTCAGTAAAATTATTTAACTAGAAAGATACCGCAGTCAATAGGCTGCGGTTTTTATTCTATTTTTTTCTTTAAAACATATTGAAAAAAATGGTACCAAAGCATAATATTGTAATGTTGTCTACGAATCTATGGGGGTGTAGTGTGAAATATCCGATCCGAGTTCGAGCCTGTGCATTGATTATTGAGAACGATTCAATTCTACTTGTAGAGTTTGATGAACCTACACGTGTAGGTATCCATTATAACTTACCGGCAGGTGGGGTAGAACCAGGTGAAACGATTATTGAAGCAGTCAAACGTGAGGCTTGGGAAGAAGCGTCAGTTGATGTTGAAGTTGGTAAACTAGCATTTGTTTCAGAGTATGTTCCATCTTTAAATGATCCTTCCGGACCACATGGGTTGAGCTTAATGTTCGATTGTAAACTAAAAAACGGTTCAATGCCAAAGTTACCAAAAAATCCAGATCCAAACCAGATTGGAGTTCGTTGGGTGCCTTTAAATCAGCTTGATGACATCGTGCTATTTCCGAATATTAAATCACAAATACTAGAATATTGTAGGCATGAGAGAAACGGTTTAGAATATATTGAGGAGCACTTACTTCCTTTGCAACAGTAGGAAGAGTGCGAAGATGGAGGGAAAATTTTGACAGTAAGGCTACGAGAATTAACAAGAGATAACTGGGAACAATGTATTGATTTGCGTGTGAGCAAAGAGCAACAACAATTTGTTGCCTCAAATTTATATTCCATAGCTGAGGTTCAATTTTTACCTGATTTCGAAGCGTTAGCAATTTATACTGATGAAACCATGGTTGGATTTGTAATGTTCGGTCTTGATGAAGATGACCGTAATTATTGGATTTATCGTCTTATGGTCGACGAAAGCCATCAAGGGAAGGGCTATGGGAAAGCAGCTCTACTACAGGTTATTGAAAGACTAAAAGATAAGCCTGATTGCAATGAAATTATTGTTGGCTATAAACCAGAAAATATTGAAGCAGAAAGAACCTATCTAAAAGCAGGTTTTCAACCAAAAGGAATGGCTCCTTGGGGAGAAAAGCTTGTTCATTTAAAAGTAAACTAAAAACTGTTAAACTTATAGTCGTTGACTATAAGTTTTTTTATGTCTTAGAATACATCTAGCATAAGGGTGTAGAATAAGGGTAAAAGGTAATAAAAGGAGAACAACTATGGAAGAGACAAAATATTGCAAGGAATCGTTTGTTGTAAAAACAAGCAATGTATTTCCACCAGATACAAATTCACATGGTACATTATTTGGTGGTAAGTTAATGGCGTATATCGATGATGTTGCGTCTATAGCTGCTGTGCGCCATTCCCGAAGTGCGGTTGTCACCGCCTCAACTGATTCAGTCGATTTTTTACATCCAATTTATGAAGGAAGCTCAGTATGTCTAGAAGCTTTTGTTACATATACGGGTCGAACCTCTATGGAGGTATTTGTGAAAGTAATAGCTGAGGATTTACTAACCGGTAAAAGAAATATCTGTGCTCTGTCTTTCTTGACATTTGTTGCACTTGACGAAGAGGGAAAACCAAGGCCGGTTCCAAAGGTTATACCAAAAAGTGATGAAGAAAAAATGCTTCATGAATCTGCAAAGACACGTGCCGAGACAAGGAAGAGGCGTAAAAAGGATAACGAGAAGATGGCCCAACAATTTAGTATTGCATTACCATGGGAAGTATAAGGTACACAAAAAATGCTCAGAACCATTCTGAGCATTTTTTAGCAGATAGGAAAGCATAAAATCTTTCCTATCTGCATAAGTGCAACTACGGCTCTGCTGTCGCCTAAAGGCTCGGCAATCGCCTAGTTTTCTAATATTTGCTTTTGTTCTTTCCTCTTTTGCTGTCTAGTTAACACAAGACCTATAAAACCAGCTGTAAAAGAAGGGGGTAAGCTATAAACCAAGTAGTTCCAATTTCCTGTGCTCAAAGAGATTATTAGGAAAATTAATGGAAAGCCTATTAAAACAAATAAAGAAACAAAAAAAGCTAAATTCGTATTTCCTTTCAAACAAACATCCCCTTTAGAACATATGGATAATTTTTACACTACATTCACTTTACCATTATTTCTAGAATATTCCAATAAAAAACTGAGTGCTTGATAGTAATCACTCGGTTTCAGTTCTATTTTTGTTGTGCTTTTAATAAATCGCGTATTTCTGTAAGAAGCAGTTCTTCTTTTGTTGGAGTTGGTTCCACAGTGGGCTCTTCAAGTTCTTTCTTTTTAAAACGATTAAAGAAACGGATAAACAGAAAGATTGAAAACGAGATAATGAGGAAATCAATAATGGTTTGGATAAAGGCTCCATAATTAAGAAACTTATAGCTTGCCTCTTTAATATTTATCCCACCAAGGATAAAGCCGAATATCGGCATAATGATGTCATTAACAAGTGATGATACAATTTTTCCAAATGCTCCTCCTATAACTACCCCTACTGCAAGATCAATAACATTTCCTTTTAAAGCAAATTTTTTAAATTCATTTAACATATGTATTTCTCCTTTCAAAACCTTCCTTTATTTTATCTGTTTTTCCTTTTTGGTACATCCATTTTTAAATAAATAGGTAGAAGGGCCTTATCCTTTTCTAAATCTATCCAATTGATAAAGTAAATTCTCTTTTCTCAGTATCTCCACTTGTCTCTCTCCTAATAAATCAAAGTGTGGAAAACCTTCACGATTATGAATATAACGAGAGGGAATATTGTGTTTTTCACCCCATTTAATTAATTTCTCAAGATCTGCACAGCCAACCTTTGTGACAGTGTTCATGCCTGGAAACCGGTCATCAATCCAATAATGTGTTAGAAATGCGATTTCCCCATTAGAGACCTTTCTTTTCCATTCAAGCAGTTCCTTTCTATTTATGCCAAATGCCATTTGTTTCACCTCAAAAATGTCCAACGATTGTAAAGTCAGATTCCTATATTCCTTCATTATAACAAAAGCTTGTTATAGTAAGAAAACTAATGGTAGATTTTGCTAGAAAACATGATATTCTGTAAGTAGCATTCATATCGTAATTGGTGTCATAAGGAGGAACGAGAATGCAGGATAAACATAATTTAGACGAATTGGAAAAAAGGGTTGATGAACTGCGAAGGGAAGCCCATGAACTAAAGGTTTTAATCCATTCAATTAGAAGACAGAATGTAGGTGAAGAGCAACGTCCAATAAATCAAGCTGCAAATGTTGTACCTGAACAAAGAAATGAAAAGCATATACCACTTCCGCAAAAACAGAAGAAGGTTGTTCAGAAAGAGCAGATAGATTGGGAGAAACAAATCGGTCAAGTATGGTTACCACGTATTTTTATTTTTGTACTTTTACTAGGCGTGGTATGGGCCTTTAAAGCCGCCTCCGATTTTGGAATTATCAATGAACCAGTAAAAGTATTACTAGGGTATTTATCATCAGCTATCCTCATTTATCTAGGTTTGTTACAGATAAAAAAGAAGCGTATTGCGTTGGGACAAGTGTTATTAGGGGGAAGTGTTGTATTACTTCTCATTGTAACCTTTGCGATGCATGTCTTATATGATTTAGTACCTTTAGTTGTTGCTTTTCCATTGAATATAGTATGGATAGGACTTGGAATCTTTTTTGCAAATCGATATCAATCTCAGCCTTTGGCTATCGTTACAGCAATAGGTGGCTACCTAATCCCGTTCTTAATAGAAAGCCAAAATCCAAATGTTTTTCAATTTATCACATTTGAGACAATCTTTTATGGAGCGCTATTGGCATTTGCGATATTGAAAAAGTTCAATATTCTCTATCATGTCGCATTTGCATTTCTTCATTTTACACTTCTTGCCGGAGCGCTTATTCAATCGAATGGAGACATTGATTATTTCGCATTCGCTGTAATTGTTCAGCACATATTTTTACTTGGTGGATACCTATTGTTTCGGTCATTTGACAAGGAACAGCTGGGAATCTTGTTTGGAAGCTTTTTACTCATGCTTGCGTGGACGCGAGCAGCTTTCACCGATGGAACATTTGAATGGTTACTACTGATCTTTATTATACTCTATGTATTTTTATCATTTTTACTTTGGAAACCTAGCAAAGAAAAGCTTGCGGGAACTTTATCTATTGCTTCAATTGCTATCTTAGCCTATCTTGTTAGTAGATTTGAAGTTGAAGATATTTCTGGGGTATTGTTAGTTCAAGGTATGATCTCATTTTACCTGGGGATAAGGGCGCAATCGAAATTAAAGCAAGCAGTTGGTTCACTCATATTTGTTGTAAGTTCATATGTTATTTTTCTGATGCAATTTCATGAAATCTTTTCGATTGAATTTATCAATTGGATTCTATTGATTGGTGCAATATTTGTATTGCCAAAGCTTATTGCACAAGTGGAATGGATAAAAGACGTAACCAGGGATAGTCTGTATAAGCTCCTACAAATTATTAATATGGTGTTACTACTCTTTTTTATCACCTTAACCGTAAGTGCTTTAACTAACGATCTTGAGTTAAGTATGCAATATATGATGGTATCATTTGCATGGGCCATTTATGCATTTGTTGGAATAGTTCTGGGTTCTCAAAGAGATAATAAGCCGCTTCGAGTGTTTGGTTTAACACTATTGTTTATTACATTAGGAAAGCTGATATTCTTTGATTTGTCATATGTTTCAATCTTCATCAGAGCCATTTTATTTATTGGACTTGGGGTTATTGGAATACTTGGATCTAGGGTGTTTTATCGGGGGAAATCGAATAAGTAAATGGAGAAAAAGTCTGCCTTAGGGTAGGCTTTTTTTCTGGGCTCTTATAAAAGATTGTTGCAACTGGACTTTTTTCTTTGAGAGTGTGGGAATAAAGTATGGTGATTTCCGCTCCTGGCACTCGCTTTCCGCGGGCGGACCGTGAGCCTCCTCGTCGCAGGCTCCTGCGGGGTGTCACCTGACTTGCACAGGATGTGCTGACGTCTACGTTCGCCACAGGACGTGGCGGTCGTTAGTAGACGTTCCTATTTCTTTCCCGCAGTAGTCTCGTGCCATGCGCTCCAATCACCCTTTCTATACTAATATTAGCTTAATTAACGTTCAAGTAGAGTGAAATCAATAAAGTATTTGAAAACAATCTTGTTCTTTAATGGACCGTTAAATACTGCTGGACCCAGAGTCATCCTATGTTCTAAATCCTATCCTTCTAAAATAAACTTGTAACAGGCATCCTAGAAAAATTCAGAGGAGTGGGATTTTGAAAAAGACTGATACATTCGTCATTCATGCCAATAGAGAAAGTGTTTATTCTGTGTTTATGGACCCAATAAAGCTTGGAGGTTGCATACCGGGTTGTAAGGAAGTGAAACCAATTTCCCCAACAAAGTACGAAGCGTTGGTGGAAGTGAAAGTGCAGTTTGTCCCTATAAAGATTCAAGGAATCGGGGAATTAAAGGAGTCCATCGAAAATGAAAAAATTGTTGTTGAAATGAAGGGGAAGCCTGTTTCTCTTGCAGGATCTTTTACTAATACATTAACAGCAAAACTAAAAACACTTGAGCCAAATAAAACACTAGTGGAATATGAAATGGACTATGAAATTGAAGGGAAGCTTGCCTCAATCGGTGAATTGTTGATGAAGGGTTCAAGTAAAAAGAACTCAGAGGAGTTTGTAAGAAATGTGCAGGAATTATTTCAGCATACGTAAAACGTTACTATCAAGATAAATGATGGAAATATACAAAAAGAGATTAGTAGACGTAGACTACTAATCTCTTTTCTTATACAGTAAATGATTCCTCGTTTTTGACAATACGTTCTGGGTGGGAGTAGACATTTAGTTTACCTCCACGGATAAATCCAACTGCAGTAATGTTTAGTTCTTCCGCCATTTTTATTGCAAGATCGGTTGGAGCCGATTTAGATAAGACAATCCCGACACCGATTTTCGCAGCCTTTAAAAGTACTTCTGAAGAGATTCTACCGCTAAAAACGATAACTTTATCACGAACAGGGATCTTATTTAACATACAATAGCCATATATTTTATCAAGCGCATTGTGTCTCCCAATATCGGTTCGATTAACAATCATTTGATTCGGGCTACATAGAGCTGCGTTATGCACGCCACCTGTATCTCTAAATACTGTACTGTTTTGCTGCATTTCGTTCATAAGTGTGATACATTCCTCTGGTGTGAGGGTTAAGGTAGAGGTAGATGTTTTCGCTGTTTTGGCATCATTAACAAAATAAAACTGTCTTCCTTTTCCACAGCAAGATCCGATAAACCGTTTTGAATAGTATTCCTGACTCGTCGTCACTTCTGTAGTTGTTTCAACATAAGCATAGCCCTGACCTTCGTCTATGTGTAAGCTTTTAATTTCATCACGAAAGCGAATAACACCTTCAGATGCTAAAAATCCAACCACTAACTCGTCAAGTTCAGCAGGTGTACAAACCATAGTAGCAAATTCGTGCTGATTTAAGATAATTGTTAATGGGTACTCTGTGACAATTTGATCTTCTTCTCCAATTAGTTGGCCATCTTCAAACTTAATTATGCCTTTTCTAACCGTAATTGAATCCATCAATTATGCACCTCACTTTCAATCTAGTTAACTTCGAAAAACTTTTACTATAAATATAATCACATTTTATTTGACAGTACAAGCTATTAATTTTTTAGGTTAACGAAAAATAAGTAGTAAAAAGTAGTTGTTTTCATTTGATAGTTTGTGATACTATCGTAACAAATAGTTCACAATATCGCCACATTTTTGACACAGGATAGCGACCCTGTCTCTGCTGCAAAAATGGAGATATTGAAAACGATTACTGTTGATTTTATAGTAGCGATCCTGCTATGGAATTAACCGTCATCATGCCTTGATACCTGTTTTTTTAGGTGTTCTTGGGTTTGTTGACGGTTTTTTATTTTTTAAGAGAATAGGAGAGAGAAAATGGAAAAAACAAAAAATCGTTGGCTGATTGCAGCTTCTGCAGTCGGAATACATCTTTCGATTGGTTCTGTTTATGCATGGAGTGTATTTACAAAGCCAATTGAAGGACAATTTGGTTGGGATTTAACAGATATAAGCTTAACATTTAGTATCGCCATTTTATTTTTAGGTTTGTCAGCAGCTTTTCTTGGGCACTTTGTAGAAAAATATGGTCCACGTAAAGCTGGGATGCTATCAGCTATATTCTTTGGAGTTGGGATAACCGGATCTGGGTTAGCCATTAATTTAGAATCATTGCCATTATTATATTTATTCTATGGTGTTTTGGGAGGAATTGGTCTAGGCGTTGGATATATTGCACCAGTTTCTACACTTGTAAAATGGTTCCCAGATAGACGTGGACTTGCAACAGGTTTAGCGATTATGGGATTTGGATTCGCAGCACTAATTAATAGTCCAATCATGCAAAGCTTGATTGACTCAGTTGGAATTGCAAATACATTTTATATTTTAGGAATCTCATATTTTGTCATCATGATTGCTTCATCGTTATATCTTGAGCCACCAAAAGAAGGCTGGATGCCAGCAGGATTTAAAGAAAAGGTTTCAAGTGGAACGAAAAAAGTAAAACAAGACTTAGCACAATTAACTGCAAATCAAGCAGTAAAAACAAAACGTTTTTATTATTTATGGCTAATGTTATTTATTAACGTAACATGCGGAATCGCAATCATTTCTGCAGCCTCACCACTTGCACAAGAAAGTATCGGTTTAACACCTGTAGCAGCAGCTGCGTTAGTTGGGGTGTTAGGAGCATTTAACGGATTGGGTCGATTCGGTTGGGCTTCAGTATCAGACTTTTTTGGAAGACCAAATACATACACTACTTTCTTTGTGATCCAAGTAATTGCGTTCCCATTATTACCACATGTATCAAATCCGGTGTTATTCCAAGTTTTACTTGCACTTATTTATACATGTTATGGTGGCGGATTCGCTGCAATTCCAGCGTATATTGGAGATATCTTTGGTACAAAACAGCTTGGTGCTATTCACGGTTACATTTTAACAGCTTGGGCTGCAGCAGGATTAGCTGGTCCATTGTTTGCATCATGGATTCGTGAAACAACAGGTAGTTACTCACAAAGCTTAACAGTATTTACTGGACTCTTTGCAGTAGCATTAGTAGTATCATTACTAATTCGCCTGGATATGAAAAAGTTACGAAATGAGCAAAAACAACAAGGTACTGAGCTTGCTAGTTGACATTAGATGATATACTTGGTTAACTATAAGTTAGTCAATTCTACTAGTAAGAGGTTGAAAAAATGAATAAATATGAGGCTGAATTTAGTAACATCGTCCGTTCATTTCGGAAAAAGCATATGGGAAAAGGTCCTAGTAAAATCACAACAACGTTTTGTAAACATTGGGCTATTTGTGAAATGGAAGGAAATCTTTCACCTGTAGAAAAATTTATTGCTGGTGCGGATGAGGGGAAACAATTACTTCGTTCAGCAAGAACAGAAATGGTTAAGGATATGTATCGAAAAAATCGGCCAGTTGAAATGGAAGAATTCTTAGGTTCAAACTTTGTTGATTTGTTTGTCGATATTGATATTGATCGAGATTTTGGAATGTCAATCTTTGTATTCGATCAGAACATAGAAAAGAAATTTTCAACTAAATAACACACAACATGTGTTGGCACTTGGTAGCGAACCTGCTAAAGACTAACCACCGTTGCATCTTTCTAGTATTTCTAGAGATTTGTTCGGTGGTTTTTCTATTTTTAATAGAAAAATTACGTTATAATATAACGATGTAAGCACTTACAATTTTTGAATTATTATCATCACTAACAATCGAAAACATAGTCAAAATTAATATAATCTGACTTTTACAATACACATAGTAGTAAGTATGAATTGAGGGGGAATAACAAATGGGAAAAACAAAACATCAGGGTCCTATGAAAGCAACGAAAATGCCTCAGCCAAAACATTGGGTAAGTCCAATTCCTTTTGGTTTGGGCAAGGTAAAACCAAAGCATATTCGAGATACTATGAAAATTGCATGGGAAAATAAAGATAATATTGGGTATGCCTCCCGTATTTTAACGCAAGGTGTTTGTGATGGTTGTGCATTAGGTGTGTCAGGTCTTTATGACCAAACATTAAAAGGACCACATATGTGTACGACAAGATTAAATGTACTTCGACTAAGCACAATGCCGGCAATAAAAGAAGATATTTTACATGCTGATATTGATGAGTTACGCAAATATGATTCTACGGAATTACGTAAATTAGGGCGTATTCCATACCCAATGATTCGTCGAAAAGGGGAAAGGAAGTTTTCTCGTATTTCGTGGGATGAGGCAATGGATATGATTGCTGAAAAAATGAAGAAGTTAAATCCAAGGCAGTATGCTTTTTATTTAACATCAAGAGGAATTACGAATGAGTCCTATTATGTTGCAGCAAAGGTTGCACGTTTCTTAGGGGCAAACAATATCGATAATGCCTCCCGTATTTGTCACTCTCCTAGTAAGACGGCGTTAAAGCGTTCCATTGGAGTGGGTGCATCTACTGCAAACTACCAAGATTGGTTTGGTGCTGATGTTCTATTATTCTGGGGAAGTGTTGCATCCAATGCTTCACCTGTTTCTACTAAATATATGCTTGAAGCGAAAAAACGCGGAACAAAGATTATTGTTGTGAATCCATATAAAGAGCCTGCTTTAGATAAGTATTGGATTCCTTCTAATATGGAATCTGCTTTATTTGGAACAAAGCTTGCCGATGATTTCTATCAAGTAAATATTGGTGGAGATATCGCGTTCATGCACGGAATCATGAAGCATTGGTTTGAGATGGAAAAGCAACAACGCGGATCAGCAATTAATCATAAGTTTGTTCAAGAACATGTAAATGGATATGAAGATCTTAAAAAGTACGTTAACTCTCAAACATGGGATGAAATTGTTAAGTCTGCTGGTATTTCAAAAGAAAGAATTATTGAATTAGCTGAGCTTTTAGCAGCAAGTAAGAATGCTGTTTATGCATGGGCACTTGGTTTAACCATGCACTCATTTGCGACGGACAACATCTCCCAGGTTGCAAACCTAGCGCTTCTCCGCGGTCACCTTGGTCGTAAGAATAATGGCCTAATGCCTTTCCGTGGTCACTCATCTGTACAAGGCTCCGGAGAAATGGGTGCAGATCCATTTGTATTGCCAGGCGGAGGTTTTGATGAAAAGACAGTTGAACGTATTGAAAAGGTATGGGGCTTTGAAGTACCTAAATGGCAGGGAGATATTTGTGGAGTTACGTTAGAAAACATCGTCTTACCAGAAGACAATGAACGAAAAATTAAGCTGTATTACATGTCTGGTGGAAACTTCTTAGAAACAATGCCTGATCCAAACTTTATTGAGAAAGCTTTATCTGAGCTAGAAATTCGTGTACACCAAGATATTATCTTGAATA
The DNA here is from genome assembly GCF_047246645.1 of Ferdinandcohnia jepli. NCBI lineage: Bacteria > Bacillati > Bacillota > Bacilli > Caryophanales > Bacillaceae > Ferdinandcohnia > Ferdinandcohnia jepli. The sequence goes on from NZ_JBFOKR010000001.1 coordinate 165,283, forward strand.
CATCCACACTTGTTGATGCGAAAGAAGCAGTTATTGTTCTTCCGGCAAAAACTCGTTATGAACAAGATGGTGGCGGTACATCAACATCAACTGAACGTATGGTGTATTACTCTCCTGAAATTGAAGGGAATAAAAACCTAATCGAAGAAGCGCGTTCTGAATGGAAAATTTATATTGATCTTGCGAAACGAGTAAAACCTGAAACAGCACATTTAGTTGATTTTAAATCTGGTCAGGAAATTCGTGATGAGATTGCAAAGGCAAACCCAGATTACGATGGAATTCAACATCTTAAGAAAAAAGGAGATGTGTTCCAATGGGGTGGTGCTTGGTTATGTGAAGACGGAATCTGCCCAACACCAGATGGTAGAGGAAATTTAATTGGAGTTGAAATTCCTGATTTACAAAAGAAGGATGAACAATTCATACTTACTACCCGTCGCGGAAAGCAATTTAACTCTATGATTTATAAGGAAGTTGATCCATTCAACGCTGCAGAACGTAATGATGTGTTAATTAATCCTGATGATGCCCGTGAACTTCGTATTTCAGAAGGTGAAAACATTGTAGTGTACAATGGGTTTGGTGTTTTCCAAGGTAAAGCAAAGTTTGCGGATATTGCAAGAAAGAACCTTGGTGTTCACTTCCCAGAAGGAAACTTCCTATTACCACGTGGAAGATATGAAAAGTTTGCAGGTATCCCTGACTACAACATCACAGTTAATGTAGAAAAAGCAGACCGCTTCAACGCGCGTAAAGATGTTCAATATAATGAGAAACATATCGAAGACTTAGATATTGATGCACCAGCATAAACTATTTGCCTCCAACTAGGTTGGAGGTTTTTTTTTACACATCTTTAAATAAGAAGAGGGAATGGATAAATAGTAGAGGCAATTAAAGTCATAGAAGGGTGGTAAGCATGTTTTCATTACGCGGAGATGCACATAAAATCTATCTACAGCTAAAAAACGCAGAAGCTACAGACCAATCCTTCCAACAAATCAAAGCTATGCAAGAAGTTCGTAACATCCAAAAGTTTTACGAAGGTATTGATACCGAAACCTTGAAAATCATCTACTACCGAATGCTAAAGGAGAAGAACGGCTCAGGAATAATCTTAATTTTTGTAACAGCCATTCCATGGTTTTTATTTTTATTTTCTAGTAAATTAGAAGGTTTTCTGTTTGAAGAAGGTAGCCTCCATTGGTTGGGCTTTAGCCTAATTTACATTAGTGTTCTTTTTGGTAGTGTTATTCTTCAATTTAGGGAAAAAGCCTGGACTTCTTTTCATGTGGAGATAATTAAAGATATTTTAGAGGAGAGAAAAGATGAGTAATGCATGGTATGTCAAAATGATGGGTTCGGTTTTGAAGTACAAAATACGAAGCAAGTAAATCTGAAAAGAAAAATGCTTGGAAATATATGCTCTAAGCATTTGCACCCGTTCAGTGAATTCCACATCTTCAAGAAATAGCAGGAAATCAGCTTCCTAATTAAGTGGAGAAATTCCTCTTAATTAGGAAATTAAACGAAAAATAGATGAAATAGAGGGAAAGAATGCGCCTATTTAATCGATAACCATGAATATGAACCATTGTGTTTTGCTTAACGGGAAAAACTCCGCTTATATAAACGATAAGCACACGAGGGTACGACATGACCTCTCGATTAATATAGAAACTGTATGATCGTAAGAGTTACAATTCCCATTAAAACGGATGACAGTAACCCAACTAGCAAAGGTCGCAACCCAACAGATTTAATCTTTTTAAAATCAGTACCTAATCCAACACTTGCCATAACCATGATGATAAGAAATTTCGCAATTCCATCGGTAAATGATGTAATTGGTGCAGGAAGTGAAAAAATCGTATTTACTGCAACAGCACCAGCAAAAAATAGAATAAAACCGGGGAACACTTTACTTATCTTAACCTTACTGGAAGTGCTGCTTTTAGACTTAAAAGAGATAAAAATAGATAGAAGTAATGCAACTGGAACAAGCATGAGAGTACGAATTAGTTTTATTACAACTGATGTATCTCCTGCAGTATTGCTGTAGCTATAGCCAGCGGCTACAACCGAAGATGTATCGTGAATTGCAATTCCTGCCCAGAGACCAAAGGTTTCCCCTGACATAGCAAAGAGCTGTCCGAACAGTGGATAAAGTAAAACGGCTAACACATTGAAGGCGAAAATTGTGTTAATAGCATATGCAGTTTCTTCCTCTTTTGCTTGTACAATTGGACTAGTAGTAACAATAGCAGTAGCACCGCATATGGCAGTTCCAAGAGACACCAATATAGGAATATTTCCATCCAGTTTAAAAAGTTTAGCAAGGAAAAAGGTGAAAAGAATACCTGATAAAACTGAAGCCACAACTAAAAGAATTGCCTCATATCCCAGTTTAAATACGCTTGAAAAACTAAGGCCAAAGCCGAGTAGTACAATTGCGAGTTTTAATAATGTTTTAAGTGTATAAGAAACTCCTTCACTGAATGCAATAGGAACTCCAAGAAAGTTGCGGACAAGAATCCCTATGATAATTGCAATAACAGCTCCTCCAATTAGAGGGAAGTCTTTTCCAAGTGAGTTTGCTAAAACTCCTATAATAAAAACGAGAGATACTCCTGGCAACTTATTTTTGATAGATTGTAAAAATTGTATTGTTTCAAGTTTCCTTACAACAGAAGACGGATGCATTTCCAAGTTTGTGTTACTCACATGATCATTCCTTTTAATTAACTCAAAGTTTTCTATATTTATCTTATCATATGTTCTCGTCAGTTTAATAGAAGGATAATATGGTTAATAATTAGTAGAAATAACTCGTAATTTGTAGGTGAATTATGCCAATAATCTTATTGTAATCAGTTGTGTGAGGTGTTATTCTATTAAAGTAGGGAGTAGTGCAAACGGTTGCGCAAAAAAGCTGCATGGTAAATTGGTTGCTATGTAATTATCTTTTTGCATAATTGTGCAAACGGTTTCACTAATTTTTGTATAACTATTTAAAAGGAGGGAAATTGATGTTTAAAAAGACAAAAATGAAAACGTTATCATTACTTATGGTTTTCTCACTTATCTTACAGATGTTTTCTGGTGTTGTTTTACCTGCAACCGGAAGTGCAGAAATTGTAAGTCCTGTAATTCATGATGACGGAAGTGTAACATTTTATTTTGGAGGTGAAGCTACTTCTGTTCAGGTAGCAGGCAACTTCACAGATTGGGCAAATGGTGCGCTCAATATGGTTAAGAACTCAGAGAATATATGGGAGATAACTCATTCACTTCCGAAAGGAACATATGAGTACAAATTTATTGTAGATGGCAATTGGATTCTTGACCCTGCGAACGGAAAACAGCAAAATAATAACTCTGTCTTTACAGTTGGGCAACAAGTTCAAAGCCCAATATTGAACCAAGACGGAAGTGTTACATTCAACTACGTAAGTCAGGGTGAAAAGGCATTATATGTTATTGGTAATTTTACAAAAGAATGGAGTTTAAATGATGCGATTGAAATGAAGGAAAAAGATGGTATATTCTCGGTAACTATCAATGATTTAGTTCCAGGGGAGTATCAGTATAAATTTATTAAAAACAATCGCAGCTGGGATGAATCTACAACTGATCCAGCAAACCCAAATCAAAAGGACGGGAATTCTGTCTTTACAATCACTTCACTTCAAAGTCCAGTAATAAATGAAGATGGAAGTGTCACTTTTAATTACAAGAAGACAGATGAAACAGCAGCATATGCAATTGGAGCATTTAATGACTGGAATTTGGAAACAGCAGTAGAAATGACACTCGAAAATGGTGTTTTCTCGGCAACCTTACATGATTTGGCACCAAAAGAGTACGAGTACAAATTTATTCTAAATAATCGTTCTTGGGACCAATCTACAAAGGATCCATTGAACCCGAATGAAAAAGGAGACAACTCTGTCTTTACCATAGAATCACCGGAACCGATTAAAGTACAGTCGGCATTAATGGACTCAGTGACCGAGATGTTAGTAACAACAAATAAAGCATACGGTGACCTACCATTTACTGTAAGTGATGTAGAAACAGGTGAGGAAATCGCAGCGGCAAAACAAATTATTGACGATAAAAAGGTTATCTTAAAGTTGGCAGACCCTGAAGAAATTGATGTAAGAAAACAATATGAAATATCAGTAGGTGATACTGAAGGGACGCTTCTAGAAATGCGCAATATTTTAAACGATGATCGCTTTTTCTATGAAGGAGATGACTTAGGATATACTTATTCAAGTCAAAAAACTAGTTTTAAGCTTTGGGCTCCGACTGCAGAAAAAGTAAGTCTAGCAATCTATGACAATGCTGGTACATATGAAGGAGCGTTTGTTACAGATCATACAGATGGTACTGAAACAGAAATGAACAGAGCTGACAATGGTGTATGGTCTATTGAAATTGAACAAGATTTAAAGAATAAGTATTATATGTACAAACTAGAATTTGCAGATGGAACTGTTAATTATGCAGTTGATCCGTATGCACGTGCTACTTCTGCAAATGGGCAACGAGGAGTAATTGTTGATTTACTAAGTACAAATCCAGCTGGATTTGATCCAAATGATAAACCGGCAGTTGTATCTCCAAATGATGCGATTGTTTATGAATTACATGTGAGAGACTTCTCGATTGATGAAAATTCTGGCATGGAGAACAAAGGGAAGTACCTAGCATTTACAGAAACAGGTACTAAAGGACCAAATGGTGTGAAGACGGGTGTCGATTCCCTAAAGGAACTAGGTGTAAATTATGTACACCTTCTACCAACCTATGATTTTGGATCAGTGAATGAATTAACAGTTGATGACCCTGCCTCGAAAGATGCTAAGTTTAACTGGGGTTACGACCCAATTCATTTTAATGTTCCAGAAGGCTCTTATTCTACTAATCCACAGGATCCGACAAGTAGAATTAAAGAATATAAGCAAATGGTACAATCACTACACGAACAAGGAATTCGTGTAGTAATGGATGTTGTATATAACCATACGTATATGAACGAATCAACACAGCTTGAAGGAAGTTCACCTTTTGATCTGATTATTCCTGGCTATTATTATCGTACAGATGATACAGGGAAAATTACAAATGGTTCTGGAACAGGAAACGAAGTTGCATCCGAAAGACCAATGGTGCGTAAGTATATAAAAGACTCTGTACATTATTGGGCAACTGAATATGGAATTGATGGATTCCGTTTTGATTTAATGGGCTTAATTGATAAACAAACGATGCAAGAAATTACAAAAGAGCTAACAACTAAGGTCGACCCTAATTTTTTACTTTATGGAGAGCCTTGGACAGGTGGGTCTACAAGTTTACCTGCAGCACTTCAGCATGTAAAAGGAACGCAAAAGGACCAGGGGTATGCTGTTTTTAACGATCATATTCGTGGGGCGATAAAAGGTGATAGCGATGGTGCGGGTACAGGATTTGCTACAGGTGCAGCCGGTAAGGAAGCTGACATTGTTAAGGGTGTACAGGGAGCAATCTATGACTTTACGAATCGTTCCTCTGAGTCAGTTAACTATGTTACGGCTCATGACAATTTGAATTTATGGGATAAATTAATGAGGGTTGCGGGTACGGATTCTGACCATACGAACCCTGACTATGATCCACATGCAGTTATCACAGAAGAGAACGCATTAGATAATGAATGGGTTAAACGTAGTCTATTAGCAAATGGTATCGTATTAACATCTCAAGGTGTTCCTTTTCTTCATGCGGGAGAAGAGATGCTTAGAAGTAAATACGGGGAACATAATAGCTATAAGAGTCAAGATTCTATTAATAAAATACGTTGGAATTTAAAAGACGAGTATCAATCTGTTTTTAATTATTATAAAGGGCTAATTGAACTTAGAAAAACGCACTCTGCTTTTAAAATGGATGAGAAAGTAGATATTGAGAATCATTTAGCAGTTCTTAAACAGAATGATAATGTCGTAGCTTATCAATTAAAAGACTATGCAAACAATGATACTTGGAAGAATATTGTTGTGATTTACAATGCCAATAAAACGCCTAAGGAAGTAACACTACCAACAACGGCTGAGTGGAAGGTTGTGGTAGATCACACAAGTGCAGGTACAGAAACAATTCGCACGGTTGCTTCTAATAAGGTAACTGTTGAAGGTCTTTCAATGATGGTATTATATGATGACGCAGAGGCGGCATACACTCCAGTACCGACATCTATTGAGGTAAGCCCTGCTGCAATTGCAATTAATCCAACCGATTCGAAGATTATTACTGCCTATGTAAAAGACCAAAAAGGCCGAATCATGTTAGGGGAAGAAATTGAATGGTCTTCTTCGGATGAAGCAATTGCCACTGTTACTAATGGAAGAGTAGTTGGTATTACGAAAGGTGAAGTAACAATAACCGCAAAAGCAGGTGATAGTACGGCGGATATACAAGTTACGGTTGACAACCTAGTACCTAATACAATTCAAATTTCCGGTTATGATTCAGTATTTGAAACATATACAACACAATTAACATCGTTAGTGAAGGACCAATATGGTCAAGATATGCTTGGAGCGAAGGTTATATGGTCAACTTCGGATGAAACAATTGCAAAAGTAGACAGTGCTGGTAAAGTGACCGGTGTGAAACCTGGCTTTGTTACGATTTCGGCGAAATCAGGAGATGCCGTAGGAACGCATGACATGGAAATAAAGAAGAATGTAAAACGATATGTTCGAATTAAATATGTTCGCCCAGAAGGTGATTTCAAAACTGAACAAGGTGATTGGAATCTATGGGTGTGGAATACTGGTGTGAAAAATGACCAAATCGATTTTGAAACAATTGAAGGTGATACTGCAATTGCTAATGTTGAAATTGCACCTGAAACTGAATCGATTGGATTTTTAGTCCGCAGAGGTACAGATTGGAATACTGCCAAAATTTCACCTGATAGCGATGACCACAATGTTAAAATTGATCGTGATGCCATCTTGACTAAGGTAACAGTAGTTACAGGTGTTCCTGGGCAGACAACCGTACCAAATGTAAAAGGACCTGTTTTAGAAAATGGAGATGTAACATTTTACTATAGAGACGAAGAGTTATTTGCAACAGATGAAATGCATACAATTGATTCAGTCTCAGTAAGAATCAATGATGCAGAGTATCCGATGGAGTATAGTGAACAAAATGAGTATTTCTCTTATAAACTAGCAAATATTCCTGAAGGTACACATGAATATAGTTTCTTAGTAACAAAGAACGGGGAAACTGTTGAAGTAACAGATCCTAAGAACACTAAAAATGGTAAATCAACTATAACGTATAATCGTCCGAATGTGACAATTGAAGCGTCCATCTCACCTAATGAAATTACCTATGATGAGAGTACGGTTCTAACAGCGAAGGCTACATCGGAGGAAGATGTTATTATACGTGAACTGTATGCTAACCTTTCACCTCTAGGTGGTAAGGAAAAGGTCATTATCGATCCATCCGTAGGGGCAGTCAGTTTCTCTGTCGATGAATCAGTTACAGCGGGAGAAAAGGAAATTGTCATTACAGCTATAGACGAGTATGGAAATACTCATACAAAAACAGTTAGTTTAACAGTGAAACCAGAACAAATAGTAGGTGACAAACTAGATTTTGATTGGGATGAAGCCCGTATCTATTTCCTATTAACAGACCGTTTTAAAGATGGAGATCCATCTAATAATGGTGGAGAAGAATATGATCCAAATCATGCAGAAGCTTATCATGGCGGGGACTTCCAAGGGATCATTGATAAGTTAGACTATATCGAAGATCTTGGGATTAACACAATTTGGATTTCGCCAATTGTGGATAATATTGATTTTAACAAGGGCTTAGATTTTGCAACTACTGATGGACTTGAAGCTAAGCAATATGGGTACCATGGCTATTGGGCAAAGGATTTTACTAAGCTTGACGAACATCTAGGTGATATAAAAACATTCCAAAAACTGATTGAAAAAGCACATGATCGCGGAATAAAAATTATGCTTGATGTAGTTGTTAACCATGCGGGATATGGAATGAATGGTCAGTTTAATGTGGCGTGGAAAGCTGATTCAGCAAACCTTCCAACTGAAGAAGAAATCGCTAAATTTGATGGAATGTTTAGAACAGTTGATGAAGATCCAACTGTAAGAGGCGAGCTTGATCACCTTCCTGACTTTAAAACGGAAGATCCTGAAGTCCGCCAGCAAATCATTGAATGGCAAACAGCATGGCTAGAGAGAGCAAGAACTGACCGTGGAGATACAATTGACTTCTTCCGCATCGATACAGTAAAGCATGTTGAACCAGCAACATGGCAAGCTTTAAAAAATGAACTAACCAAGATTGATCCTAATTTTAAAATGATTGGGGAACTCTGGGGTGCTAGTATTATAGAAGACGGTGGTTATTTAGGTACGGGTCAAATGGACTCACTTTTAGATTTCGACTTTAAAGAAAAGGCAAAATCGTTTGTAGATGGAAACATTGATAGTGTAGAAGTCTACCTCCAAAACCGTAATGACCAGCTTTCTAGCACAGCATCTTTAGGTCAATTTTTAAGTAGTCATGACCAAAATGGTTTCTTATCAGAGTATGTAAACGGAGATGTCGGCAAATTAAAAATTGCATCAGCACTTCAAATTACATCTAAAGGCCAGCCTGTTATTTACTACGGCGAGGAGCTTGGGAAATCAGGAAAGTCTGATTGGGAAAAAGATGGAGAAACGGTGGTTGCATTCGGTCAAAACCGTGGTGATATGCCATGGGAAATGCTAGAAAACAATGACCCAGCTGCAACTGCTTTACACAAACACTACTCTACATTGTTAAATATTCGTAAAGACTACTCATTGGTATTTTCAAAAGGTACCCGCGAGAAGATAGCGGGTGGAGATGCTGATCAATATTTAGTATTCGCAAGAGAATATCAGAATGAGAAACTTCTTGTCGGTCTAAATACCACATCAGAGGTTAAACAGGCAACATTTACAGTAGACTTCGAGCCAAACACGATTTTAACTGACTTGTATAATAATAAAGAGATTATTGTAGATGAGAACAAACAAGTAAATGTTGAAATACCATCTAAGGATGATGGTGGAACAGTTATCCTGGCATTAGTACAGGATAACCCAGGAGAAAACCCAGGAGAAGACCCGGGTGAAAATCCAGGAGACGATCCAGGTAACGACCCGGGTAAAGACCCAGGTAAGGATCCAGGAAAAGATCCAAGTAAAGACCCAGGTAAGGATCCGGGAAAAGATCCAAGTAAAGACCCAGGTAAAAAACCAGGCAATTTTGATGTGAAAAATCCAAATGGTTCAAAGCTACCTTCAACGTCTAATGATTTCTATAATGGGTTAGTAGCAGGTATAGCATTATTACTAATTGGAGTATTACTTTTTGCATTACAAAAACGCAGACGAATAATAAAAAGATAATATAAAAGGGTGATATCTCATTATGAGTTGTCACCCTTTTCCCTTTTATAAAAGTGTATATTATTCTTTACACTGTTAATAGAATTAGACACCCAAACACAGTGGTGTCTATTTTTCTACACATAATTAAAGTCTGAGTAAATCAAAAGGTAGTCTGGCACAGTACTTGCAAGATTAATAGGTAGATGAAGGTATTCAGTCATATCTTCTTACTATTTATAAGCTGAAAGGGGATTTTTTAAATGGCTAGATTTTCAGGTGTGTATGTTGCAATTGTCACTCCATTCACGGATTCACACGAGGTTGACTACAACAAACTAACAGAGCTATGTAATTGGTTAATTAATAACGGAGTAGACGGACTGGTGCCGTCTGGTTCACTTGGTGAGTACGCTACATTAACAGTTGAGGAACGAGCAAAATTGATTGATACAGTAATTGAAGCTGCTGCTGGACGTGTTCCTGTTGTGGTTGGAACAGGTGCACCATCCACACAACAAGCAGTTAAATGGGCCAGCTATGCAAAAGAAAAAGGGGCAGCTGGAATCATGGCACTTCCTCCAATTAACTATCGACCGTTATTGAATGAGGTTATTGCTCATTATGAGGCTCTGAATGAAGTCGGAATACCAATTATTGCATATAACAACCCATTAGACTATCCAGTAGATCTAACTCCAGATGTACTTGAAACTCTTTCAAAATTAGAAAATGTAGTAGCCGTAAAGGAGTTCTCTGGTGATATTCGACGTGTTTCTAGCATTCTAAATCAAACAGACTTAGAAGTTATGATTGGGGTAGATGATTTAGCTTTGGAAGGTCCTTTAATGGGAGCAACCGGTTGGATTGCAGGCGTGCCGAATGCATTACCAAAAGAATGTGGTGAACTCTTCCAGTTAGCAAGGGAAGGAAAATTAGAAGAAGCAAAAGAATTGTATAACCGTTTACTTCCGCTCTTCCATTATGACTCGAATCCACAATTGGTTCAATCAATCAAATATATGATGGAATTAGCGGGTATGAATGTGGGACCAACTCGTCCGCCGAGATTACCATTAGAAAATGAAGTTTACGTAGATATTAAAAAGGCTTATGACCTTGCAGTTAACCCTGTACATCAATAAATAAGTGCTATACGAAAGAAGGTGTATGAAAATCGAAACAACTAACTGGATATCAAGTGAAAGTGTTGCGGTAAAGGATAAAGGACAGATTGTCTATAACCCTTCTAATCTTGAAGAAGAAGTGGGTGTCATTCATTACTCAGACCGCTCTCATGTTTTGCAAGCAGAGGAGGCTGCCAAACAAGGCTTCAAAACTTGGTCAAAGCTAACAGGGGCTACAAGAGCAAGCTATTTATATCAAATGGCAAATGTACTGGAAAAAAACCAGTCTGATTTAGCAACTTTAGCTAGTCGTGAAATGGGGAAACCCATTACCGAAATGATGGGTGAAGTAACGAGGGCTGTTCACTTGTTGCGATATTATGCGGCTGAAGGAGTTCGCTCGAATGGGGAACTTATTCCAGCAAGTGATGTACATGTAATTCAGTATTCAATTAGGGTCCCACTTGGAGTTGTAGGTGTTATTACTCCTTGGAACTTTCCGGTAGCTATTCCGATATGGAAAATCGCTCCTGCACTAATCTGTGGAAATACGGTTATTTGGAAGCCGGCAGATAATGCGGCACTAACCGCCTCGAAGATGATGGAGTTATTCAGCGAAGTAAATCTGCCAGAAGGTGTTCTGAACCTAGTTATTGGTAAGGGAAGTGTCATTGGTGACATCCTTCTTGAAGAGGTAGATTTTCAAGCCGTAAGCTTTACAGGCTCTTCAACAACAGGGGCTCATGTTGCAGCTATTTGTGCGAAACGAAACATAAAATACCAAACTGAAATGGGTGGGAAGAATGCTGCAATTGTTTTGAAAGATGCAGATTTAGAAAAGACCGTTCCAATCATTTTAAGTGGCGCCTTTCGGTCAGCCGGACAAAAGTGTACTGCTACTAGCCGAATAATAGTAGAAGATGGTATTTATGAATCCTTTGCATCAAAATTGAGAGAATCTGTTTCAAATTTGAAAGCCGTACAGTCATTAGACCCTACTGCTTATCTCGGACCGGTTGCATCAAAATCTCAATTTGAAACAGTAACAAAATATGCAAAATTAGCTTGTAACGAAGCTGATTTAGTAGCTGAAGGCTTGATTGAGACAAACACTGAAGGGTATTTTATAAAGCCTTTAGTTGTTTCAGGTGTTCAATCAAACCATCCATTGGTTCAGGAAGAAATCTTCGGACCAGTTTCTGTATTACTAAGGGCAAGTGATTTCGATGAAGCCATTCAGTTAAGTAATGAAACCATTTATGGGTTAAGTGCAGCAATTTTTACAAACGACCTATCAAAGGCACACCGTTTTCTAGAGGAAGCAAAAGCGGGTATGGTAAGGGTTAATCAAGAGACAGCAGGTGTGGAGTATCAGGCTCCATTTGGTGGCATGAAGCAATCAAGCTCCCATACGAGAGAGCAAGGCCAGGCTGCACTTGCCTTTTATACAACTGTCAAAACATGTGCGATTAAACATACGTTTTAACATTTTGAGGTATTGGATTACTAAATCCAATGCCTTTTTAAAAAGAGATTATAAGGTGAGGAGAAAATATGGAATTTAATCAGCATTTTACTACAATAGATGTCCATACTGCAGGGGAACCACTTCGAATTATTACTGGAGGTATACCATCAATACCAGGAAATACAATACTTGAGAAACGCTCTTACTTCTTAAAAAATCTTGACCACATTCGAGAAATCCTAATGTACGAACCGCGCGGTCATGAAGGAATGTACGGATGTATCATCACAGAACCTGTAAGTCAGGATGCTCATTTTGGCGTGTTATTTATGCATAACGAAGGCTTAAGTACGATGTGTGGCCATGGAATAATTGCGGCAGTTACCACTGTAATTGAGACGGGTCTTTTTACATTCAAGGAAAATGAAAAAGTTATCATTGATAGCCCTGCTGGAAAAATCATTGCTTCCGCAAAATGCGAAGGTACAAGAGTTAAATCTGTTTCATTTGAAAATGTTCCTTCCTTTGTCTATGAGGCAAATGTACCTGTTAAAGTGGGAGACATAGAATGTTTCGTAGATATTGTATTTGGTGGTGCTTTTTATGCAATTGTTGATGCTAGTGTCCTCGGAGTTAAGGTGGAGATACCTCAGCTTGCTGCTTTAAAGAAAATTGGAAGAACAATTAAGGAGCAAATTGAAGCAAAAATGAATGTAGAGCATCCCGTCGAAAAAGATTTATATGGTATTTATGGAGTAATTATCTCGGACCAACCACAAAAAGCAAATTCTCATTTACGAAATGTTACTGTGTTCGCAGAGGAACAGATTGATCGTTCTCCTTGTGGCACTGGTACAGCAGGACGTATAGCAGCATTGTATCATCACGGAAAAGTAAATATAGGGGAAAAATTTATTCACGAGAGTATTATTGGAAGTCAGTTTACAGCTGAAGTACTTTCAACTACAAAAGTAGGAAACTATGAAGCTATAATTCCACAAATTACTGGAAATGCATTCATAACAGGTTTTCAGCAGTTCGTTGTTGACCCTTCAGACCCGTTGAAAAAAGGATTTTTACTAAGGTAGTTAAGTATTATAAAACTCGCCTTTTTTTGAAAGGTGAGTTTTATAATGTAATCTATTGGATTATCGATTTTTCAAAAAGAGATTAGCAAGTAAAAAGCCACTAATTAGTCCTGTAACCCCACCTATAATTGCACCAATTTGGCCAGTAGCTTCATAGCCTCTGGCACCCATAAACAAAAAGTCTTCATAAAAGTTTCCGCCAATATTGGTTCCTACTAAAAATCCTATTATTACACCAATTATACCCCCAATAATTCCTGCTAAGATTCTTTTCACATTTTTTATGGCCATTCAATTCACCTCTTTATTACCTTATTACCTTTATTATATGTTGATTAGGTGTAAAATTACACTAAAAACAACATAATTCAATCGGTTTTTTCATAAAAAAGACGTGTTTCAAAACACGTCTCATTCCTCTATGAACTTTTCTCAACTTTATGAAACTCCACCCAATACTTCTGTATCTTTTTGCGGCCTTCCAATATGTTTGGGTGAAATTGAATGGTTGCATTTTTTCGTGTGTTATTCACATCTTCAATCGCATTCTGAAGTAAGTGATTAACCTCAACAGTTCCAGTACTATGAATAATTGAATATCCAGCAACTATGCCTTGTTTCATAGCTACTTTTGCGCTTTCAATTCCAGTAATATTACCAGCAACATAAAGTCCGTCGACGGGAGTTTCCATACGTTCATTGTGCAAAGGGATATGTCCACCAAGTTCTTTTATATAGTGGAAAGGACATCCGGAAACTGCAGCGAGTTCGGCGAGTGGGTATAATCCACCTGCAATACATACAAAATCAACTGGAATGATTCTTTCAGTTCCTTTAATTGGCTCACCTTTTGTTGAAACATTTACAACTTCAACACCTTCTACCTGATCTTTACCGATAATCCGAGTTGCAGCTTTTCGGATCTGAACGGGAATGTTCCACATTTTAACTCCAGTTTTCGGATAAAACGATATACCGAGTCTTTTTAACCATTCAGTTTTCATCAAACGACTTCCTATCCTAATGAAAGGAGAAGGGGCAAGGTGTGAAACACGTAATAAAGACTCAAAAACTTTTTCTGGATCCCCACTATCCTTTGATAAATTATGTAATGGAGGAAGTACCATAGATGAGATTGATATTCCGGCCAACTTCAGTTCACGAGCAATTGCTGTACCAAGGATATTAACCCCTATGATAATGCCATTCTGCCCCACTTTTACTCGGTGCACGTTTGTCATCACTTGTGCTGCACCGATTGACATGACACCTGGTAGTGTCCAACCGGGGATGGGGCTAGGGTGTTCCGCAGCTCCCGTTGCTAATAAGACTCTAGGTGTCTCGATAATCTCGTTACTAGTGTGAATCATCCAACCTGAATCTATTTTTTGTAAATGATGAACAGGTGTACCGGTATTAATCTGTATACCAAGCTCACATGCTCGTTGGAGAAGCTTATTGGCTTCATCAATTCCGTTCCACCAATCTCCATTTGGTTCTTGATGTAGTTGACCTAGTAGTCTTCCACCAGGCTTAATAAATTCATCAATAACTCTTGCTTTAAGTCCGTGTTCAGCACATGTAATAGCAGCAGATAAGCCTGCTGGCCCAGCGCCGATTATGACAACATCAGTCATGCTCTGTCACCTTCTTTTTCAATGGAGTTGGTAACGATTCTCCACCTGTTACACAACAACCTTCTTTAACTAGTGTTAAGCAAGAGCGCAAGCCATTTTCACCATCGATGGACACTCGACATTCATAACAGTGGCCAATATTGCAGTATATACCTCTAGGAGAGCCTGTTTCCTCATGATAGCGCAAGGTCCGAATCCCATTTGCCAAAAGTGCCGCTGCAATTGTTTCACCTTCAAAGGATTCGATCACCATATTATTAAAAGTAAATGAAACTTTCTTTCGGTCTTGAAGAGGGCCTAACACTGGATGATCGAGTATGCGATTTGTACTCATCTTTCACCTCCAAAGTTACCAAAGGAAATAGGGCGTACTGGAGGTTGATATTTTAGTTGAATCTGCTGAGCTGTTTCTTGACCTGTGTGATTGGAAATAATCGTATCGACCATCATCCGACATGTACGCCCACCACAATACCCCATACCTGCTCTTGTCCGAAGCTTAGTTTCTCTTGAGGAACAATTATATGTTTGAACCGTATCAACTATTTCTTGATAGGTTACTTCTTCACATCTGCAAATAATCATCGCATAGCCTCCTAAATAAATGCTGTTCGTTAAAATTAAATGCAAATTTTATGCCAAGTTATTTAGACACCGATGTGAAGCCTTTTTATCCTGTTGTACAAGGTTGCTCTTGTAATACCAAGTCGTTTTGCACAAGCAAGTTTGTTTCCTTTTTCAAGCTTTAAGGCATCAAGAATAATCCTTCTCTCGTATTTTTCCAATTCGTCGGTTAGTAGTCCTATTTCATGAGCTTCATGATCACTGATTTCCTGATGTACGAATGCCTTTGGGGCTTGCTGCGCAAAAGGAAGGTCCTCAACTTTAATAGTTCCATCAGTTGCAAAAACAACAAGCCGTTCAATTACATTTCGGAGTTCACGTATGTTTCCTGGCCACTCATACTGTAAAAGTTGATACATAACCTCTTGAGATACACCGTGAATCGGACGACTGTAACGAACTGAAAACTCATATAAAAAATAATGTGTTAGTTCAATAATATCCTCTTTCCTCTCGCGTAATGGAGGGATAGATAGGTTTACGACATTTAACCGATAAAACAAATCTTCTCGGAATTTACCTTCATCAATTAATTTTCGCAGATCTCGGTTTGTAGCGGCAATCACCCTGAAATCCGCACTGATTTCTTTTGTTCCTCCAACAGGAAAATACTTTTTCTCTTGTAAAACTCGTAATAGTTTGACCTGCATTTCAAGTTGCATTTCTCCAATTTCATCTAAAAATAAAGTTCCACCTCGAGCCAGTTCTATTTTACCGCGTTTTCCTTTATTATCTGCTCCAGAAAATGCCCCACGCTCGTAACCGAAAAGCTCGCTTTCAAATAGGGTCGGGGGAATTGCTCCACAATTTATTGGTATAAATGGTGCATTGTGTGATTCTCTTAATTCATGAATGGCTTTGGCAAAAAGCTCCTTGCCAACACCACTATCTCCAGAAATTAAAACAGTTGTGTCAGTGGAACTAACTTTTTTAACCATTTCCATTGTCCGTTTAATTGCAGGCGAATTACCTTTTATTGAATGAAATGGATCTTTTGCTGGACTAAGTTTGGCAACTTCCTTTTCTAAATGGTGCATCTTTGTTGAAACATGAAACAGTTCCTGATTTAAACGTACCTGACTTGTGATATCTGTTTCAGATACAACTGCACCCACAATTTGATTATGTAGATATACAGGATGAGAATTGATCAGAACAAAAAGGTCTGAACGTGGTTGGTGTTGATGACGATATATTTTTCTTCCTTCTTTTAGAGTTTTCATAATTTCGAGCATATCAATGTCAAAGAACTTGGTAATAGGCTTACCGAGTATTTCTTCCTTCTTAATAGAAAAGATGTTTTCAGCGCCTTCAGTCCAAACAAGAACTTCTCCAGCTTGATTAATGACGGTAACTGATGCATCTAAGGTTTGAATAACTGCATCGAAATACGCATGTAAATATTGATAAGAATTGATGAGGTGTTTTGAAAGTAATAGTCCATTCACATAACCGATTGCTTGGCCTTCTTCGTCTCTAACGAGTACAAATTCAGTTTGTTGCATTACTTTAAGAAGAGTTAATAGGGAGTCTGTAATGAAAATTGAGGAAGCAGGCTTCCTGGATTTCAAATTCGTATAATCGCTTTCTGAGAGGTAATAGAGTTGATTTTCTTTTTCTAAAAATACTACTTTATCAGTTGTTATTATTTCATTTCGCTTATCTTCGATGTCGTCTTCCTGTAAAAAAAGTACAAAGTCGTTTCCCATGACTTCTGCAATAGTAGGTAGACGAAAAGCTCCCAAATGAGTTCCCCCTTTTGTGTCTAAATATCTTTACAATCTAAATTTTTTATACACTTAAATGTTAAAATATAAAAACTATTTTGACAATATTTTTGTAGGAAAACTTTCCAATGCTTTGGCATAGTTCTTGCATACTCTACAAGGTAAGAAAGTACTTAGTGGACTTATGGAGGTACAAATAGATGAGACAGCATACAGACGTTTTAATTATTGGTGGAGGCATTATTGGAAGCGCCATTGCTTACTATGTCTCAAAGTCTGGGCTACAGGTAACTGTTGTGGAAAAAGGAGAGCTTGTAAGTGGAACATCTTCTAGATGCGATGGAAATATTTTAGCAATTGATAAAGAGCCCGGATTTGATAGTCAAATGTCACTAGCAAGTCAAAGATTAGTAGATGAGCTTAGCAAAGAGTTAGATCATCCTTTTGAATATAGAGCACCTGGAAGTATTTTAGTTTGTGAGACAGAGGAGGAAATGGCGGCTGCAAATAAATGGGTAAATCAACAGAAAAGTGCAGGACTTCCGTTTCGTATGTTAGACCGTGAAGATATTAAACAAGAGTCTCCATATTTTGCTGATGATCTTCTCGGAGGGTTAGAATGTGCGACAGACTCTACAGTCAATCCATATTTGTTAACTTTCTCTTTGTTTGAAGGAGCAAAGAAACAAGGTACAGATATTTTAACGCATACAGAAGTGAAAGCAGTTTCAAAAGAAAATGGCTATTTTAAGGTCGAAACCACAAAAGGAATAATTTTTGCAGAAAAGGTTGTCAATGCAGCAGGTGTATGGGCGCCAAGAATCGGTGAAATGGTAGATTTACATATTCCAATTTATCCGAGAAAAGGCCATATTATTGTTGCCTCCAGGCAGGCACCAGTTGGCTTAAGAAAGGTAATGGAATTCGGCTACTTAATTTCAAAATTTGGCGGCGAGAGGATAGTTGATGCTGAAACAGAAAAATATGGTGTGGCACTTGTTTTCGAACCTACGGAAAGTCAAAACTTTTTAATTGGAAGCAGTCGTCAGTTTGTTGGTTTTGACACCAAGGTAGATATAAACGTTGTAAAGTGTATTGCAAGACGTGCGATCCGCTTTTACCCAAAAATGGCAGATATGCTATTAATTCGAACTTATGCAGGATTACGACCGTATACAGAAGACCATTTACCAATCATATCTGAAGTGAAATCAATTCCTAATTTTTATATAGCAGCCGGGCATGAAGGTGATGGAATCAGCCTTGCCGCTATCACAGGAAAAGTTATTGATGAAATGATAAGGGGAGTTAAAACGACAATTCCAACAGAGCCTCTCCGATTTGACCGTTTTGAAAGGGTGGTTAACTCATGAAAACTAGTAAACTATTCAAAACCATTGATACTCACACTGGAGGAAACCCTACACGAACCGTTGTAAGTGGTCTTCCTAATTTAAAAGGGAAAACGATGTCTGAAAAAATGCTTGAAATGAAAAATGAGCATGATTGGATCCGAAAGTTTCTCATGTACGAACCACGTGGCCATGATGTAATGAGTGGAGCTTTAATGGTAGACCCTTGTCATCCCGATGCTGATATAGGTGTGATTTATATTGAGACAGGCGGCTATTTACCAATGTGTGGCCATGACACAATCGGATTTTGTACGGCTCTAGTGGAAGCGGGTCTAATCTCCGTTATCGAGCCTGTTACCAAGCTTAATCTAGATACTCCAGCAGGGCTCGTTGAAGTTGAGATTAAAGTTGAGGATGGAAAAGCAAAAGAAGTTTCATTTTGTAATATTCCAGCATTTCTATTAAAAAGTGAGAAAGTAGAAGTTGAAGGCATTGGGTCTATTTCATGTGATATAGCATACGGTGGTAATTTTTATGCAATTATTGAAGCATCATCGGTAGGGTTAGAGCTCAAACCTTCAAATTCAGCAAAAATTATCGAGATGGCTGTAAAAATTAGAGATGAGATTAATAGAAAAACAGAGATTATTCATCCAGAATATCCATTTATAAATGGATTAACACATATTGAATTTTTCACTAAGCCTACACATCCTGAAGCCACAGTTAAAAATACGGTAATTGTACCTCCTGGTGGAATTGATCGTTCTCCTTGTGGAACTGGAACTTCAGCTAAGCTAGCAACTTTATATGCATACAAACAAATAAACATAAATGAGAGTTTTGTACATGAAAGCATTGTGGGAACATTATTTCGTGGAAAGCTTGTTGCTGAGACAGAGGTTGGAAATCTACCAGCTGTCATAACACAAATAGCTGGAACAGCTTGGGTAACAGGGATGCATACATTCATCTACCAGCCTGATGATGAGGTCGGGTCAGGTTTCCTGCTAATTCCTGAAATGGAAGGTCATTAATTATGTAAAAATATCTATACATTCTAAAAAAATAGACACCTAGTTCAGTATAGTGTCTATTATTTTTTACATGATTTTTCAAAAATTCTTATATGGGCTAGTACTTTAGTTTGGCATGCTTCTTGCATAAATACTAGGTTGATAGCCTAACAAATGGTAGGGGGGAAATTCTTTCACTTATTCATGATGTTAGTCATTAATCAAAAAAACGAAAAAGAAAACTAGGGAGGTCAAATCATTGAAGAATGTAAAAATGCTTTTATTTGTTTTGGTTGTAGGCTTTGCGATGATTCTTACAGCATGCTCATCTAGTTCAAGTACTGGAAGTGATGATGAAATCTTAATTGGTACTATTTTGCCAGTTTCAGGTAATAACGCCACTGATGGTAAGGATATGCAAAATGCGATGGAAATGGCGATTGAAGAAGTTAATGAAGCGGGTGGGGTTTTAGGCAAGAAAATTAAGCTGGAAGTAGCCGATGATGCTTGCGATCCACAAACAGCTACAACCGCTGCTAATAAACTAGTATCTTCTAAAGTGGTTGCTGTTGTTGGAGGCTACTGTTCAGGTGCTACTTTGCCAGCTTCAGGTGTATTCCAGAATGCAGGCGTCCCGTTAATTGTCCCAGCAGCTAACTCGTCAGAGCTTCCTGCTCAGAAATATGACACGTTATTCCTAATCAACGGACTTGTTCCAAACCAAGCTCAGACGGCAGCGGATTACTTTAATGATAAAGGTGCTAAAAAGATTGTAATCATACATGATAATTCTGCTTACTCTAAAAACTTAGCTGATTTCGCGGTTAAATCCGTTGAAGGAAATGGTGGAGAGGTTGTTGCATTTGAAGCAATCAATCCTGAAGAAAAAGATTTTGGCTCATTAATGACAAAACTTAAATCATTAAATCCAGATGGTACATTCTTTACTGGATATTATGCTGCAGCAGGACTAATGAAAAAGCAGTTCGAACAAAAGGGTGTTTCTGGGTTATTCATGGTTGGGGATGGAAGTTATTCTCAAGATTTAATTGATATTGCAGGAGCAGATGCTGAAGATATCTTAGTAACTGCTACTCCGCAGGCAACCTTTATACCTGGTGCTGAAGATTTCGTTAAAAAGTATGAAGAGAAATTTGATCTTTCACCTGGTCCATATTCAGCACTTTCTTACAATGGTATGCAATTACTATTTGATGCTATTACAAGAGCTAATTCAACAGATTCAGAAGATATTAAGGAAGCAATTAAAAATACAAAAGCTTTCGAAGCAGTTGGTCAGGTTATCGAATTCAATGACGAGAACTCGTTAAATGAATCAAACTTTAAAGTATTAACAGTAAAAGCCGGTAAGTTTGAATTGGCAGACTAATATTTTTTATTGTATTTCCGTTCAGGTTACTTCTCGCCTGAACGGATTATCATATGGCATCTATGTTAAAGGAGGGGTTTAATCTTGGAGATTTTCTTGCAAATTTTAATAGATGGACTAGTTATTGGTGCTTTCTATAGTTTAATTGCATTAGGATACACGATGGTATACGGGATTATCAAACTATTAAACTTTGCACATGGTGATTTATACATGCTAGGTGCTTTTATCGGATTTACCTTTTTATCCTTCTTTACTGGTGATGGTGGCTTTAATATGGGAGTAATGGGGCTTGCAGTGGTCTTTTTATTAACAATGGTGGTTGTTGGTGCTATTGGTATGGGGATTGAACGAATTGCTTATCGCCCTCTATTACTGGCGCCTAGATTATCCATATTAATTACCGCTATTGGTGTGTCTCTTTCATTAGAGTATAGCTCTATGATGGGGTGGGGGGCATCCTATAAAGTGTATCCGATAAGTCCACCTGTCAATGGTATAGATATCTTAGGAGCACATATAAATTA
The DNA here is from genome assembly GCF_047246645.1 of Ferdinandcohnia jepli. NCBI lineage: Bacteria > Bacillati > Bacillota > Bacilli > Caryophanales > Bacillaceae > Ferdinandcohnia > Ferdinandcohnia jepli. The sequence goes on from NZ_JBFOKR010000001.1 coordinate 186,709, forward strand.
TGCGCAAATTTCAATGATTGTCATTTCAGCTCTTCTAATGTTTGGTCTTAGGTTATTCATCGATAAGTCAATTTACGGAAAGGCGATGCGTGCTATTGCTCTCGACCAAACCGCTAGTAGCCTTATGGGGGTTAATGTTCACCGAATTATAGGTTTAACCTTTTTTATCGGTGCATTTTTAGCAGCAGGTGCAGGAATTATGGCAGGAGTATATTATGGCACAATTAACTTTATGATGGGCTTCATTATTGGATTAAAAGCGTTTACTGCTGCTGTTCTCGGTGGAATCGGAAATATTACTGGGGCTATGATAGGTGGGTTAGTATTAGGAATACTGGAGGCGCTTGGGACGTTTTATTTAGGCGGGTCTTGGAAAGATGTATTAGCATTTAGTATCCTCATTTTAATTCTTGTCTTTAAACCAACTGGTATTATGGGCGAGAAGGTTACGGAGAGGATGTAGGTATGAAAAACAAGAAGACGATTTTACTTGGGGCTCTATTACTCGCAACGGTTGTTTTTCCGTTTGTTTCTAATAGTTACTGGTTAGACGTTGCAACACTTGTTTTGTTTTATGTTGTTTTAACACAAGGACTAAATGTGGTAGTTGGATATACGGGCTTGCTTGACTTAGGCTATGCTGCGTTTTTTGCAGTTGGAGCTTATACGACTGCGATATTGATGACCACATTTGGATGGTCGTTTTGGCTGACGATTCCTGTTGCAATCGTTTTTGCTGCAATCACTGGCGTCATTATTGGAGGACCAACTCTGAGGCTGCGTAGTGATTATCTTGCTATTGTAACACTGGGGTTTGGGGAAATTATCCGGATTTTAGCAATAAATTTAGAAATTACAGGTTCAGCATCAGGTATTTATGGAATACCAAGACCTTCAATTGGTTCATATACTCTTTCCAGTCAATTGGATTTTTATTTTTTAATTTTGATTTTGGCAATCTTAACAATTATTGCTGTAAGAAGATTAGGTAAATCTCGTATCGGTAGAGCATGGGTTTATATTCGCGAGGATGAAGATGCTGCAGAAGCTATGGGGATAAATAGGGTTAGACTAAAGCTCTTGTCCTATGCTACTGGTGCGGTTATCGGTAGTTTAGCAGGTTGTATATTTGCAATAAAAATGAGTGCAATTGCACCATTAAGCTTTAGCTTTCACCAATCCGTGATGATCTTACTAGCTGTAGTACTTGGAGGGTTAGGTAGTATTTCAGGAGTGGTTATAGGGGCAGTTTTAGTCATCGTCCTTCCAGAAGCTTTACGTTCGATGGAAGATATGCGCTTTTTATTGTTTGGGCTAGCGCTCGTTGTGATGATGATATTCAGACCTCAGGGGATTTGGCCAGCAAAATATGAAACCGAGGATGTTCCTGATGACCAACCAATTGATGAATCGTTCATTGATTCTGACGGAGATAAACCTCTCTCAGTAAAAGGCTAAAGACAATCGGGAGTGAAAGGAGTATAGACTATGACTGTGTTATCAGTAAAAAATCTTACACTAAAGTTTGGTGGTTTAACCGCTGTTAATGATTTGTCGTTTCAGGTGGAGGAAAACTCAATTGCTAGCATCATTGGCCCTAATGGTGCAGGGAAAACATCTGTATTTAATATGATTACTGGATTTTATAGCCCTACTAGTGGAAAAATTGATTTAATGGGAAAAAGTCTAGTGAATAAGAAACCCAGTCAAATTACGCAAATTGGGCTAGCGAGAACATTTCAGAACCTTCGTTTATTTCCTAATCTCTCGGTGCTGGATAATGTGAAGTCAGGAATGCACTGTCGTACGAAACAAACAGTGTTAGGTGCTCTGCTCCGAACAAAGGCACAGCGAGCAGAGGAAAAATATATTGAAGATGTTGCATATGAATGCATTGATTTTGTTGGGATTCGCAAGTATGCAAATCGTGCTGCGAAAAATCTTCCTTATGGAGCTCAACGTTATTTAGAAATAGCCCGGGCTCTTGCGACTCAACCTAAGCTACTCTTACTAGATGAACCGGCAGCCGGGTTGAATTTTCAAGAAAAACAGTACCTAATTGAACTTATTCGCAGAATTCGTGACAAATATAATATCACTGTATTGATGATTGAGCATGATATGGGGCTTATAAAGCAAATCTCGGAACAAATTACAGTAATTGATTATGGTTGTAAAATTGCAGAGGGAACCCCTGAAGAGGTGCTGTCGAATGAAAAGGTAATTGAGGCGTACTTAGGAAAGGAGGAGGACGAAGAGTGAAACCATTGTTAAAACTTGAAGGCGTCCACTCCTATTACGGTAAAATTCATGCATTAAATGATATTACTCTTGAAATTTATGAAGGTGAAATAGTTGCGTTGTTAGGAAGCAATGGAGCTGGGAAGAGTACGACACTAAAGACGATATCGGGTATTATTAAACCTAAAATAGGAACAATTGAATGGCAAGGAGAAAGTCTTGTTGGAACACCAGCGCACAAGATTGTTGAAAAAGGAATTATTCATATACCGGAAGGTCGTCGTATTTTTGGAGGACTAACCGTAACTGAAAACCTTGAATTAGGAGCATTTACGGTCCGGAAAAATAAAAAACAAATTAAAGATGGAATTGAAAGAGCCTTTACCCTTTTTCCACGCCTGAAAGAGCGGGCCAAGCAAACTGCCGGAACATTAAGCGGCGGTGAGCAACAGATGTTGGCTATCAGTAGGGGGCTTATGAGTCAACCGAAGTTACTTATGTTAGATGAACCTTCAATGGGTCTTGCACCAATCATTGTGCAAGAAATTATGAAAATAATAAAAGAAATCAATAGCCAAGGTACGACCATTTTACTCATAGAACAAAACGCTAAAGCAGCATTAAAATTAGCAAATCGAGGTTATGTAATTGAAACGTCCCAAATTATTATGCATGAAGAGGCAAGTGTACTGAGGGCGGATGACAAAATTATCAAAGCATATCTGGGAGCGTAACAAAAACCCGCAAATGCGGGTTTTCCTCATGGTTGAAGGATTCGTTTCATCCTACCTACATTTTTCCACTTTTCTTATGAGTACTTCTGTTACGTACGACTCATAATTTATCTTCTATGTCAATTCTTCACACTACTCAAAGCTTGATTTATAATATAAGGTATTCCACAAAAATGTCCACGTACAAATATAAAATAATCCCAAAAGATTTTTATCATTTTTTTCGTAGTTAATTTCAGACTGGTTCCTTCTTTTTCTTATAAAAAAAGGGAAGTGAACGAATTCACTTCCAAACACGTTCAGATAAAGAATAAGGAGCTAACACCACACTACATAGTATGCAGCATATGTTGCGGACATGTGGGGTATGTACACTACGTCAAACGCACATTTTAATACATTTTTATCTTTTTTAATGTAGAAATGCAAATATATAATAAAGGTGTTTTTTATGATTGAACTAGCTAAAACAATTTTACAATCTTATTTTGGATATAGTTCCTTTCGACAAGGACAAGAGGATATAATCAAAAACATTTTAGATAAGAAGGATACCTTAGCAATAATGCCTACTGGAGGCGGGAAATCCCTTTGTTATCAGATTCCGGCTTTATTATTTGATGGTATTACCATTGTAATCTCACCATTAATCTCATTAATGAAGGATCAGGTGGATACCCTCCATGGAGTAGGGGTTTCTGCTACCTCAATAAACAGTAGTTTATCACTACAGGAAATACATGAACGGCTACAAGATGCACGGTCTGGTAAATTTAAAATGATCTATATTGCACCTGAACGATTGGATGCGCCTAGCTTTCGCTCACTTTTAACAACATTACCAATCTCAATGATAGCAGTTGATGAAGCTCACTGTATTTCACAATGGGGTCATGATTTTCGACCAAGTTACCGAAATATCCATCATATGATAACCGAGCTTCCTGTTAAACCAGTTGTTGCTGCCTTGACTGCAACGGCTACGGTGGAAGTAACAGATGATATTTCAAGCCAGTTACAAATTGACAAATCGGACGTATTTGTTACAGGATTCGCTCGTGAGAATCTAACCTTTACGATTTTAAAAGGTGAGAATAAACGTGATTTTGTTAAGGGATTTCTAAAGGAAAATCAAAACAACTCTGGAATTGTATATGCTGCAACCCGTAAGGAAGTTAACGAGCTGCATACATATTTAAAGCGTGAAGGTTTCTCTGTTGGAAAGTACCATGCGGGTTTATCTGATGTAGAACGTATCCAAGCACAAGAAGACTTTTTGTACGACAATGTTTCAGTGATGATTGCAACGAATGCGTTTGGAATGGGTATTGATAAATCCAATGTACGATATGTCATCCATTACAATCTTCCAAAGAATATGGAAGCTTATTATCAGGAGGCAGGAAGAGCGGGACGTGATGGTGAAAAGAGTGATTGTTACCTTTTATTTGCACCTCAAGATGTTCAGTTACAGAAGTTTTTAATTGAACAGTCTACATTAGATGAAGTGAAAAAGGAAAATGAGTACCGAAAACTTCAGCAAATGGTAGATTATTGTCATACTGAAAAATGTCTTCAAGGCTATATACTTGAGTATTTTGGGGAAGAAGATCCAGTTGAATGCTCCCGCTGTATAAACTGTACAGATGACCGAGAAAAAATTGATGTTACAACCGAGGCATTAATGGTTTTCTCATGTATTAAGCGCATGAAGGAGCGGTTTGGAAAGACACTTGTTGCACAAGTGCTTAAGGGATCAAAAAATAAAAAAATTCAAGAGCTTGGTTTTTCTACCTTATCAACATATGGTTTGCTTAAACAGTACTCTGAAAAGCAAATTGTAGGTCTAATCGACTTTTTAGCTGCAGAGGGTTATGTGAAATTAACAAACTCACAATTCCCGGTATTGATTCTTGATTCAAGATCTTTACCAGTATTAAAAGGTGAAGAAAAAGTATTCAAGAAAGAATATGTGAAGAAAAAACAAGTTGTTGCTGATAATCAGTTATTTGAAGTCTTACGAGAAGTACGTAAAGAAATTTCTGCTAGAGACAATGTGCCTCCGTATATCGTCTTTTCAGATAGTACACTTCGTGAAATGAGTGAACTCGCACCTACTAGTGAAGAAGCTTTCCTAGAAATTAAAGGAGTTGCTCAAACAAAACTAGAGCGATACGGTACAGAGTTCCTTTCTGCAATACGTAACTATGTTGAAGAAAACCGGGTCGTTGTAAATTAAGGTAAACCAATCGGTGTCTTTTATTTGGATAATACAATAAAAGACACCATATTCTGGTGTCTTAAAAAAATCTACTTTCTTAGCAAATCTTGTAGAGCAGTGTTTCTTTTTACCTGTTCTTCATTTGTTGCTAAGTCGTACTTCTTCAGTAAATGAAATAATTCATTTAACTCCTGCTGACTCTTGTCTTCTTTAAAAAAAGTAATCCCCAATAGATATAGTTCCTCTGGCAAAAATGCCTTCTGACTTTCAAGTTTTTTATGTACATCTTCTTTTGAATGATCAATATTACATGTTGACATAAACTGGACCTCCCTAGTAATTTCCTATAGTTTATTCTAGCATGTAAAATAGAAGGAAATAAATGATTGAACACTTAAATTGATTAATTGGGAACAAAAGTTGAGGAGGTGATAGTATGGCCTATTACATGTGGCTTCTAATAAATTCGGTGTTAATAGTCGGGATTTGTATTTACATTTGGTTTTACCGAAGTCAGGATTCAAATGTTGTGATAGTGGGGCAAGTCTTTTCTCAACTAGCTATTTTATTGTTTTTTATTAATGTGAACATGTACTTTATATTTTTGGTTATTCGTAAAACAAAAGTTAGGAGTATCAAGATTTCCCTTGCAAAGCTTTCACGAAAAATGATGAAATCGCATATTTGGTTAGGGATTATGGGCACAATTCTTATCGTCTTTCACGGTGGAATAATGTTAGTTAAAGTAGGAGAGATCATCGGGTACACACATACAAAGGTGTTAAGCGGGATAGTATCCATACTTTTATTAATGGTTACTATATATGCAGGTTATTTGCGACATAAAAAGTCATCTGGCTTACGAAGAAAATTTCATTATGTAACGGCCTTCCTATTCACTTTTCTCTTCCTATTACATATGTTTTTACCAATATTAGAAAACTAGGCGATTGCCGAGCCTTTAGGCGACAGCAGAGCCGTAGTTGCACTTATGCAGATGGGAAAGAATTTTATACTTTCCTATCTGCTAAAAAAGACCGCCCACATTTCCGGTCTGGTTAGTCCCGCAACGAAGCGAAGTTGGTAGAGGTGGACGGCCTTAGCAATAGTATATGTTTTTCATTTGCAACTATTCATTAGACTTCTTTTAGGACTGAAAGTAAATCAGTTTTAATTTCTGTCCAAAGTGTTTCATCTGTAGTAATTCTTTCTAGGAATTGTTTAATGAAATTTTCTTTAAAAGCAACTTCATATTCTTCTGAATCCTTAGGAGGTAATGAAGCTCGTAAATCATCAGCAAAGCGTTGTGCCTCAGGAGATCTTGGTCCCCATTTACCAACTTCCTCGAACTCTTTATTTACAAAGACAATGATTGGGATCGACCTAGCAGTTCCATTGGTTAAATATTGATCCATTAATTCAAGGTTTTCATCTCGTATTAAATAACGTGTTTCTAATAAAGCTTCCTCTGACATTCTCATTAAGATTGGAAGGTTGACCATTGCATCACCGCACCAATCTGCTGTTATAACGACAGCTTTTATTTCTTTTTCCTGCAGAGCTTGTAGAATTTGCTTATCTTCCTCTGTTAACTGGAAGTTATTATACACCTTTAGAAGGTTTTCTTTATGAACCTTCATATTCGCAATATACTCGTACTTATTCATACCTTTATCAAACCAAGATTTTAGATTAGTCATTATGTATCCTCCTCATTCTTTTATAATTTTCACTATAATTGAAAAGGAGTGTTTACTCCACTAACTTGCTTATGAGAGATACTCGCTGACCTGATTATAGTACTCATATGTTTGTTGCTCGGGGAACTCTGTCAGGTAAGGGTCATCTTCCATTAATACATCAGTCAATAACATGTAATCTCCGTGAGCAGAAGGTGTTTGTGTTTGTTCCCAGCTCCAACTAGCACCTGTAAATACAATTTGGTTTCCGTTAATCAGGCGAATTTCGTGAAGACTTTGGTTTATTTCTACAAAACCTATATCGTTGTTATTTTTGAGTTGTTGAAGTAATCGCTCTCTAGTTATTTCCATGTGTTCTCCCTCCTACTGTTAAAATAGTTTCTCCAAGTTTTAAAAGTAAAAGCCTATCCAAGTATTACTATTCAATAACATGATATTTGGCTAAAAAATGTGACAAAATAGTTTAGCCAGGGTTATTGGCCTATGGTGATAATTTGCAGGGAGTTGATGGCGGTGAGATGGCAAAGATCCTTAATGAATATGATAAAAGAACGACAAGATCAGACTATAGCATTAGCAATTGATACATCGACAAATCAAGTTCGCACAATATTAATAAATAATATCATAAAGTTTTTTGGCGAAATGAAGCCAGATACTAAGCTTGTCCAAGCAGATTTTAAAATCAGGAGCATTACCCCTATTCAAAATCCAAGCATTAAATATTATACGCATGGTAAATCTTCATATACGGAAGTAATTGAATGGGCGGAAAAAGAAAAGATTGATACTTTGTTTTATATCACCGACGTAACAGGATATTTTTATGAAGAATTAAAGGCAGACTTTGAGGTTTTCTGGTTAGTACCTGATGACTATGTTCCAAAGGTACCTTTTGGTAAAGCGATAAAAGTTGCCTAATGTTATTTGCGCCTAGAAGGGGTTCCTTTCTAGGCGTTTTTAAGTTGGTGAATTATTTTATTATATTGTTGGAAAATATCCACTTGTGTATAGGAATAACTGGATAAGATAAGGTTCAACCCTGGATCTTATCTTTTTTTCTTGCTATTTTATTATAGCGATGTAAAATAGCAAGAAAAAATATAAAGCATAGATAGGGGAGTATGGTATGGATTTTTTGTTTGATCATGTTGTTCATTATGTTAAAGACCCATATAAAGCTATGGCGGATTTTTCTGAATTAGGTTTTCACACTACGCCTGGTGGTCAACATGACTTTTGGGGAACTTATAATACATTATGCTATTTTGACAATCTATCTTATATAGAGTGGATAGGATTAGAGTCTTTACAGGTTGCCAAAAACGCAAAACATCCTTTTAGTGAACATCTCTTGGAGGACTATGAAGTGGGAGAGGGATTATCACAAATAGCATTCCGCACTTCAGATATTGAGAAAATAAAGCAAGAGTTAAATCGAAAAGGATTAACAACAATAGGACCACTTCCTGGTTCAAGAATAAGACCAGATGGTACTTTGTTAAAGTGGTCAATGTTATTCATAAAGCACCAACTTCCAATGCCATTTTTTATTCAGTGGGGTCAAACGGATGCTGAAAGAAAGCAAGAACTCATATCAAACAATATAGTAAAGCCTCAGGATAAAAAACTATCTGAAATTTGGTATGCTGTTACAGATTGTGAAAAAACAGCTTCTTTATGGGGTGAAATGTTTAAGGGGAGAGTAAGTGATGATGACGACAATATGGGTCTATTAAAGAAGGTAGAGCTGCCTTTCATAGACGTTTACTTTTGCGAAGACTCTGACCAAATTAACTCTAGAGGGCAACGACCTTATAAAGTTGGTATTCATCCTAGTGCTGGTAAGGAAGTAATTAAATATGGGGCGATTTATAATATTTAGAATTAAGAAAATAAATATGTTTTACAAGGTGATTGGAGCGCATGGCAGGAGACTCCTCGAAATGCTTTGCATTTTCTTCGTGCGTGGGAGATTTCAAAGGAGCCTATCAAAGTCCTGCGGGAAAGTCAAAGGATCGTCTACTAAAAGCCGCCACGTCCTGTGGCGAACGTAGACGTCAGCACATCCTGTGCAGAGTCAGGTGAGCCCCCGGAGGAGCCTGCGACGTGTCTAGCTTCAGCGGCTAGAAACTCGAGAAATTTCAACTCCTCCGTCAGAGGCAAAAAAACGCCTCTTTTGTCAGAGTCTCCGACGCACAGGATGTGCTAGTGCCGCCAAAGCCACAGGACGTGGCGTTATTGGCGGCCAATTTCCACGTTTCTGACCAAGCCGCTTCAGCATTTCAGTGAGGAGGCTCACGGTCCGCCCGCGGAAAGCGAGTGCCAGGAGTGGAAATCACCAAACTTTGTACCTTTTACTCATTCAAAGAATATTAGCAAATGGAAACAACCTGTTAAAAAACCATTAAAAAAAAGAACCAACATTTGTTGGTTCTTTTATTATTGGGCGAAAAATTAACTTTTTTTACATAATTATTATTGCCGCGGTAGATTTGAAAATCTTAAACAACGAAAGCCCTACCTCTCTTTCGTCCTTTCGGCTCCGAAGCCGGTCCAGTGTGAATAAGTCTTTCTCAAATGTAAAAGATAAAATAAAGATAACTCGGCGATTTGCACAATCATTTAAGCAACGCAGTGCAGTGTGCCGTAGTTTGAACAAATGCGAAAAAAAATTTCCGTCAATATAACTTATCTATATAAAAATTATGTTTTTAAAGTTTTTAAGAGGAACACAGAATTATAATTATAATGTATAATAGTTGCATTGTCAAATTTATGAGGTGCTAACAATGTTTACAAAAATGAATAGAATCAACTTATCTCTTCTGTATTTTATTGCAAGCCTTATTTGGATCATAGCTACCGAATTTTTAATTGATGAATTTCAATTTACGGAAGAGGTTCATCAGTATATACAGTTTGGTAAAGGTTTGCTTTTTGTCTTTTTTACGACTGCACTTATACATATTATTTTAAAGAAGCATGAAGCTTTTAAACGTGCTTCAGAGGAACATAATGAATTATCTACCCTCATTAATGCTATGCCTGACTTTGTTTGTTTTAAAGATGGAGAAGGAAGATGGATTAGAGTAAATGAGTTTGGTAAGGACTTATATCAACTACATGGAAAACCTTACAAAAATAAAACTGATGCAGAATTAGCTAGAATGTTACCTTTTTTTCGAGAACCTTTTTTAGGGTGTGCAGTTTCAGATGAGGAATCATGGAAGAAGGGTAAAACAACAAGAGTAGAAGAATCTTTCCCTCTTCCAACAGGAGAGGTGAAAACCTTCGATGTGATTAAGGTTCCATTATTTTTCGAAAGTGGAAAAAGAAAGGGACTCGTCACGATAGGAAGGGATATTTCAAAGGTTAAAGAGGCGGAAGAAATTGCTTTACGTAAAGAAAAACTTTCTGTTGTTGGAGAATTAGCAGCAGGAATTGCACATGAAATTAGAAATCCACTTACTTCCATAAAAGGATTCATTCAACTACAAAAGGAAACGAAACAGGCGACAGATTTCACCGATATCATTCTTTCGGAATTGGATCGTATAAACCAAATTGTGAGTGAATTATTGGTCTTTTCAAAACCACAGAGTAAGATATTAAAGAAGTTTAAAGTAAAAGAATTAGTCGATTATGTTATTAAACTTACATCACATGAGGCGATTCTACATAATGTTGAAGTAGATGTTGAAAATAATGTGCAGAAATCCCTACTTTATGGCGATTTTAATGAATTAATACAAGTTCTGGTGAACGTCGTGAAAAATTCAATTGATGCTATGCCTGATGGAGGAAAGGTAAGAATTCGAACGAGAGAAATTGAAGACAAAATACAAATCAGAGTTACAGATATAGGAGTTGGAATCCCTGAAGAACGTCTTGAGAAATTAGGCGAACCATTCTTTACGTTAAAAGAGAAAGGAATGGGATTAGGACTCACAATGAGTAATAAAATTATACAAGATCATAAGGGAACCATGAAAATACTTAGTAAAGTGGGATGGGGCACGAAAGTAGTCATTACATTGCCTGCTGCGCCTAGAGATTATTAAGTGATACACTTCTAAAGAAGGACTTCAAAAGTCCTTTTTTTGTTGCTGTTTTTGTTTGGCTTAGGTGTTGTTCAAATTAAATAGATGTTGGAAAATAGTAAACTTTTTGATAAATTTAAATTATCATAGATTTTAGTATGTGTTTTTTATGAATGTAAACTAGGAGGCCATTATGGTAAAAGAAAATGTAAACAAGATTAAGCAAAATATAGGGAAAGTTATTATTGGTAAAGAAGAGGTTGTCGAACTAGTACTTAATTCTCTTATTAATAAAGGGCATATTTTACTAGAGAGTGTGCCGGGTACTGGAAAGACAATGCTAGCGAAGAGTTTTGCAAAATCTATAAGTGGAACTTTTAAACGTATCCAATTTACCCCTGACGTTCTTCCAAGTGATGTAACAGGAATTCAATTCTTTAATCCAAAAGAGCAAGAATTTCAGCTGCGTCCGGGTCCGGTTATGACGAATATTCTATTAGCAGATGAAATTAACCGTGCGACTCCTAGAACTCAATCAAGCTTACTTGAAGTTATGGAAGAGAGACAAGTTACAATTGACGGAGAAACTATTAAACTTCCAAGTCCATTCATAGTAGTTGCTACACAAAACCCAATCGAGTCACAACAAGGAACTTTCCCTCTACCTGAAGCACAGATGGATCGCTTCTTTGTTCAAATTGACTTAGGGTACCCAAGCTTTGAAGAAGAAAAGCAGATTATGAGAACATATCGTCAAAACAACCCAATTGAAGAAATCCTTGAGGTTCTTTCTAAAGAAGAGATTGAACAAATGCAGAATGAAGTACAGCAAGTAAAACTCGCAGATGATGTTGAGGATTATCTTCTTCGTGTGGTCCATGCAACAAGACAGCATACAGATGTGGAGGTGGGTGTGAGTCCACGTGGTACACTAGCTCTAATGAAGGCTGCACAAGGGCGTGCTTATTTGGAAGGAAGAATGTTTGTTACGCCTGAAGATATTAAATATATGGCTCCGTACGTTATTTCTCACCGACTAGTATTAACAATGGAAGGTTCGCTTAAGAAGACGGGTCGTCAGGTAATTCAGGAATTACTCTCTACAATTTCTGTCCCTGTGGAAGCGGGAGCTGTTAATTAATGGATTGGAAACGGCAAATTTCGCTTGGAAATGAATTGTCCTATCTGTCGATTCTATCCTCCATTTTTTTACTAACAGGAATTCTAGCACAGGCATTTTTACTAGTATTTGTCGGTTTACTTTTTCTATTATTTGTATTTGCGAATCGCTACTATTTAAAAAATATTGGCACACAATTATCGGTGTCTGTTAATAAGGAACAAGTTAAGCTGTTTAAAGGTGAAGATAGTAATTTTGCATTAACGCTAAACCAAAAAGGTAAACTACCAATCTTGAATGGCCAAATTCGTTTAACTGTTGATTATATTGTTGGATTTCAAGAGGAAAGACAAATCTTAGAAACAGAACAGGTGGAACTTACACTTCCGGTTTCTATTTTAGGTAGAAAATCATTCTCTATTGAATTGCCGTTTGAAGGAAGAAAAAGAGGAGTTGCAAGGATTCGAACTCTTGAGGTTATTATTCCACATATGTTTGGTTTTGGAGAAGTTTATCTTCAGCTTATTAAGCCGATTCCATTCGAGACAGTTGTTTATTCTTCACCTGTTTCTGTTGGAGGTATTGAAAAAATCGTTCCGAAACATCAAGGCGATTATCCACTAAGAAAATCTTACTTTGAAGATATGACGGCTTTAGTCGGAGCAAGAAGCTATGTACCTACTGATCCATTTAATCGAGTTCATTGGAAAGCAAGTGCTCGTACTAATGAGTTACAGACAAAATTGTTTAATCGAACTGCTCAGTTCTCTTGGACAATCATGATAAATGTACGTGAGAGGAAATTAGAGCAATATTTAAGTGGACTAACATTTTTATTGGAATCAGCCACGATAAAAAGCATCCCTTTTGAGATTTTCGTAAATGTACGAAAAGCTGGTAAATCCCCTTATATTCATGTTCCTATGGGATCGGGAAGGGAGCATCTTGCTAAAGCATTGGAATTAATTGCACGGTTAAGTAAGCATAGTGTTACGATTCCATTTCATTATATGATTCACGCAGTTGAGAGACAGCAGATTCTATCTCCTTATATTATTATGTTAGGAGAAATCGAAGAAAATGAGCAGATGCTACTGCACGGGTTTTCAAAAAAGGGTGTAGATTGTTTTAAGGTTGTTGAAAATGAAGAAGCTATCTATCTAGTCAAAGCTTCTTCAACTGAGAGGAGAGTGAACTCTCATGCAATCTAGCAAAGTGTTTGTAAAAACCTATCAGTATGTTATGGAAGTCATATTACTTTATATTCTATTAACTCTATTCTATATTCATACAGAAGTTTTACCGCCGATTTTACCTTTTGTTTTTATTACTCTAGGTGGGGCGTTATTGATTGCGTTTTTATTGTCACTCATGAAATCTAACACTCCCTTTTTCTTTATAATTTTGACTATACCGTTACTTGCTCTAGTAAGTAGTGAAATTGGATTAGGGTTTGGTGTGAGCCTAGTACTTGCTGCAGTTGTTTGCTATCGAATTGTCATCCATACTCAAAAAACACCAAAACTTACAGAATCGATATTATTGAATATTAGTCTGCTATCAGCTGGTTTGGTGTTTTTTGCAGCAAAAGTTCAAGGCTATATTTTTAGTGACATCATTCTATACTTGGTTGTAACGCAATTACTTTTCTTTATGCTAGGCAAGATAATGTCAGGTGTTTTAAATAGTACACTTATGTCTAAAGAAAAAGAAGTAAAGAAACAGTCTTGGTCAATGATAGGGATATTTGGTGGTTTATTAGGTGGTGCTGTACTTCTTTCTGTTTTATTTCCAATCATTTTTGTAAAAGGGTTATCTTTCATTGCTTCTCTTATTGGAAAAGGGCTTTATTTCGTTTCTACACCTCTTTTTAATGCTGTAGATAATATCGATTATAGTGCCCGCTCTAAAGGAGAAAGTGTTGGCTCAATTAATTGGCCGGAAAATGAAGAAGAGAAGATGACGTGGATTGAACGATTAGCTACTTTTGATATTTGGATGATTCTATCAATTATCGGGCTACTTATCTTAGCTGTTCTTATCTTACTGATTGCAAGAAAACGTCTTGTTAAGGAACCAGTCATTGTAGCAGACTCCTTTCATTATTCAACAACGACTCAGTCAGTGGATGCACCAAGGCGTAAGTGGCAACGTGTAAAAAGACAAACACCACAGGCTAAAGTAAGAAAGTTAATACTTGAACTTGAGATTCTTTCAGCGAGCAAAGGCCTTGGAAGATATCATCATGAAAATGTGACTGAATGGTTAGGAAGAAACAATTTCTTGGATTTTCGTCTTGTTGAATTATATGAACGAGTTCGTTATGGAGATGAAGAACTAACAGAGGAAGAAAACCAGGCCTGTGAAGAAATCGTAAAACAAGTTAAAAATAATATTCGAAGTTTAAAGAAAAATAAAGGTAAATAAAAGGGCCATTTTTGGCCCTTTTATTTGTGAAAACTAGTTGCTTATATCTATTTTTTGTTCTTCTTTTTCTGCTTCTTAGGGGTCCCTGAGATTTCCTCTCCAAACTCCTCATTACTTGATACGTTAGGATTAGCTACTTCTTGGCTTACCTTGTTTTGTCTACCTTTCTTTGCCATTTCTATCCCCCCTTTTCATAGATGTCATATGCATTCTTATTATGTCTTATGTAGAAATAAAAAATCGCGTTTTTCGTGAATTATGTTTATTGCAATTGTCAAGAGGATCTATGAAAAGGATTACTGTCCCGGATTCGTGTACTTCATAAAAAAGGTAAGTCTGATTCGTTGTCGTAAAAGTTGGCATTCCCTCAACCTCCAAATCTTGTTGTATTGAAATCATATTTTAAAATTTTCTGTAAAATATAAATCTTTTTGTCGGAAATTGTGGAAAAATCATGTAATTTCCAGTATAATGAAAACGAATTTATCCTAGGTCTTGACTTCTAAGGAGGGCCACCATTATCTATACAATCACTGTTAAATTATCAATTATTTCGTTGCTGGCTATATTTGTTTTTATAGTCTTGGGAATAATGTTTGCTTTTATTAAAAAGTTGAATATCAAAATTTCGAGATATCGATCTTTGTTTGAACACAATCTAGAAGCTGTTTTTCGAACCGACCTTAAAGGAAACTTACTTAGTGTGAATAGTGCTGCAATCGATTTAACAGGGTTTAAGAAGGACGAATTGGTAGGTAAGCATTTTTCAGCTTTCGTACACAAAGGCGATGTGCAAATTATACATAAATCCTTTAACAATGCACTAAAGGGAGAAAAAGAAATCTTTGAAATACGAATAGTAAAGAAAGATGGATCATTAGCAGATGTAGGAATTACATCCGTTCGAATTATCGTAAAGGACAAAATTATTGGTGTATATGGAATTGTGAAGGATATGACTGAAGGTAAGAAAGCTCAGGAAACAATTAATTATCTTGCATACCATGATGAATTAACGACACTTCCTAACCGGCGTCTATATACAATGAGGCTACATAAGTTAAAGCAGAAGCAAGTTCCATTTACCATCATGAACATCGACTTTGATCGTTTTAAACGATTAAATGATCTTTTTGGACATGCATTTGGAGACAAGGTTTTAATAGAGATTGCAAATCGACTTAAAGCAAGTCTTGATGAATCTTTTTTTATTGCTAGAATGGGTGGAGACGAATTTAATGTAATTTTACCAAATGTTACGGAACAGGAAAAAGTAACAAGAATTGCTAATGATATTATCCAACAGTTTCGTAAACCACTTAAAGTTCGTGGACATGACTGCCTGATTACAGCGAGTATTGGTATTGCATTCTTTCCAGAGCACAGTGAAGATATAGATTCATTGGTGAAATTTGCGGATATTGCGATGTATAATGTAAAACAAAATGGTTCAGATGATTTTCAAGTGTATGATACTGACATGAATGACAAAACGATTGAAAAGATTAACATGGAAAATGATTTGCGTTATGCACTTGAAAATGATCTTTTAGAGGTCTATTATCAGCCGAAGTATAATAGCTTCACTAATGAACTAATTGGCTCTGAAGCTCTTCTTCGCTGGAATCATAGTGAAATAGGAGCGATCTCTCCTGTTACTTTTATTAAGCTGGCTGAAGAAACAGGATTTATTATTCAAATTGAAAAATGGGTTCTTCGTCGGGTATGCCAACAAATTAATGAGTGGGTTAACTCAGGCTGCTTTAAAGGCAGGGTATCAATTAATATTTCACACATTCATTTCTATCAAGGGGATATTACTGGCACGATTTTAAATACATTGAAGGAATTTAACCTTGACCCAACCTGTTTAGAAATTGAGATAACAGAAACAACGATGATGAATAATGAATTTGAAACAAATAAGATTCTTCAAAAACTTAGAAGTATTGGTATAGAGATTAGTATGGATGATTTTGGAACGGGATACAGTTCGTTAGGGTATCTTCATAAACTGTCCATCGATCGACTAAAAATTGATAAGTCCTTTATACATGAAATGCAAAAAAACGAAGCAATTGTTGCAACAATAATATCGATGGCAAATACCCTTCACCTTAAGGTAATTGCTGAAGGTGTAGAAACTAATGATCAAATCCAGGTTTTACATAAGTTGGGATGTCATGAAATCCAAGGTTATTTTTATGGCAAGCCATTGGAAGCGGAATTGTTTAAACAAAACTATTTAGAATCGGTATCATAATAGAAAACTCGAAGGATGTTTTTAATCCTTCGAGTTTTTTGTTATTATACAGATTGTTTTTGATTCTCCAACCGTATTTGTGCCACTGCTTCAGCAACAGAATCAACTATATGTGCTGCTTCTTGTTTGACTAGGTCATGTGCATGAGACATAACATAGCTATGTGGTGTTAATTGAAACATCGGAATGTCATTAAAGGAATCACCAATACATGCAATTTCCTCTGGTTTAATAGAAAGTACGTTTAATAATGTTTGGAGTGCATTGCCCTTGCTAATTCCTTTTGGCATTATGTCTAATACATGCTTTTCAGAAATGAACAAATCAATTTGAGCACCTAGTTCTTCTTTTAATTGCTTTTCCATATTCATGATCTCATTTTCAAAGCCGATTAAAGTAATTTTCGATGGTTTCACTTCATCAAATTTTGTACCGATGGCTGGGTCGATAATTATTGGATGGAACATTCTTTCCTGTATCCCACTTACGTACTCATTTTCTTCACATGTGTAGTTCGTATCATAGCTACAAATGAGAGTTACAAAGTTTGAGGGGAGTACTTTATTATAAATTAATTCTGCGGTAGAAGTCTCAAATGTACGGGAGAAAATAGATTTATCTTCAGTTGTCGATACGAATGCTCCGTTTTGGCTAATTCTATGGAATTTTTCATTAATGGACGATAAAACTTCTATTATTTCATTGTCCATTCTTCCAGTAGCAATGCTAATTTGAATACCTTCTTCGACAGCAGATCTGAGTGCTCTGGCATCTTCATCCTTTACAGTGTTGTCATTTTGTAAGAGAGTTCCATCCAAGTCACTTACTATTAATTTGATCAATTTTTATTCCTCCGTTTTTTATGTACGTGTATTCTGTCATTATACATGAAATAGGATAAATGATATAAAGAAATGGCCTCATTATATTTGAATGTATTTAAATAAATATGTAGAAACGTTGACGTAATCCTATTACGATTAGTAAGATAGAGTGGTTAGTACATGCTTTTAAAGGAGCGGGATTCAATATGGAGTCCTTTATCATAAAAAAAATATTAAATAATAATGTAGTAATTGCCACACACTCCACTTATCATGAAGTAGTATTAATTGGTAAGGGTATTGGATTTGGGAAAAATCATGGTGATAACATTACACAAAATAAGGCAGAAAAGATATTTGTACTCCGCAATGAGAAGGAGCAGGAACAATACAAGGTATTGTTAACTTCCCTGGATGAAAGTTTTATTGAGGTAATGAATGACATTATTGACCATATTAGAAAGCGGGTACATGATCAGTTAAATGAGCATATCCATATTGCGTTGACCGACCATCTTGCCTTTGCGATTAAACGTTTGGAACAGGGTTTAGACCTTTCAAATCCATTTCTATTAGAGACAAAAACACTATATCCACTCGAATACGAAGTGGCTGCAGAAGTTGTCGAGATATTACGAGAAAAAACAAATATTAAATTACCCATTGGAGAAGTGGGTTTCATTGCTCTACATATACATAGTGCTTTATCCAACCGTTCTCTATCAGAGGTAAATAAACATTCTCATTTAATTTCCGAATTACTTACCTTAATTGAGAGAGAACTTGATCTTACACTTAATAGAGAAGGAGTTAATTATTTACGATTAATACGACATTTGCGTTATGTAATTGACAGAGTTGTGAACGGAGAAAAAGTAGAAGAAACCGAGAGTCTAGCAAAAGTGTTGAAAAAAGAATATCCTGTATGCTATAATCTCTCGTGGAAAGTCATTAAAACAATGCAACAGGCACTTATTATGAATGTATCTGATGCTGAGGCTGTTTATCTCACTGTTCATTTACAACGAATTGCAAGTAAAAATGAATAATACATTACGTGTTACTGATACGATCAGGCATGAGTAAAGATTTGGTTGAAATTATGTACAAAGGGGTAATCTATCTCTAAACATAATTAAAGTCCTTACTTTCTCATGTCTTTTTATTTTGTTGTCTTTTTGTACAGCATTCAAGTAGGCGTAATACATAAATGATATAAGTGGAATAATACAGAAAGCGGCTGACTTTACTAGGCTTGTGCAATATTAACATGTTTTAATACTGTAGTCTTTTCGAATTGAAAAGATCCTACATATTGGTGTTGTCTAACATCATCTCGTACTAGTTAGTAAATCTTTTTCATAAAATCTTATTAAAAAGGGGAAATTCAAATGGCTGAAAAAACATTTAAAATTACAAGTGAATCTGGAATTCATGCACGTCCAGCTACCGTATTAGTACAAGCAGCTGGAAAATTCAACTCTGACGTTCAATTACAATATAATGGTAAATCAGTAAACCTTAAATCAATTATGGGCGTAATGTCTTTAGGTATTGGACAAGGCGCTGAAGTTAAAATTGTTGCAGAAGGCTCTGATGCTGATGAAGCTATTTCTGTATTATCTGATACGATTGTAAAAGAAGGACTTGGTGAATAATGTCTACTGTTATTAAAGGTATAGCAGCATCAGCTGGGATTGCGATTGCAAAAAGCTTCCGTTTAGAGCACCCAGATCTTACAGTTGAGAAAAGAATAATTTCGGATAAAGAGGCTGAAACTCAACGTTTTGATGCAGCTGTAGAACAATCAAAAAAAGAATTAGAAGTTATTAAAAATCGTGCAAATGAAGAGCTTGGAGAAGACAAAGCAGCTATTTTTGCAGCGCATCTTCTTGTGTTAAGTGACCCTGAACTGTTAGGCCCGATTAAGGAAAAAATAAATAACGACCAGGTTAATGCCGAGTTTGCATTACAAGAAGTTGCAACAATGTTTATTGGCATGTTTGAGGCAATGGATAACGAATACATGAAGGAAAGAGCTGCTGATATTCGAGATGTAACAAAGCGTGTATTGTCTCATTTGTTAGGCGTTACTATTTCTAATCCAAGTATGATTTCTGAAGAGGTTATTATAATTGCAGAAGATTTAACTCCTTCTGATACTGCTCAACTAAACCGTAATTATGTAAAAGGGTTTACTACAGATATTGGTGGTCGTACTTCACACTCTGCTATCATGGCAAGGTCAATGGAGATTCCTGCTGTTGTGGGAACAAAGAATGTTACTTCTGAGATTGAAAATGGAGTAATGGTGATTGTAGACGGTCTTGATGGCGATGTAATTGTTAACCCAACTGAAGAGGTTTTAGCTCAATATAGAGAAAAGAAAGAAAAATATGAAGCTCAAAAAACTGAATGGGCTAAGCTGAAAAATGAAAAAACAGTTACTAGTGACAATCAACATGTCGAGCTTGCTGCAAATATTGGAACGCCTGAAGATGTGAAAGGTGTTCTTGCTAATGGTGGAGAGGGAGTAGGGTTATATCGTACTGAGT
The DNA here is from genome assembly GCF_047246645.1 of Ferdinandcohnia jepli. NCBI lineage: Bacteria > Bacillati > Bacillota > Bacilli > Caryophanales > Bacillaceae > Ferdinandcohnia > Ferdinandcohnia jepli. The sequence continues at coordinate 206,837 of NZ_JBFOKR010000001.1, forward strand.
TTTTATACATGGGACGTGACCAACTGCCAACTGAGGAAGAGCAATTTGAAGCATACAAGACAGTACTTGAGAGTATGGAAGGTAAGCCGGTTGTCGTTCGTACCCTTGACATCGGTGGCGATAAAGAACTTCCTTATTTAAATCTTCCAAAAGAAATGAATCCTTTCTTAGGCTTTAGAGCAATTCGTTTATGTTTAGAGGAACAAGATATTTTCCGTACTCAACTGCGAGCATTATTACGTGCAAGCTCTTACGGAAACTTAAAAATTATGTTCCCAATGATCGCTACACTGGATGAGTTCAGAGAAGCAAAGGCAATTCTATTAGAGGAAAAAGAAAAGCTTGTTGCAAGTGGAACTGAAGTTTCAGATTCGATTGAACTTGGTATCATGGTTGAAATTCCTTCAACTGCTGTGTTAGCTGACTTATTTGCAAAAGAAGTCGACTTCTTTAGTATTGGAACAAATGATTTAATTCAATATACAATGGCAGCTGACCGAATGAACGAAAGAGTATCATATCTGTATCAACCATATTCTCCTTCCATTTTACGTTTAGTTTCAATGGTTATTGAAGCAGCTCATAAAGAAGGAAAGTGGGCAGGAATGTGTGGAGAAATGGCTGGAGATTCGATTGCGATTCCAATTCTGCTAGGGCTCGGACTTGATGAATTTAGTATGAGTGCTACTTCTATTTTGCCGGCTCGTTCACAGATTAAAAAGCTTTCAAAAGCTGAAATCGCTGGATTTAAGGAAAAAATTCTTTCAATGAGTACAACGGAAGAAGTTGTGCAGTTTGTAAAAGCTAATTTTATGGTATAAATAAAAAAGTGAGTCAACCACATAGTGGTTTGACTCATTTTTTAAATACGTTGAAATGGGTTTTTCCATTCCATTAATAAACCGTAATTACATGATTCTTCATCTTCAAGGTAGTTTTCAATTAGTTGAACTGGGGTTCTACCACAACGTAACAAGAACGTGATTACTGGATCTTTTAGTTCACCATCAATTACTTTTTTGATATACTCCTCAGCTTGTAGTTCTGATGAATGCTTTGAGTAACCTGATAATCTGCCGCCACCAAGTAGTCTTTCTAATTGTAAATGCACAACAACTTCGTACATTGACTGCATTAACCATTTACCCAGTCCATATTTTCTATAAGCTGGGCTCACACAAATATCCACAATATAAAGAGTATTTCCATCCTTAGTATGATTGCATATGTAACCATTATCTGTAATCTCTTCCCAAGTATGAGTTGGGTGATCTGGATCGAAGTCTACAATTAAAGCCGTCATAGAGCCGCAAATTTTTCCGTCTATTTCAACACAAAGAGCACCTTCAGGAAACAAACTTACATGATTATGTAATTGATCCTTGTTCCACCATAGTTCAGATGGAAAGGGAGGAGGGAAGCTTTCCTGCTGCACTCGAATTAACTCATCAAAGTCATTGGTTGTATAGTTTCTAATAATTGCTTTTGTTGGTACATGCCTATTAAATACGTAAAGTTCTTTTCTAAACATCTACTATCACCCCACTATTGACAGTTTACGTTACTTTTTGTGGGTTGAAAAGGGAAAAAATCTATTGATTTATCGTAAACTTACAATCCTGTCGAGATTATGTTTTTATTCCTTCAGTTCAAAATAGGAATTAACAACTTCCTCAATTAAAGCGGGTTCTGGCTGTTCTCCTTTAAAAGTGAATGGTAATTCTTTTACAAATTCACCTTCGCGATAAACATGGATTGCACCTTTTTGATTAATTACACTATATTCTGTTTCAAAACGATATCCATCTCGATCTATTGCACCCATTAAAAATACCTCCTTACATATGCTTTATAAATAGTGTTCCAAATAAGCTAATTGATTACTCTATGGTTACGGAAGTAAACCAAATACATAAATTCATAAAAAGGCGAGAAATTTAAGAACAGGAGGATGATTATAATGCTAGAAAATGAAAATGAAACTCAAGAACGAGACCCGCATTTTGATGGACGATTTGAAAGTATAATTAGTGATACTACTTCTATGCAAGGGGAACAGATGGGGATTAGAGCTGACGTCAATCCGGAAAATATGGTTCAGCCTAAAAATCCATTTCATATTAAGCCTAAGGTTGATAAGAAGATGAAGAAATTCCAAGATATATTTAAAGGCGATAATTAGAAAACTCGGGGATTGCCGAGCCTTTAGGCGACAGCAGGGCCGTAGTTGCCCTTATGCAGATAGGAAAGTATTTATACTGTCCTATTTGCCAAGTAAAAAAGCCAGCAACATTGATTGCTGGCTTTCTACCTTTTTTATTTTAGAACCAAGCAGCGCCAACGATGATTAATAGGATAAATAATACAACGATTAGCGCAAAGCCTCCGCGACCGTAACCGTATCCATAACCTCCGAAACCACCGTATCCGTATCCACCGTATCCACAATACATAATAACCTCTCCTTTTTTATAATTAATTATTGATTATTAAACTTTACTGGATTAATATCCTACATAAGCAGCTCCAACAATGATCAATAGAATGAACAGCACGACAATCAAAGCAAAACCTGCTCCATATCCGCCTTTTACTCCACTCATCTAGAACACCTCCATATCTGTTTGTTACTATCCTATGGAATATGTACCGGTTTCGTAAGGTACAAATCCCCAATTTTTAGGTATTTTCTAAAGAAAAATGAAAACTTAGGCTATTATCACGAAGTTATTTACAGAATTATTAGTCATTATATTGACGCAAAATTTTCCTCTATATATACTTTAAAGGAAATAAAAAGGTGAATATTGAAAAAATAAATAAGGTTGCTTAAAGGGGGTAGGGCTCTATGGCTTTCGATGTGATAGTTGTTGGTGCAGGTCTTGCTGGGCTCGTAGCGGTAGCAGAAATAGCAGATAAAGGTAAAAAAGTACTTTTACTAGACCAAGAGCCAGAAGCATCTCTTGGAGGACAGGCTTGGTGGTCATTTGGTGGTTTATTTCTAGTTGATTCTCCTGAACAACGACGCCTAGGTATTAAGGACTCAAAAGAGTTGGCCTGGCAGGATTGGCTAGGTACAGCTGGATTTGACCGTCTTGAAGATGAAGATTATTGGGGGCGTAAATGGGCAGAAAGCTATGTTGATTTTGCTTCAGGGGAAAAGCGTGCATGGTTACATAGTATGGGTGTTAAATTTTTTCCTATTGTTGGTTGGGCAGAACGAGGGGGATACCTTGCCGAAGGACATGGAAATTCGGTACCTAGATTTCACATTGTTTGGGGAACGGGTCCTGGTATCGTAGAACCGTTTGAACGACGTGTTCGAGCACATATTAAAAGTGGTATGGTCACCTATAAGCCACGCCATCGTGTGGACCAGTTATTAACGGCTAATGGAAAAGTAGTTGGTGCTTACGGTTCTGTACTCGTACCAAGTTCTGCAAAACGCGGAGAAGCAAGCTCAAGAGAAGTGATTGGCAACTTTGAATATCACTCACAAGCTGTAGTTGTGACTAGTGGTGGTATTGGTGGTAACCATGATCTTATCCGACAAAATTGGCCGAGTAGACTCGGTGAGCCGCCAGCACAGATGCTCTCGGGTGTCCCGGAACATGTTGATGGTAGAATGCTTGGTATAACAGAAGAAGCAGGAGGCAGAATCGTTAATCGTGATCGAATGTGGCATTATACAGAAGGTATTAAAAACTGGAATCCAGTCTGGGCTAAGCATGGAATTCGAATCTTACCTGGTCCATCTTCGGTATGGCTGGATGCCAAAGGAAAGCGTTTTGAAGCCCCGAATTTTCCTGGCTTTGATACGTTGGGAACATTAGAGGCGATAAAAAAGACTGGTTATGATTATTCATGGTTCATTTTAACACAGAAAATAATAGAACGAGAATTTGCCTTATCAGGTTCTGAACAAAATCCGGATTTGACCGGTAAAAGTATTAAAAAGGTATTATCGAGAGTTCTACCAGGAGCACCTGGACCTGTTAAAGCTTTTATGGAAAAAGGAGAAGACTTTGTAGTTGCCACTCATTTAAATGAGTTAGTAGAAGGAATGAATAAATTAACTGAGGAAAAGCTCTTAAAATATGATGAGATTGAGCGGCAAATAAAGGCGCGTGACCGTGAAATAGACAATACATTTACAAAGGATTTACAAATAACAGCAATCCATGGAGCGCGAAATTATCTAGGTGACAAACTGATACGTGCTGCAAAACCACATAAAATTCTTGATCCTAAGAATGGACCGCTAATTGCTGTACGTTTGAATATCGTTAGTCGGAAGACACTTGGCGGATTACAAACAGATTTATCTGGAAGAGTGCTGAATGAAGATGGTTTGGCTATCCCTGGACTATTTGCAGCTGGAGAGGTTAGTGGGTTTGGTGGTGGAGGAGTACATGGTTATCGTGCATTAGAAGGTACTTTCCTTGGAGGCTGCCTATTTTCTGGACGTGTTGCCGGCCGTGCGGTGGCAGATGAAATAAAATGATATTAATAAAGCTAACCTTAACTTTAGAATAATGTTAGGGTTGGCTTTTAATTTATATACTGCTATTACTGTAAATTAAACCAATAATTTAATTTTTTTGTATGATATGATGTAGATAAAAAATAAGGAGAATGAATTAATGGATCATACTAACAGTCTGACAAGTGAAAACACAGTAGTAGGGTTTATTGGAACAGGTGTTATGGGAAAAAGCATGGCAGGTCACTTTTTAGCAAAGGGATATAAGGTACTTGTATATACTCGTACAAAAGAAAAGGCCACAGAACTTATTGAAAGTGGTGCGGTTTGGAAAGAGTCAGTTGCTGAACTGGCAAAAGAATCAAATGTAATAATTACGATGGTAGGTTATCCATACGACGTAGAAGAAGTGTATCTTGGTGAAAATGCACTTCTTAAAAATGCGAGAAAAGGTACATATTTTATTGATATGACAACCTCAACACCTTCACTTGCGTCTAAGATTTATGAAATCGCAAAGGAAAAAGAAATGTTCTCTTTAGACGCACCCGTATCAGGTGGAGATGTAGGTGCGAGGGAAGCTAGACTTGCAATTATGGTTGGTGGCGATGAGGAAGTATTTGCCGCATGTAAACCATTACTGGAAATCATGGGGCAAAATATTGTATATCAAGGTCCGGCTGGTTCTGGGCAACATACAAAAATGTGTAATCAGATAGCCATCGCATCAAATATGATTGGAGTTAGTGAGGCAATCGCATATGCCAGAAAATCAGGGCTGAATCCGGAAAAGGTTTTACAAAGCATTTCTAGTGGTGCTGCAGGTAGCTGGTCATTATCTAATCTAGCTCCAAGAATGATCGCTGGTGATTTTGAACCTGGTTTCTTTATCAAGCATTTTATTAAGGATATGGGGATCGCTCTTGAGGAAGCTAAGGCAATGAAAATGGATACTCCAGGACTTGAATTAGCTAAGAAACTATATGATGAACTAGCTGAAAACGGAGAAGAAAATAGCGGAACACAAGCTTTATATAAGCTCTGGAACTAGTGAGTAGGGGACACGTCGTAATTTTCGGCGTGTTTTTTTGTTTTTTTATAATGTATCTTTGAAGTGTAAAAGTGTAAAGTATAGAAAATCTCCGTAGGTAGACAATAACTATGATTATTTCGCAAGGGGGTGCTCTATAATGGCAAAGCGCAATAAGAAAAATGACCCACAACAAAAGAATAAACAAGGTTTTGATTCGGCAGTAATTGATTCTGAATTTAGTCATGAACTTGGTAGTCATGACGCGAATCAAAAACACAAGAAAAAAGCAAAAAAAGAAAAAGCGCCTAAGAACGATGGAAAGTACGAAGGCGGACTCTAAAAATATCAAGCTGTAAATGCCACAGCTATAGAGCCGTGGCATTTTTTTTGTATTGTGAAAGGTGGACAACTGTATTTCTGTGGTGCCTGACACCACAGAAATACAAATGTCCTCCCTAGAAAGACACTTGTGAGTTACTGGGCAACTGTTTGGAATTTTTTGAAAAGTTCTTGAATAAGTTGTGGGGGTAGTAGTAATATATAAGTATGGTTACATACCAACCGGTTAGTAAGTTTGATGGGAGTTGTGGCAATGAATTTTTCTTATTCGGAAAAGGTAATTGAACTACAAAGAAAAGTAAACGCTTTCATGGATGAATTTGTTTACCCAAATGAAAAGCTGTACGAGGAACAATTAAATGCACAGGAAAATCGCTGGACTAATGTACCGCCAATAATAGAAGAGTTAAAGGAAAAAGCAAAAGCTCAAGGTTTGTGGAACTTATTTTTACCTGAAAGTAAACATGGTGCTGGCCTAACAAATGTGGAGTACGCTCCACTTTGTGAGATTATGGGAAGGTCATTAATTGCCCCTGAGGTGTTTAATTGCAATGCGCCTGATACTGGGAATATGGAAGTTCTTGTTCGCTATGGGACTGATGAACAGAAGGAAAAATGGTTAAAACCATTGTTACAAGGTGAAATTCGTTCCTGCTTCTCAATGACTGAGCCTGATGTTGCTTCATCAGATGCTACGAATATACAAGCAAGCATTACTCGTGATGGTGATGAGTATATTATTAATGGGCGTAAATGGTGGTCTTCCGGTGCTGGAGACCCGCGTTGCCAAATTGCTATTGTAATGGGAAAGAATGATCCAACAGCTCCGAGGCATGAACAACAATCAATGATCCTAGTGCCATTAGATACCCCGGGCGTTAAGATCGAAAGAATGTTACACGTATTTGGATATGACCATGCGCCACATGGGCACGCAGAAATTACATATAACAATGTTCGAGTACCTGCTTCTAATATGATTTGGGGTGAAGGGAAAGGCTTTGCAATAGCGCAGGGGAGATTGGGTCCAGGCAGGATTCATCATTGTATGAGACTTATTGGTGCAGCAGAGCGGGCATTGGAAGAATTGTGTAAACGAGTTCAAAAGAGGGTTGCATTTGGCAGACCTCTTGCTACACAAGGAGTCATCCAAGATTGGATTGCGACTTCCCGTATCGAAATTGAACAAGCACGTCTTCTGACATTGAAGGCAGCATATATGATGGACACCGTTGGAAATAAAGAAGCTAAAGCGGAAATTGCTATGATAAAAGTTATTGCGCCAAAAATGGCACTGAATGTAATTGATCGTGCAATTCAAGCTTTCGGTGCAGCAGGGGTAAGTGATGATTTTCCACTTGCGGCTCAATGGGCAAATGCACGTACATTACGTCTTGCAGATGGTCCAGATGAAGTTCATAAGACTCAGGTTGCAAAACTAGAGTTGAAAAAATATATGTAAAAATGAGAATCAAAGTTTACTAGATAAGGAGTGTTTTCATGCAAGTATTAGATATGTTCAGTTTAAAAGGAAAAACAGCAATCGTTACAGGTGGTGGCAGAGGTTTAGGGGAGCAAATAGCTTTGGGTTTTGCAGAAGCAGGAGCAAATGTTGTTGTATGCTCACGTAAGCTTGAAGCTTGCCAAGAGGTTAGTATTCGTATACAAGAGAAGGGTGTAAAATCACTAGCTTTACAATGTGATGTGACAAAACCTGAAGATGTACAACGAGTTGTTGAAGAAACTGTAAAAGAGTTCGGAACAATCGATATCTTAGTAAACAATAGTGGTGCAACTTGGGGAGCACCAGTTGTAGATATGCCATTTGACGCTTGGCAAAAGGTTATGTCCGTCAATGTAAATGGTACATTTTTAATGAGTCAAGCTGCAGGGAAGGTAATGATTGAACAAAAAAGCGGAAAAATCATTAATATTTCTTCTGTAGCTGGACTTGGTGGGATTGATCCGCGATTTATGGACACGATTGGTTACAACACAAGTAAGGGAGCTATTATTACATTTACGAAAGATCTAGCTGCAAAATGGGGACCACATAATATTAATGTAAATGCAATTGCACCAGGTTTCTTCCCAACTAAAATGTCGAAGGTTACCATTGAACAAGGTGGAGATTTCCTTAAAGAGATGACACCACTTCGTCGTCTTGGTACAAATCAAGATTTAAAAGGTGTAGCTGTATTTTTAGCATCCAATGCTTCAAATTTTATTACGGGAGATACAATCATTGTAGATGGTGGTATGCACGCATCTTAAAAGCGGCTGTAACTTATGCTAAAAATGGTCATTGTTTTTGGGCACCTCAGAGAAAAACAGATTAATAGGGAGTAAAGATACACCAATATATTAATCTAAAAAAATGGAGGCGTTTTCATGAGTGAAAAAGTATGGTTAAAGAATTATCCATCAACGACTGCAACTGAGGTAGAAATACCTAATATTCCGTTAGGGCAAATTCTCCAAGACACTACAGCCAAAATACCACAAAATGAAGCAATTATTTTTTACCATAAACGAATGACATATCAAGAGCTTTCTGGTTTAGCACATGTGTTTACATCCGCTTTACAAGCAGCTGGGGTACAAAAGGGAGACCGTGTAGCAATTATGTTGCCAAACTGCCCACAGTACGTGATCTCTTATTTTGGAGCCTTGAATACAGGCGCAATCATTACTCAGATAAATCCATTATTAGTTGAAAGGGAGCTTCAGTACATATTAAGCGATTCTGGAGCAGAAACGATTATAGCATTAGATGCTCTTTATCCAAGAATTAAAGCAATCCAGCCAAACACGAACGTAAAAAATATTATCATGGTTAGTATTCAGCCGACGGATGCTGACTTTGCACCTGATAAAACCTTTGAACAATTCATGCAAACAGCTACAGGAACTGTTTCACCTGTACAAATTGATCCTGAAAATGATATCGCCGTATTACAATATACAGGTGGTACAACAGGACGCTCAAAGGGAGCTATGCTTACACATCGTAACCTTGTTGCAAATATCATTCAGAGCTACGAATTCTTTAAAAGTGACATTACATTCGGAAAAGAGCGTTCTTTAACAGTAATTCCGCTATTCCATGTGTTTGGAATGACTTCAGGAATGAATCTATCAATCTACTGTGGATCAGCAAATACATTGCTGCCGAGATTTGATGTTGAAGAGCTTCTCCAAACAATAAGTCGTGAACAAACAACGATGTTCCCGGGAGTTCCAACAATGTATGTCGCACTCACAAATCATCCAAAAGCAGAAGAATATAGTTTAAGCAGCATCCGCGTATGTAACAGCGGAAGCGCCCCAATGCCAGTTGAACTAATGAAAGAGTTTGAGAGAAAAACAGGTGCTATGGTACTTGAAGGTTTTGGATTATCTGAAGCTTCACCGGTTACACATTGTAATCCTATTTTTGCAGAAAGAAAACCTGGAAGTATTGGCATTGGTATTCCAGGAACAGAATACAAAGTTGTGGATCTGGCAACGGGCACAGATGAAGTTCCTTATGGTGAATTAGGTGAACTAATTGTTAAGGGCCCACAGGTAATGAAGGGTTACTGGAATATGCCAGAGGAAACAGCGATTACATTGCGTGATGGTTGGTTGTTCACAGGTGATATCGCAAAAATGGATGAAGACGGTTATGTGTATATTGTCGACCGTAAAAAGGACTTAATAATTGCAAGTGGTTATAATATTTATCCGAGAGATATTGAGGAAGTATTGTACGAGCATCCTGCCGTTCAAGAAGCGGTGGTGGTAGGGGTTCCTGACCAATATCGTGGTGAAACCGTTAAAGCCTTTATTGTATTAAAACAAGGGAAAGTAGCAACAGAAGAAGAGATTATTTCCTACTGTAAGGAGCATTTATCAGCCTATAAGGTTCCTAAGCTTTTAGAATTTAGAGAAGAGCTTCCGAAAACGAACGTAGGGAAGATTTTAAGACGAGTTCTTAGAGAAGAAGTCACAAAAGTACAATAATCTGAAATATTTCTTTATGATATAATCAGTGGTAACTTACGCATTTGCGTATTGATTCAAAACTGAGAGAGGAAAACTTCATGAAGAACAAAATTACAGAACAAAGTGTCGTATTATTTCAAAAAAAGGGATTTTCTGAAACCTCTATCCAGGATATAGTTGACTCTCTGGGAGTAACCAAAGGTACATTTTATTATTATTTCTCTAGTAAAGAAGAGTTATTAATGGATATTCATCATGGTTATATAGAGGAATTACTATATGAACAGGAATCAATTTTAAGTAGTAGTTATAAAGACTGTAAAACAAAACTCTATGAAATAGTCTACTTGCTGCTTCATAGGATTGAAACAAAAGGTGCAAATGCTAAGGTGTTTTTTAGGGAGATGATTAACCTTAGTGAAGAGCACTTGGCACAAATCATACCAAAGCGCGATCAATTTCGCTTTAATATTCAAACATTGCTTGAAGAAGGAGTTGCTAAGGGAGAATTTCGTCAGGATCTTTCTGTTGAAATTGCAACCTTCGGAATACTCGGGATGACAAATTGGAGCTATGAGTGGTTTAAACCAACTGGTAAGTTATCCGATAAAGAGGTTGCGAAAATCTTTGTCGACATGATATTAAGTGGAATTGAAATGAAAAATATACAATAAAATGTGGAGAACCCTCCCTGGGGGTTCTCCTACCAAATTTTTTTCGCCTTTACATACCAACCGGTCAGTACAATGATTGCTTAGGAGGGATGCGTGAAATGGCACATGAATTACTTGTTAATGTCAGGTTTAGTGAAACTGATGCCCTAGGACATATCAACAATACCAGCTACTTCATTTATCTCGAGGACGCACGTATAAAGTTTTTTGAGACAATTGGTTTTGAGATGGATGCAAAAGAATGGCGTTACATATTAGCGTCAACTAAATGTGATTTCATTGACCAAGGGTATTTTAATCAACTATTAAGAGTAACTACAAAAGTTAGTAACATTGGAAATAAAAGCTTCCAGCTTGAACATGAAATAATAGATTCAAAGAATAATCATTTAATAGCTAGGGGAACCGCAGTCATCGTTTACTTTGATTTTGAAAAACAAAAAAGTGAACCAATTCCAGAACTCTTACGAGTAGAACTAGAACGATATATGTAGTTTAGGATGGGAGGTAATAATTATATGAGTTATTCAGATACAGTTCCTGTTCGAAAAGGGGAGGAACTCGATATACCAACTCTGGAGAATTACTTACGGGCAAATATTGAGGATATCCCAGCAGGACAATTGGAAATAAAGCAATTTGGAGCGGGACATTCTAATTTAACCTATCAACTAACAATTAATGAATGGCAAGCTGTTTTGAGAAGGCCGCCACATGGTCCAGTTGCACCAAAAGCCCATGATATGAACAGAGAATTTATCATCTTAAATGAATTGAATCAAGTATTTCCGTTGGCTCCGAGGCCATTCTTATATTCTGATGATGTTTCGATAGTAGGTAGTTCATTTTTTGTTATGGAGAGAAAGCATGGCATAGTCCTTGATACGTCTTTCCCGAAGGAATTTAAGCCAACACCAGAATTAGGCAGAAAAATCTCAGAGGAAATGGTTGATAATCTAGTCAGGCTCCACGATATAGATTACACACAAACAACTTTTACAAATATGACTCTACCGCAGGGGTTTATGGAACGCCAAGTGAATGGATGGATTACACGTTACGAGCGAGCTAAAACAGATGAAATAAAAGGTGTCGAGGAGTTGAAAAATTGGTTAGTGAAAACCATTCCAAATTCCTCAACACCAACAATCATTCATTATGATTACAAGCTAAACAATGCAATGTTTTCAAACGATCTTACTGAGATGGTTGGATTATTTGATTGGGAAATGACAACTGTAGGAGATCCTCTAGCAGATGTTGGAGCTGCCATGAGCTACTGGATTCAGGCTGATGATCCAGATTTGTTAAAACAAGGTCTAGGAAAACCACCAGTTACAGTAATGGATGGTTTTTACACTCGTGAAGAATTTATTGAACGATATGCAATGAAAAGTGGCAGAGATCTTTCTTCTATCCATTTTTATTTGACTTTTGCTTATTTCAAACTGGCAGTTATATGTCAGCAAATCTACTATCGTTATAAAAAAGGGCAAACGAATGATCCACGCTTTGCTCATTTTAACTATTTTGTGAAAAGTTTAGTTCAATATGCAGTAGAAACCTCTAAAACATAATTCCTTTATAGAAAGGGTGCATCTATGGCAAAGCTTCATCTCCTACTAAAAAAAGAAGAGATAAATCAAGATAAAATGAGCGGCAATAAAATAGCAGTTGTATTTGACGTACTCCTGGCGACTTCGACAATTACAGCTGGTCTTTATTATGGTGCGAAAGAAGTCATACCAGTTCTAAATGGGGAAGAAGCAAGGAAGGAATCGTTTGGTAGAGATTCTTCTAATATTCTACTTGTTGGTGAATATGAAGGGAAGACAATCGAAGGCTTTCTTGATCCAAATCCCATACAGTTGAAAGAGAAGGTGCAAGGCAAAACAGTGATACTCTCTACTACAAACGGTACTGTAGCTATAAAAAATTCAGCAAATGCTGAAGCAGTATATATTTGTTCACTGTTAAATGCGAATGCAGTTGCTGAACATATTAACAAGCTGCACTCTAATAAAACTGTAGTTGTGGTTTGTTCTGGTTCATCGGACAAATTTTGTCTCGAGGATTTTTTAGGAGCCGGCTATTTTCTAGATTGTTTGCTAGCTAAAGAAAATGTCAGCTATGATCTAACTGATTCTGCACTTGCAGCCCTAACTTTTTACAGAAGCTTTAGAGGCAAAGAAGTTGAGCTTTTAGGGGCTTCGAGAGTTGGCAGATTGATATCGGAACTTGGGTTCCAAAAAGAATTACAATTCGTTGCAGATAAAGATAGTTTGCCCATTGTACCAGTTCTAAAGAATAGGAAATCAATTGTTAAGGGGGACGATTATGGATTCAGTTCGCATTAAATATAAAGGAGCTAGTTTTTTATATTCACAGATTGAAGCAGAAGATATGTTTACCCCAGAGGATTTTACAGATGAACATAAAATGATTAGTAAAATGGCAAAACAGTTTGTTGAGAACGAAGTTGAACCGCTTCAAGAAGAAATTGATAAGCAAAATTTTGATGTTGTTGTATCACTTATGGAACATGCTGGCCAACTAGGATTATTAGCTCATAGTATCCCTGAAACGTATGGTGGTCTTGGATTAGATAAAGTTAGTAAGGGAATTGTGGGTGAGATGGTTGGTCGAACAGGTGCATATGGAGTTGCACACTCCAACCATACTTGTATTGCTACATTACCAATCACTTATTTTGGTACCAAAGCTCAAAAGGAAAAATACTTACCGAAATTAGCTACAGGAGAATATATTGGAGCTTATTGTTTAACAGAACCTGGTGCTGGGTCTGATGCGTTAGCTTCCAAAACAACAGCGGTTCTGAATGAGACGGGCAGCCACTACTTACTAAATGGTACAAAAATATTCATCACCAATGCGCAGTTCTCAGATACATTTATTGTCTACGCAAAAATTGATGGAGAGAAATTTACTGCGTTTATCGTAGAAAAAGATTTCCCGGGGCTTTCACTAGGACCTGAAGAAAACAAGATGGGTATAAAAGGATCTTCAACTAGAGCAGTATTCTTTGAAGATTGTAAGGTGCCTATTGAAAATGTGTTAGGGGAAATTGGTAAGGGACATGTAATTGCTCTAAACGTGTTGAATTTAGGTCGTTTTAACCTGGGTTCAGCATGTATGGGCGGTGCAAAGCGCGGCTTAGAGCTTGCTTTAGAATATACCAATGAACGGCAGCAATTTGGAAAGACACTTGCAAGCTTTGGTGCTACACAAGAGAAAGTAGCGAAGATGGCTACGAGGATATATGCGGCAGAATCTGTGCAGTATCGCACGGCACAACTACTAGAGGATGCTCTTGGAGATTTATATAGTAATAGTGACCTGGAACTGGTTAGAAAAAGAATGATGGAGTACGCAACTGAATGTGCAATTTGTAAAGTGTATGGTTCAGAAACACTTGACCAAATTGCAGATGAGGCGCTGCAACTTCATGGCGGAGCAGGGTATATAAAAGAATATAAAATTGAACAAATGTATAGAGATTCACGAATTAATCGCATATTTGAAGGAACAAATGAAATTAACAGGCTATTAATCCCGACCCAGTTATTTAGAAAAGCGCTAAAAGGTGAATTACAAATAGAAGAGATGATTCAACAGGCAATTCTTGAACTTCAATCGCCTAATATTGAAATTGATGGAATACTTGCTAGAGAAAACCAAGCTGTTGCTATGTTTCGAAATATCGTTCTTTTTTCAATTGGTGTTTTATTTGAAACATACGGTCCAAGCTTGCAGGATGAACAAGAAGCGTTAATGAAGCTTTCAGACTTAGCGATTCAACTATATGCAGTAGAATCCGTTGTACTGCGTGCGTCCAAAGCGGTTAATCGAAATGGGCAAGAGAAGGAACAATTAAAGATTACATTAGCAGAAGCATTTGTTGACGATGTATTAGTCGATTTTGAAGCTACATCGAAAAAATTACTTACTGGAGCAATTGATGGGGAAAAACTTCTCCAGTATACAAAGTTGATTTCAAGAAATTTAGTTGCATTAACAAAGCCGGGTTCGACTAAGCGAAAGCGTGAAATCTCAAACACCTTAAATCGATCAAAAAGCTATACAGTTAAATAGAGAACTATAAAAATAGGAGGTATTACTATGAAAGCAATACAATTCACTGAATTTGGCGGACCAGAAGTATTAAAATTAGTTGAGATCGAAAAACCAAAGCCAAAACCAAATCAAGTATTAATTGAAATAAAAGCAATAGGCGTAAACTATGCTGATACAGCACGTCGGGAAGGGCAATATGTTGTAAAAACGGGGCTTCCCTTTATTCCGGGGGCAGAGATAGCGGGTATTGTCGTTGAAGTGGGAGAAGATGTACGTTCCGTATCGGTGGGTATGAGGGTTGTAACATTAATCGAATCAAAAGGCTATGCAGAGTATGCTGTCGCTTATGAACAATCTTTAATACCGATTCCAGACGAGGTCGATTTTAATACAGCAGTAGCATTACCCCTACAAGGCCTAAGTGCGTATCACATTATTAAAACAATGGGTCGCATGGAACGAGGAGAGACCATCCTGGTTCATGCTGCGGCTGGAGGAGTAGGTACAATTGCAGTTCAATTAGCAAAATTATTCGGTGCAGGTAAGGTAATCGCAACAGCTAGTACAGATGAAAAACTAACACTTGCTAAAGAAATGGGTGCTGACGAGGTAATAAACTATACTTTACCAGATTGGGAGAAACAGGTACTTGAGCTTACAAATGGTAAGGGTGTTGATGTTGCCCTTGAAATGGTTGGGGGAGAAGTATTTAAGAAAACGTTAGGGTGTCTAGCCACTTTTGGTCGTCTTGTCATTTATGGTGTGGCAAGTGGAGAACAAAGTATAATGTACCCTTCAAGTTTAATGGCAAAAAATCAATCTGTCATCGGCTTCTTTTTACCACAAATTATGAGGAAACCGGATCTTCTTCAAACTAGTCTAGTAGAATTACTTCAATATGTAGGAAGTGGTAAATTAACACTAACAATTGGTGGAGAATATCGTCTCGATCAAGCCGCACTGGTTCACACACTTCTTCAAGGAAGAAAAACGGTAGGTAAACTAATCCTTGTTCCGTAATAATTATCTAAAAAGGTAAGACCAGGGGGTATCTTCTGGTCGTTTTTTTAGTGAAATGCTAATTTGAAATGAATAATACGAAAAAGTTAAAAAATAACAAAAATTACCTAGATAATATTTTCAAAACAGGTCTTTCTGCCTATGGATAAGGAGGAACGCCTAAATTAAGGTAGAGATATGGTAAAAATTTGGCTGTTTTATGTCAAAAAATGTTGATGAATCTTCTTGTAAGATTACATAAAATTAATTTATGACATTCACCCACTGATGATGGGAGGTTCAATAATAGTATGCAAAACCAATATAAGGTCTCAAAGGAATTGACTAAGCAGCAACATACATTGCCTATCAATCTGGTTATGTCAGTTACAGTTAACGGGAAAATACTATATGTATCGAAAAACTGTGAGGAGTTACTAGGCTATAACGTTGATTCATTGCTTGGTACATCAATTAAAAATATTATCCATACTGATGATCGTTTTATGATTGAAAGTTATTTCTTTAATATACATAATAATTTGCCATGTACAGTCAGGTTATTAAAAACTGATAATGACTTTATTTGGTTTGAGACACACATAGAACCGATATATAACTCCACTTCAAGTGATTATGATGAGGTTCTATTAAAGATGAAAGTTTTAATTGAACCTTCTACTCAACTAATACCAGTGGTTGCAGATACTACTATAAATGTTGATTCTACAATATCAAAATTGAACCTTAATGGGGTTCGTGAGAATGGTGCTTTAATAGATGACGCTCCACTTCCAATTATCATTGCCAAGCTTGGCAGAATTGTATATTTAAACAATGCAGCAGCATCTCTATTAGAAATTCCTAGTATAGGTGAAGGAATTGGGTATTCTGTTTATCAATTTATAGATGAAGAATATCACGATGTTGTTTCGAAAAGGATTCAACAATTACAAAATGGATATAGTGTTGGAAATATAGAACAAAAGTGGAAGAAACGTAATAATGAGGAAATCTTTGTAGAGGTGAAAGAGGTACCCCTTTACTTAAATAATGATACATATGAATATATTGTGTTACATGATATTTCTTCTAGGAAGGCATTTCACGATATCATTCATCGAAGTCGTGAAAGATATCAACGTATCGTTCAAAACTCAATTGATACAATAGCAGTTATATATAACCACAATTGGGTGTTTATTAATGACTCCGGTGTTCAAATGTTTGGAGCGAGTAGCTATACTGAAATGCTCGGGAAAAATATTTATTCATTTCTTCACCCTGAAAACCATGATCAGGTAAGAGAGTTTATAGATATTGTTAATTCAGAAAAAAGAGAAGTGAATTTTAGCAAACAATCATGGTATACCTTAAACGGCAGCCAGATTTATACAGAGTTAATTGGAATACCAACAACCTACTTTGGTGAGGATGCTGTGCAAGTAATTATCCGAGATATTTCTGACCGTATTAAAGCAGAAAGGCTCATGATTAAGTCGGAAAAGCTGTCAATTGCTGGACAATTAGCAGCTGGAATTGCACATGAAATTAGAAACCCATTAACAGCCATTAAAGGCTTTTTACAGCTTTTTCATAATGATTTTGAAGGAAAGCAAAACTACTTCGATATTATTTTTTCAGAATTAAACCGAATTGAATTAATACTAAGCGAGTTACTATTACTAGCCAAGCCATCTGAAGTCAAGTACAAAGAAATGGATGTACGGACGATCCTTCGAGATGTTGTTACATTATTAGATACACAAGCAATTTTGCAAAACATCCAAATTAATCTAGAACTTGCGAATGTGCCATGTACGATTCGTTGTGATGAAAATCAAATAAAACAGGTCTTTATAAATTTAATAAAAAATTCTATAGATGCCATGGCTGATGGCGGAAATATCTATATTCAAACAAAAGTTATTGATGATTTAATACATGTTTCATTTGCTGATGAAGGATGTGGAATCCCAGCTTCAATCTTAAATCGAATAGGCGAACCTTTTTATACTACAAAAGAAAAGGGTACTGGCTTAGGTTTGATGGTTAGCTACAATATTATCGATAACCATGATGGTAAAATAACAGTACATAGCAAGGAAAATGAGGGGACAACCTTTAATATTATCTTGCCTGTAATTACTAAAACGGTGTAGTCTGCGAGACTACACCGTTTTTTCATATAAGATAAGAAAGTATAAATGTTTCTACCTAGTTTTCTGTGTCTAGCTACACCGCCTAGCCCTCGAGGTCGCTTCACCCCTCCTGCGGCGGCAACACTAAGGAACGCTTCGTGAGGTTTATCCTCGCAGGAAAAAAGCTATGCTTTTTTTCGAGCCTCCTCGTCAGGGTTCCGACGCACAGGACGTGCTAGTGCCGGCGTTGCCACAGGACGTGGCGACTTTAGCCGGCCAGCGCTTGTCGGGGCTGGTCAAGGCGCTTGCGCATTTCTTATGTGTTTAAAATAAGGCAAGTATTCTAAATACCAAACGCTGATTTAGTCTAACGTACCTAAATAGTTTTCCAATCGGTCTAGGGCTTCTTTTAATGTGTTTTGCGAATAGGCATACGATAATCTGACAAAGCCTTCACCGTAGCTTGAAAATGCACTTCCAGGTACAACCGCTACTCCAGCTTCCTTTACAAGGGTCATTGCAAAGTCAAATGACGATTCGCCAAATCTAGTAATAGACGGAAATAAATAGAAAGCACCATTCGGTTTTACCACGTCTATATTCATCAATTGTAATCGGTTGTAAACATAATCTCTTCTTTGTAAGTATTCTTTTTTCATAATATCCGCATCATCTATTCCATTTGTCAGTGCCTCAAGAGCGGCTCTTTGTGAGATCGAGGATACACAGGAAACGTTATATTGGTGTACTTTCAGCATATGCTTAGTGATATACTCTGGAGCAAAAATAAACCCAACTCTCCAACCTGTCATTGAATGAGACTTTGATAATCCATTGATAACAAGAGTTTGTTCTGGTAGGAACTTTGCTATTGAATGGTGCTGTCCTTCATAAACAAGTTCACTATAAATCTCATCAGAAAGTATAAAAATGTCTTTTCCTTCGACTAAAGAAGCAATTTCCTTTAATTCCTCTTCGGAAAGCGTAACTCCAGTTGGATTGGAGGGATATGGTAATACAATGCAACGGGTATTCGCAGTAAGATGTTCTTTTAATAATGCTGCTGTTAACCGAAAACCGTTTGTTGTAGTATCCACAATATTTGCTTTTCCACCACTAAGTCTAATTAACGGTTCATATCCAGGGTAGACTGGACCAGGCAGGATAACCTCACTACCCTCTGAAAGAATAGTCCGAAATGCAATATCAATTGCTTGGCTAGCACCTACTGTTGTAATTACTTCATTTTCATAGTTATAGGAGAGGCCATATTTTGTATGCAAAAATTGTGTGGCAGCTTTTCGTAACTCTGGATAGCCAGCATTATGTGTATATGTAGTATAGTTTTGGTCGATTGCGCTTTTTCCAGCTTCTTTAACATGTTCAGGTGTATAGAAATCAGGTTGCCCAATTGTTAATGAAATAACATCTTTATAATCGGAAACCATGTTGAAAAATTTACGGATTCCTGATAATTCAATATTCTTTACATGGGTATTTAATAGGTGTTCCACTGACTACTTCCTCTCTTTAGAATTTACTCAAGAAGTTCAGATTCACTTTGACAGCCCAGTAAATGCTAGTCTAAGGATATATGTTAATTGTGTAAAATTTCGTTGACTTCTCGAGCATTCAATAAGCTTTTCTCATATAATATCATTAATTTTCCTTGTAATGTACACAAAAACAAAATTAAAGGCTAGTGCATTTACGCACTAGCCAAATTCCTTCATTGAAGAAAGCTGTGTTGGGAAAGCAAGGTTATATATTGTTTTGATAATTCCATAAATCGCTCTTTATCTTTATTTAACAGTGATTCGTCAATTTGTTGCATAAGCTTTACTTTTTGAAAGGATGCCTGTGATTGCGTTAGAACCATTTCGGCTGCCTTTTCATACATTTCTTCCTCAAGTGTTGTAGTAATAACGATTACTTCATTCTTTTGTTCTTTGTTAAAATGGTCCACTTACGATCACTCCTTTTTCATTTTGCACCCAACGGGTGTGATAGATTTAATATGTTAGTTACCTTAATTATGAAGTGTAATTGTTTAGTTGTAAAGTATTATTTAGAAAATTTAGATATATCTGAATATGGTAAATTTTACTAGTCTATGAAGCGTGTAAAGGAAATAAAATGGGTTACTTTCCTAAATTGATTCATAGTATGAAATGAAGAACTTTTTTCGAGGGAGGTAATGATCATGAGTTATCCATATGGAGGGTATCAAGTCCATCCTTATTTTCAGCCATCTCGTTTTTATCAAGCTTATCCTGTAAATCATTATCAAAACGCATATATTACCGGTCAACAACAGATACAAGCCCAGCAAGTAAGACAAAATAATGAGTTTCGAACTGTCTGGCAAGCTATCCGCGATAAAATAAAACCGCAATATGAAAAATTATCAGAGTATAATGTAGACCGCAGAACGAGTCAATATGTGTTCTCGCAAGTAGTAATGTTTACTTTAACAACAAACAAACAGTTTTCAGGTTCACTTGATCAAAAGGTCAATCAAACATATTATGCATTCCGAAACCAAGCAAATTGGTTATTTACTATTCTAGCACCATATCGAATTCCTACTTCAGAGATTGAGAGAGTTTTTAAAACAGTAATACGTCTAACCTATGAGAACATTAATTATGTGCCTGAAAAGAACTGGAGTGACTGGGAAGACCTTGGAGGAGTTTTAACATCAGGACCTGCACCCGTAGCAATGGGAAGAAACCGACTTGATGTCTATGTGAGAGGTAGAAATAGAAACTTATTCCAACGACAATGGGACGGCTCAAGTTGGTCTGAGTGGGAAAATCTTGGAGGGATATTGACATCCTCACCAGCAGCCATTTCATGGGGAGGAGAAAGAGTAGATATCTTTGCCAGGGGAGAGAATCAACAATTAATTCATAAATACTTTGAAAATTCTACTTGGAGTGACTGGGAGGATTTGGGTGGAGTTTTAACATCATCTCCAGCAGTTTCGTCTTGGTCTGAGAATCGTTTAGACGTATTTGGAAGAGGAAATGATAAACATCTTTATCACAAATACTGGAATGGTTCTGAGTGGAGTGACTGGGAGGATCTGGGTGGTAAGCTAACCTCTGCTCCAGCAGCAGTTTCCTGGGGGCCAAATAGAATTGATGTATTTGGAAGAGGTGAAAACCGTTCACTTTTCCATAAATACTGGAATGGGACTGAATGGAGTGACTGGGAAGATCTTGGCGGACAGTTAACATCTAGTCCAGGAGCTTCTTCACGTGAACCTAATACAATCGATGTTTTTGTAAAGGGGCAAAATGAACACCTCTATTATAAAAATTGGAGTGGCAGAAAATGGGGAGATTGGCTTGAACTGGGCGGAACTTTAACATCCGAACCAGCCTCAACGTCATGGGGGAAGAATAGGATTGATGTCTTTGCAAGAGGAGAAAAAAATCAGTTAATTCATATATGGAAAGGTTGATTAGGGGCAGAAATGTCCCTTCTTTATTTCTTTTAGAGAAACTTAATATGAATTAGTGCAAACTTAGACGTACATTCATTGCATATAAATATAAACAGGGTACATATAAGAGAGGAGTTGAAAATATGCCAAGGCACGTCTGGGGGGTAGATTCGATATCGGCTGTTGATGATGAATTATATTCAAGTGTAAAAAATAAATTCGGAAAACCAAAGTTTTGGGGAAGATACCTTAGTGAAGTTCCAAATGTCTCTACAGGGTTATCAAGAGGAGAAATCGCTCTTATACGGAATAAAGGAATAAAGATATTACCAATCTTTAACGTTATTATTGAAGCCACAGGATATGATAGAGGACAAATCGCAGCTAGAAATGCTGTTTTTAATGCTAGAAGACTTGGAATCCCAAACAATGTAGGACTATTTGCTAATGTGAAACGCTCGGTTGATGAGGCTTGGATACGCGGTTGGGTAGAGTCAATTATTCAATCTGGTTACCGTCCTGGAATTTACCATATTCCAGTAGAGGGTGGGTTTGCACCAGCCTATTGTGAAGCAGTACGTAAAAATAATCAAATTGCTGTGCAAACTATTTTATGGAGTGCAGAACCAAATCTAGGAGTTGCAAAAGAGCGAAATGCGCCAACCTTTAAACCTGTAACACCAAATTGTAAAGCAAATGCATGGGTATGGCAGTATGGTAGAGATTCTGAGGAATGGCCGATAGCAACAAATCTTGCAGATCATCGCACTTTAAATTATTTATACTAAACAAAGAACAGGTAACCAATCGCGTTACCTGTTTCTTGTGCTGACATCGGCGTTCACCAAAGGCGTGGCGGCTTCTAGTCGATGTTTCTCTTTCCAAGGCGCTTGCGCTTTTCTTATTTATCTTATATGCCTAAATAATAGGAGATTGTTTCTATAAGGCTCAATATGAACAGGGTCTGACACACAGGCCGTGTTAGTGCCGATGAGATATGGTTTTTAGTTGTTGTTAATTTCGACCCTTGAATGCCTCTTATTAGCGGTAGCTTTCACCTAGTTTTTTAAACACTGGTTTTTGATAAGTTCTCTTTTTAGGATTTTGATCTTGAGTTGTTTGTTCTTTTAGACCAACATAATTTTGTAAAAGGTTCTTTGCTATTGTTAGTGAAAGATGGGTTTTTGGATTTCGGTATGATTGATTCAACGTCCCAAGATGTGGTAGGCGAGAGAAGTCTTCTTTCGAAGGTGGCATGTGAAAATAATATTCTCCTGCTGAAATTAGTACATCTGATTGTTGTTGACTATTCTTAGGGTTTCTTGAAAAATGAAGGCCTTCTTTTTTTGCTTTTCCTTCAGCGAGAAGTTTTTCTAAAGCTTTACGCTTAAGTAAGTATAAAAACTTAGGGTTAGTTGCGGTCTTGGCATGTCTATTTACGACGTAGATGGCACGTGCAAGGTTGTCCACATTTGGCTCAAGTTGGACATGATTTACCTGTTTATTCATACTTTCTCTCCTTTCTCTACTTTATTATACTGTTGATAAGATGTTTTGCAAATTGATTTACAGTGAATTCTATTAATTCATCTTACAGACACTTATAAGTAGTAAATAATTTTATTAAAAAAATGAAGGTTTTTGTCGATATATGTAGAAGAATAGTATAAAGCTTAAATAGGGATTGATCTCATGAAAAGATTTAACAACATAATATTGAAGGATAAACAATATAGTCATAATGATGAACAAATAGAAGCAATTATCTTTGAGATAATCCTTAAACATATAAAGGATTTAATTTATGTGATGAAGGTGGAAGAAAATTGCTCTTTTTCATATGTGTTTATTAATGAAGAAGCAAAAGGGCATGCCAAGTTGCAAAGTGATTGTATTGGAAAAACTCTTCATGAAGTACTACCAATTGACACTGCAAATCACTTGGACAAGCAATACGCATCTGTTCTAGAGAAAAAGGAAGCAATCTCTTTCCAAGATGTTGTTACCTTGGCTGATAATAGAATCGTATATGGTGAATCAATTTTAACACCTATATTTGATGATCATGGGGAAGTCAGATTTATTGTTAGTGTCACTAGAGATATTTCAGAAAGTGTAGCAGAGAAAAATTTATTATACGAGAGCAGACAACGGTATAAATCCCTTATTGACCATAATATGGATGGAGTTATATCTGTAGACTCTAATGGGAATATATTAGGGGCAAATAACTCTACCCTTTTAGTTACTGGCTATACTGAATCTGAAATGCAAGGTAAAACAATCTTTACTTTTGTTATAGAGGAAGACAAAGAAACTTTTCAACAAATCTATAATGAAACACTTAGTGGAAAGCCAATGGAGTTTATTGGATGCCACATAAGACATAAAAGTGGGAAGATACTTAAGGTCCATGTGAAAACTATCCCAATTTTAATTAACCGTGACCGTTCCTCTGGCGCTTACGTCATAATCAAAGATATTACTGAGCAAACCAATTATGAAGAAATGATTACCTATATGGCTTACCATGACCAGTTAACAGGATTAGCTAATCGAAGTTCTTTAAAAAAAGAATTAGAAGATTCGGTAGAACAAGCTAAAAAGAATAAAGAAAAACTTGCTTTAATGTATGTGGATCTTGACCGTTTTAAATTTCTAAATGATTCAATGGGACATGTTGCTGGTGATATGCTACTAAAAGAAGTTGGTAAACGACTAGAAGGTATTAGAAAAAATGGATATAAAGTATTTCGCCAGGGAGGAGATGAGTTTATTGTTCTCCTTACAAATACATCAAGAGAAGCGACTGTAAAATGTGCAGAAAACATAATTAAAACAATAGAAAAACCTTTTCTTATGGATGGCAAAAACGAGTATTACATTACAGCAAGTGTGGGAATTAGCTTATATCCATCTGATGGCCAAGACGGTGATACGTTAATTAAGAATGCAGATACAGCACTATATCGGGCTAAGGATCTTGGACGTTCATTATTTCAATTTTATAGTTCTGAAATGCAAAAACAAACTTCGCATCTAATGGTATTAGAGACTGGATTAAGAAAGGCAATTGAGAAGGACGAACTCGAACTTTATTACCAACCTCAATTTGATCTTGTATCAAACGAAGTTACAAGCTTTGAGGCTCTTCTTAGGTGGAAACATCCAACTCTGGGTTTTGTGTCTCCTGCTGAATTTATCCCGATTGCTGAAGAAACTGGTCTTATTCTATCAATTGGTGAATGGGTCATTCAGACAGTTTGCCAAAAAATTAAAAGCTGGAAAACAAGGGGATTTGATTCATTTTCAATAGGAGTAAATCTATCTGCAAAGCAATTTCAACAAGAGGGCCTCGTTGAAATGATAGAATCCAACATCAAATCAAACCAAATTGATCCAAGATTTTTAGAATTTGAACTTACTGAAGGGGCTTTGCAGGATGCTAAGAAAACCCTGCTTACTCTGAATAAGTTGAAGGATGTAGGTGTCCGTATATCAGTAGATGATTTTGGTACAGGCTATTCATCGCTTAGTTATATTAAACGTTTCCCAATTGATACTCTCAAAATAGATCAGTCGTTTGTAAGGGAAGTACTAACAGACGAAAAGGATGCAGCTATTACAACTACAATTATCCACTTGGCACAAAGTTTAGGACTTTCAGTAATTGCTGAAGGAGTCGAGGATGAAAAACAGGTAGAATTCTTTAAAATAATGGGATGTCACAAAGCGCAAGGGTATTACTTTAGCAAACCTCTTCCAGAAAATGAAATGATAGAGCATTATTTTATAAAATAAGTAATTCAAAAAATCCGTATAGATGATTATACGGATTTTTTAAATGATAAGAAAGTAAAAAGATTTCAAGCGAATTTTCAGTGTCTAGCTCCAGCGCTTAGCCAGTTTTCCTACCTGAATAAGCTTCTTAGAGTAACTTGCGCAAAAGCTTTTCTTTTAAGCAGCTCGAGGTCGCTTCACCCCTCCTGCGGCGGCAACACTAAGGAATGGCTTCGTGAGCATAAGCATCGCAGAAAAATTGCTTTAGCAATTTTTAGAGCCTCCTCGTCAGGGTTCCAGCGCTTGTCGGACTTGCACAGGACAAGGAAGACTACGACAGCATAGACATCGCACGAAGAAAATGCGTAGCATTTTCGAGGATGTGCTGACATCGGCGTTCGCCACAGGACGTGTCGGGTTTTAGTCGATGTTCCTTTTTCCAAGGCGCTTGCGCTTTTCTTAATTACTTGACTGTAAAGTATAAACAGAGATTTCAGGCTTAGATAAAAAACGTAACGGAAGCCTTGTTGTTCCTAATCCTCTATTAACAAATAACTGCATTTTATTTTCTCCCACAGTATGCTTTCCCTCGTAATATTTACTACCTAGTGGTGGGGTTATAAGAGGGCCGATTATGGGTAACTGAATTTGGCCACCATGACTATGTCCTGATAGCTGTAGATGTGCCCCAGTGTCAGAAGCTCTTTCGGCGATATCAGGTTCATGTGAAAGTAAGATAGTGTATGAAGAAGGCTCAATGCCCTTAAATGTCGTCAAAAAGTCAGGTCTCCCAAGCATTACATCATCCAAGCCTGCTACTGTAATTTTTGAATTGTTAATTGTGATAGAAGTAGAACTATTCATTAATAGTGAAAAATCTGTTTGTTTCATAAGGTTTTTATATATTTCAGAACCATATCCCCCATGATCGTGGTTACCGTAAATAGCAAATTTACCATGCTTAGCTTGTAATTCGGAGAGAATCGGAACAAGGTGGTTTACTGCAGCGTATTTATTAGGTTCGTCCATTAAGTCCCCAGTGAAAAATAAAATATCTGGCTTTAACCCATTAATAATATTTACTACACGAGTCAATTGGTCTAAATCGAAATAGTGGCCTATATGAGTGTCACTGAACTGTACAATTTTTTTATTGTGAAAATCAGCAGGAATTAATGGGTGCATAATAGTATGGTTTGTAATTTGAATTTGTTTGGGTTCTATGTACCTTGCGTATATATAGCCAAAAGAGGTTGCTATCACAGTAGCAGATGTGGTAGCAAACATGCGTTTTAAAAATTGTCGTCTTGAATATTTTTTTGACATTATGAACGCCAACCTATCATTAAATCTAGTAAAGCATAGTGCCTATTATAGCACATTAGTATGCTGCCTAATTTTAAATATGTATTACAGTTAGATTAAAGATATCTATTGAAATTATTGTTAGAAAACTTCGAAAAGTAGTGATATAATATAATGAATAGTCATTCATTTTTAAGGGGGTAAGAAAATGAAGGGAAGAGTTGTAATTGTTACTGGTGGCTCTAACGGAATGGGCAAATATATGGCAAAACGATTTGCCTCAGAGGGAGCTTACGTTGTTATTACAGGTAGAACATTGGAAAAATTAGAAGAGGCAAAGAAGGAAATCGAGACCTTTGATGGACAAATTTTAACAGTCCAAATGGACGTTCGTGAACCAAGCCATGTAGAGCATATGGTAAAAGAAGCTGACAATGCATTTGGTCGTATTGATTACTTAGTGAATAATGCTGCAGGTAATTTTATCTGTCCAGCTGAAAATCTTTCCGCAAATGGATGGAATTCAGTTATAAATATTGTATTAAATGGAACATTTTATTGTAGTTCAACAGTAGGGAAATATTGGATTGAAAAAGGCATTAAGGGAAGTATTATTAATATGGTTGCTACATATGCATGGAATGCTGGAGCTGGTGTTATTCATTCAGCGTCTGCAAAAGCAGGTGTATTAGCAATGACACGTACACTGGCTGTTGAGTGGGGAAGAAAATATGGTATACGCGTTAATGCGATTGCACCGGGACCAATTGAAAGGACAGGTGGAGCTGATAAGCTTTGGGAATCTGAAGAGGCTGCCAAAAGAACGCTTCGTAGTGTGCCGCTAGGACGATTAGGAACACCTGAAGAAATAGCAGGATTAGCTTTTTACCTGTTCTCAGATGAAGCGGGGTATATTAATGGAGAATGTATCACGATGGACGGAGGACAATGGCTTAACCAATTTCCGTTCTAATAATAAACGAAAGACTACCATAAATCTTGTGGTGGTTTTTTTATGATATTTTATATGTTTTTTCCTCTTTTTATGCGGGAATATTGTTTATAAAAGAATATATCTGTCAGAAACTGCAGTTATTTAACGAACGATAAGTACCCATGTATGTAGAATATCTTGTTAAAATGATGGTACTACTTGTCCAAGCATAACCAGAGGAAAGGATGATATTTTTGAAGAAGCAATTTACTCTACTATTTGCATTGCTATTTGTAATGGGACTATTCATTACCCAACCTGCAACTGCTTCAAGTAACGAACCTCTTTCTAATGACAAAGTGTTTGAATTCCTGGAAGAAGCTTTTCAAGCACAATCTTCTCTTACATTTGAGTTTAGATCGTATGAAGAAGTTGAAAAAATATTATCCCCGTACTTTGAAAAACAGTATATTGATGTATTTTTAAAAGAAAATTTAATTAAAGAAAATAACAAATATATTATTTATGGTTCTGATTTTGCACTATATTTTATTCCATTCTTTTCTTATTCGGAAAAAACCAGAGTTGTAAAGGATGAATTGAATAATAATATATACGTTTATGAATTATTTGAGAGTCCGACTTCAGGTCCTGTTTCGTATAACGATCATTATGAAATCATTACGCTTAAAGAATCTGGTACAACATTAAAAGTATCTGATTTAAAATCTACTAATGAATTACCAATAGAAATTAAGGGTATTGATGAAAGTGAAGAAGATGCTACTAATTCAAAAAGTAAAACAGTTTCGCCATGGAAAAAACTACTTATATGGAACCCGTTCAAAACCACTCTATATTCTCTCATTGAAATGGAAACTAGGACACCTATAACTGCAGATCGTTTCAAGTGGATTTTTTAACAAATTTTTCCTCTACATATAGAAGGATAGCTGTATTAACTATAAAAAACTCGGCAGATGCCGAGTTTTTCTTTTTTTAGCATAAACAAATTAATATTGTTTGGATAGATAATCTACGATACCCATTGAGCAAACATCGAGGTCCAGATGTAATATTTCATACACATCATGGTCCCTAGGGATATGAAATTGATCAAGGTGATTACTAATGGCTGTCATTAATTCCTCTTTGATTTTATCCTTCTTTTCAACTACTGTTGCCGCAGGATACCCTTCATAAATGTTTTTACCTACATTGACGAAGATGGGTAACCAATATTGAAGCTGTTTAAAAACCTCATCTACATTCGTTGACATCCCATAATGACCAAAATAGATTGCAGATATTTGTAGATTTTTTATTTTTTCTATAGAATCTTGCATCGCTTCAGGATTAAATTGGTTTGGTGATGTACTTGGTAAAAAGAAATCTATGTTCTCATTGGTAAGTTCGTGGTAGTAGATACCCACTGTATCTCCTGTAAAAATGCCATTACTTACAGGATCATATATGCTGAAATGATGATTAGCATGACCTGGAGTATCATAAAAAACAAGTGTACAATTTACCCCAATTTCTAATCGTTCGGAGTCATCCTTCACTAGTATTTTTTGTTCTGCGATAGGGATAATAGGGTTAAATAGATCATCAAAGGCTTCTCCATATACGGCTCTTGCACCTGCAATTAATCGTGAAGGATCAGCTAAATGTCGGGCACCTTTTGGATGAACAACAAGTTTGGCGTTTATGCAGTGATCTAATAGTAAGCCGGCACCACCTGCATGATCTAAATGAATATGAGTAACGATAACGTATTCAACATCGAGTGGGTCAATTTCAAGTTGCTTTAATCCCTCTAAAATATATGGTATTGAAGGACTTGCACTTGTTTCAATGATCGTTATTTTGTCCTCTTTAATTATGTAAGACCCTGTCCTAGCCTGTCTGCCTAAGTCATGGGCGTCAATTAAAAAAATACGCTCATTTAGCTGAGTGAGTGTATTCATTTAACTCCTCCTCTACTTTTTTATTTACATAGTTGTTATTTTTATTGTATTGTTACTAAGAGCTTGTGTAAAGATTTGGTTAAAATATTCTGAAAATACAACCGCGTGAGAAAAGTAGGTAATATCGTGGATAGAACAGAGATTATTTCCTAATCCTAATAATACATCCTCTATAAAACAAGCTCCATACATATGAAAGGAGAGGTTATAAATGTCACAGTTACAAGGAATTATTACTCGTCTTTTAAGTCTTCAAGAAAATGCAAATGGCGGAGAACCCCCTCAACGTTTTTTTGAGGTAAATGGTGAAAGAAGATGTAGTGTGAAATATTTTAATAAAACATCTACTTATGAGCTTGAAGTGTATCAGCAAGGGGAAAAACCAAAAACGTATCAATTTGATAACATCGACATGATTGCTATCGAAATCTTTGATTTAATAAGCTAATCAACTGACTCGCCAAAAGGCGGGTTTTTTCTTTGGGAAGTAAATACTATCCGAAAGGCGTATACGCAATTTACGTCTCTATTGTCGCCTATAGGCTCGGCAACAACTGTTTATAGTTAAAAAGGATTATTTTGTGTTGGAAATAACAAGCCTTATTCCGCCAAACAAGTGCATGACTGAACAAATATCGCTTTAAATAAACTAATTGCCATAATTCTCATATCATAATTAGTACACGTTATCATTTATGAAATATGGTAAAATGTAATTGGAACGAATCTATTAGAATAGGAAACTATATATGATGTGAGGTTGTGAGGCTTATTATGTTTAGTCTTCAAAGTGAAAATATATTTGATACAACAATTAAAAACCTACTTATTCCAGCAGATAAGGTTGCCCATGTTCAAATAGGGAATAACTTAGAGCATGCACTACTGGTTCTAACAAAGACTGGTTATACAGCGGTTCCCGTTTTGGATCCACATTACAAATTACATGGTTTAATTAGCACTACACATATCATGGATTCCATTTTAGGCTTAGAGAGAATAGAATTTGAACGCTTAGAAAAAATGAAAGTTGAGGAAGTAATGAATAAGGATATACCTCGCCTTAATTATAATGATCAAGTCATTAAAGGACTTTCATTAGTTATAAATAATCCTTTTGTATGTGTTGAAAATGATGAATTTGTATTCGAAGGAATCTTTACAAGACGTGCAATATTAAAGCAACTCGATAAGCAATTAAAAAAATCAAATAAATAACCTTCAATAGCCCTTCATTTTATTGAAGGGCTATTTTAATTAAAGGTTACCTTGCTTGGTATAAGTGCAACTTGTGTTGCGGACTATCAGGCAAGGACCTGTACAGGACAAGGTATTCTACGGTCAGCTATGACTTCGCACGAATATAATGCGTAGCATTTTCGAGGATGTGTTAGCTTAGGAGTTCGCCACATGAAGTGCCGGTTTTAAATCGATACTCCTATTTCAAGGTGCTTGCGTTTTCTTACCATATTATCCGATAGGAGAGTTGTAAGATCAGCATAACCGTTACAATTCTCAAAATAAATTGGAGATGTTTAGCCGAGATTTTCTGTGCAAATCTGACTGACAGCTGCGCACCGAGAATTGAACCAATTGCTAGATATACCGTGACATTCCAGTTTAAATGTCCTGATGTAAAAAAAATTAAAAATGCTCCTAGGCAGCTTAGAAAAGTTTGAAAACGTGTAAAAGCAATAGCTGAAATATATGAAAAGCCATGGTGAAGAAAACTGTACATTAATAAAGTTCCTTGACCCGGTCCAAACATACCGTCATAAACTCCAATTCCATATAAGTAAGGAACTACCTTTTTAGGAACTTTATCAACATTCTCGTTTCGCTCTTTTGGATTTTTTTTAATAAAATTTAGTATGAGGGCTACACTTAGTAAGCATATTGCTATTATTGTCATGCTGTTTTCAGATAATGAGGTTGCGAATAAACCACCTGATATCCCACCAAGTAAGCTGAAAGGGGCAACGATAAGTGCCTGTTTTAATTTGATTTTCTTATCTCTTAAAAGAACAAAAAAGCTAGAGAAGGAACTGAAGATATTAGAAAATTTATTTGCTGCTATGGCTGAATGAATTGGAACTCCAGTTACAAGCATCGCAGGAAGAGTAATTAGGCCACCGCCACCTGCTAACGTACCTATGAATGTTCCTATGAAGCCAATAATAAAGTAAATGATTTCATTCATTTTGTTCACCTTCTTTCTATACTTTTATCTTAAAGGAAATCATTAATAATGAAATTACATAAAAATTAACATATAATATAAGTAAAACTTATGCTTGGCATTCAAGAAGGAGAGAAAGTATATGCAGATCTCTGAATTTCAACTATTGGTTGTACTAGCATCTGAACTAAATATGAGGAAAGCTTCAGAACGACTTTTTGTTTCTCAGCCTGCACTTTCTCAACGTTTGCAATCAATTGAAAAGTCTTGGAATACCAAAATATTTATACGATCACAAAAGGGGTTGACACCAACTCCGGCGGGTGAAAAAATTATTGAGTTTGCTAGTGAGGTTGTTGAAAAGGAAGAAAAGATACGAGAGCAGGTCCAAGGGTTAAACCAAGAAGTACATGGTACCTTAAAAATTGCATGTGCATCAATTATCGGCCAGAATTGGCTTCCAAAAATATTAAAGAAATATGTAACTACATACCCGCACGCAAAAATTTCGTTAATTACGGGGTGGAGCAGTGAAATATTAAAAAATTTATATGATGATACGGTCCATATAGGTATTATTAGAGGTAAGCCTGACTGGAAAGGGGTCAAACAGCATCTTCTTACTGATACAATGTATTTGGTAGACACGGAAATTCAAAGGATTGAACAAGTCTGGGAGACCGAAAGGCCGTTTATTCAATTTAAAAGTGATTCAACCTATTATCAAGAAATACAAGAATGGTGGCATCGAACTTTTCAGTCTTCACCAAAGCGTACAATTGTGGTTGACCAAATTGAAACATGTAAGCAAATGACCTTAAATGGCATAGGCTATGCAATTCTGCCTTCTGTTACACTTACTGAGGATGAAACAAATATTTATAAAATACCGTTATTGAATGAAAATAATGAACCAATGAAAAGAGACACATGGTTGGTTGGCTATGAATCAGCTTTTGAACTAAAGCAGGTGCAAGCATTTGTATCTTTAATAAAAGACAATATTGATTCTTTATAGTGTGAGTCAAATTACATATGAGTGGAATACTCATCGATAGTTAGGCAGGTCAGAAAGAAAAAACCACCATATTGAATGTAGCATTTTCTCTTGTCACATATAAGATAGTTTGCTACATTAATATAATAAAGTAAAAGATTATGGAGGATATACATATGAAAATGATGGATGCGAATGAAATTATCTCTTTTATTCAGAATAGTGTTAAATCAACACCTGTAAAGGTTTATGTAAAAGGTGAATTAGACGGTTTGAACTTTGGTGAAAACTCTAAAGTTTTTATTACTGGTAATACAGGAGTTGTTTTTGGAGAGTGGGCTGAAATTAAGGCGACTCTTGAAGAAAATGCCAGTAAAGTAGAAGATTACGTAGTGGAAAATGACCGTCGTAATTCAGCAATTCCTTTATTAGACCTAAAAGGAATCAAAGCACGTATCGAACCAGGTGCGATAATTCGTGATCAAGTAGAAATTGGCGACAATGCTGTAATTATGATGGGTGCATCTATCAATATCGGTTCAGTTATTGGTGAAGGTACAATGATTGATATGAACGCAGTTCTTGGTGGAAGAGCTACTGTAGGCAAAAACTGTCACGTAGGAGCAGGCGCTGTGTTAGCCGGAGTTATTGAGCCGCCTTCTGCTAAACCAGTCGTTTTAGAAGATGATGTACTCATCGGAGCAAATGCGGTTGTTCTTGAAGGTGTAACTGTAGGTAAGGGCGCTGTAGTTGCAGCTGGTGCCATTGTTATTGAGGATGTTCCTCCATATACAGTTGTTGCTGGAACTCCAGCTCGTGTTATTAAACAAATCGACGAGAAAACAAAAGCAAAAACAGAAATTAAACAAGAACTTCGTCAACTATAAAAAAGATCTATTGGTTAAGCTAATACTTGAAAAAACGGCGTGGATTTATATCCACGCCTAAATTATATACTTTATACTTTTTTTAGTATGGAAAATTTATTACCGCTACCTTATACGGGGAAACGAGCTATTTCTATTAGGGAGAGACTGTTATGAGTAACCTATATCCTTTTGTAAAAATAAGAAGAGATTTACATAAAATTCCGGAACTTGGGTACCAAGAATGGAAAACCCAACGATATTTGCTTGATTATATAGAAACGTTGCCGAATGAGCGTATTGAAATAAAACCCTGGAAAACAGGCATCTTTGTAAAAGTAAATGGAACAGCTCCTACAAAGACAATCGGCTACCGTGCTGACATTGATGGTTTACCAATTGAAGAAGAAACGGATTATGGTTTTAGCTCTGAGCATAAAGGTAACATGCATGCATGTGGGCATGACTTTCATATGAGTATTGCTCTTGGTGTCCTAACTTACTTTGTTCAAAATCCAATTAATGATAATCTGTTATTCATCTTCCAGCCAGCTGAAGAGGGACCAGGTGGTGCCTTGCCAATGCTTGAGAGTGAAATTATGAAAGAGTGGAAGCCTGACACTATCTTGGCTTTACATATTGCACCTGAATATCCAATTGGGACTATCGCTACTAGAGAAGGTCTATTGTTTGCAAATACCTCGGAATTATTTATTGATTTAAAAGGTAGAGGAGGACACGCGGCATATCCTCATCAAACAAATGATATGATTATTGCGGCTTGTACCTTAGTTAGTCAACTCCAGACAATTATTGCAAGAAATGTTGACCCATTGGATAGTGCGGTGGTAACAATTGGTAAAATGACTGGTGGGACTGTCCAAAATATCATAGCTGAAAAGGCAAGGCTGGAAGGGACAATCAGGACTTTGTCTGTTGAATCAATGCAGAAGGTTAAACAAAGAATTGAGGCTTTGGTTCATGGGATTGAGGTGGGTTTTCAGTGTGAAGTAAACATCGATTATGGTGCAATGTATCATCAAGTTTATAACCACCATGAGTTAACTAGAGAATTCATTGACTTTACCAAAAATGCTACTGATGTAAAAGTGATTGAGTGCAGAGAAGCCATGACCGGTGAGGATTTCGGATATATGCTTCGTGACATCCCTGGTTTTATGTTTTGGCTAGGCGTTGATTCAGAATATGGACTACATCATTCTAAACTTGCACCTAAGGAAGATGCTATTGAGATTGCGATTAATCTGCTAACAAAATATATAGTATATACTACGGAAAATTAAGTTACTTCATATACTTTTATTGATTATGTCGATGCCATCTTATCTTATGTAAAGAATAATCACAGCTTTAATGTGACAAATTACATATAGAGGAGGTGGAAGTAAAATGGCAAAAGTAGGAGTAGAAGGTTCATTAACGAATGTTCAACAAGCGCTTCAAGAAAAAGGTTATGAAGTTGTTCAACTTAAACAAGAGAGTGATGCACAGGGCTGTGACTGCTGTGTAGTTACAGGTTTAGATTCTAACGTAATGGGTATGGCTGATACTGTAACACAAGGTGCTGTAATTGAAGCAAATGGATTATCTGCAGATGAAGTATGTCAACAAGTTGAAAGCCGATTAGGGCGTGCATAAAAATTATATAGTTTTTTAAGACTAGGTTTTTTCGTATGCCTAGTCTTTTGTATTGTATTTAGAAAACGGTATGATTTTTACCTTTCTTCTTCAATACTTTCATTTTTTGATATGGAAACCTTAGGTCAGCAGAAAGGTATTTGCATAACCTAACAAAACCTTCTTCAAGGTTTATTTTCTAAAAAGAATGGTTATAAAGGATAATAGCATACACAAATATAATTCTATCAAAGAATATTGATTTGGAGGTCTTACATATGGCAGAACGTATGGTAGGTAAGCAAGCACCACGGTTTGAGATGGATGCAGTATTACCAAATAAGGAATTTGGAAAAGTTAGCCTTGAAGAAAATATGAAAAATGATAAATGGACAGTATTGTTCTTCTACCCAATGGACTTCACATTTGTATGTCCAACAGAAATCACAGCAATGTCTGACCGTTTTGATGAGTTTGATGACCTTGATGCTGTTGTAATTGGTGCTTCAACTGATACTATTCACACACACTTAGCGTGGATACATACTGATCGGAAGGAAAACGGATTAGGAGATCTTAACTATCCTTTAGCTGCTGATACAAACCATGTGATTTCTCGTGAATATGGTGTTTTAATTGAAGAAGAGGGTGTTGCACTCCGTGGACTATTCATTATTAGCCCAGAAGGTGAGTTAATGTATTCTGTTGTTAACCATAATAATATTGGTCGTGACGTTGATGAAACATTACGAGTACTACAGGCATTACAAACTGGCGGACTTTGCCCAGCAAACTGGCGGCCGGGACAAGCAACCCTGTAATGTGTAAACAGTATTACCATATTACCTAATAGGGTCTAACAAATCGTTAGACCCTATTATTCAATAAGGAACGTAGATATCAGGAGGAACTAACATGAAATTACGTGAACAAATGCCTGAGCTTGAAGGTGCAAAGGCTTGGCTAAATGGTGAAGTAAGTAAAACAGACTTAATTGGTGATAAACCAACATTAATTCACTTTTGGTCAATCAGCTGTGGGCTTTGTAAGGAAGCAATGCCACAAGTAAATGAATTCCGAGATCAGTATAAAGATAAATTAAATGTCATTGCTGTGCATATGCCTAGATCAGAAAATGACCTGGACTTAGAGGAAATTAAGCAAGTTGCTGAACAACACGATATCAAACAACCAATATTTGTTGATAGTGACCTGAAGCTAAATGACAAATTCGAGAATCAATATGTACCTGCATATTATGTTTTTGATAAAGAAGGAAAGCTACGTCACTTTCAAGCAGGTGGCAGTGGCATGAAGATGTTAACCAAGCGTGTAAACCGCGTTCTGGATGAAACTGAAAAAGCAGAATCGTAATTAGTAAAGATCGAGTATAGCACTCGGTCTTTTTTTTTGCGTAGAAAGACAATTAGAATAAGACATTATAAAATGCTAATCTAGGAAAAATATATTGAAAAAATCAACTTTTTCAAACAATTAGACTAGAAATTTATTTCGAAAACCGATATATTATATGTTACGTGTTAGTTTTTCTTGAACATTAACATCATGGAGGGGAGTTGGGATATTTGGAAACCTTTAAGAAATTACAAGGTTTTTATTGGCCATATCGAAAGTATTTTTATTGGTCATTATTTTCTATGTTATTTGTAACAGGGATAACGGTCGTATATCCAATTGTACTTCAAATAACAATTGATGACGTTATAAAAGAAGCACAATATAACCTAGTACCTTATCTTGCATTAGGGTTTGTTGCAATAATGGTTATAAAAGGGGTAGCTACATATTTTAATCAGTATTTAGGGGACTTATTTGGTATTACAGCTGTTTATAAGCTAAGAAATGCTTTATATGAAAAATTACAACGCTTACCCTTTGGCTATTACGATAATGCGAAAACAGGGGACTTAATGTCCCGTTTGACAGCTGATGTCGAAGGATTCAGATTCTTTCTTTCCTTCGGTTTTGCTGAACTTTTACGATTCTCGCTATTAATTATTTTTAGTTTAGTAGTTATGTTCTCTTATTCTATCTCGTTAACTTTTGTTACGATATTAGCTTTGCCATTTTTGGCAGTGGTAGTATACCGATTTGATAAACGAGTACATCCTGCTTTTCGTAATGTTCGTAAAACATTCGGCAGATTAAACACGAATGTTCAAGAAAATATTAGTGGGATCAACACGGTAAAATCATTATCTAGAGAAGAGTTCCAGATAAATAAGTTTAACAATTCAAACCAAAGTTATCGTGATGTTTCCTTAGCTACTTCGACAATTTGGGCTAAGTTCTTCCCGTTAATGGAGTTTATTGGAAATGTTTGTGTAGTGGCACTATTATCTTACGGTGGCTTTTTAGTTATTAATGGTTCGGTGTCTAGTGGGGAATTAGTAGCGTTTTTTAGTTTAGTCTGGTATCTACTTAATCCAATTATGAACCTTGGTTTCATTATAAATATGTTTTCACAGGCAAAGGCTTCTGGAGAACGTTTATTAGAAATACTTGAGGCTGATGAGAAAATTATTGACCGTGCAAATGCGGTTGAAAAAGAGAGATTATTAGGTAAGGTTGAGTTTAAAGATGTCACATTAAAATATACCGAAGATGACGAAGCAGCATTAGAGGGCATATCTTTTCATGCAGAGCCAGGCAAAGTTATTGGTTTAATTGGCTCAACTGGTTCAGGAAAAACAAGTATTACGCAATTAATGACTCGTTTTTATGAGCCGGTTAAAGGGAATGTGTTATTGGATGGTAGAGATGTAACTGACTATTCGATTTCTACACTACGCAGTAATATTGGCTTTGTTATGCAAGAATCATTTTTATTCTCTTCTACAATTAGGGCAAATATAGCATATGGCAAGCCTAATGCTTCCATGGAAGAAATCATTGAAGCAGCGAAACGGGCTCAGGCTCATGAGTTTATTATGGAACTTCCTAATGGTTATGACACAATGCTTGGGGAACGAGGCATGGGACTTTCGGGTGGTCAGAAGCAACGTATAGCAATAGCACGATCTATTTGTATTGACCCAAGCATTTTAATTTTAGATGATGCTACCAGTGCAGTAGACATGGAAACAGAGTTTGAAATTCAAAAGGCCTTAAAGGAAGTTATGAAGGGAAGAACTACTTTTATCATTGCCCACCGAATATCTTCTTTAAAGCATGCTGATGAAATTCTAGTATTAGATAATGGGGTAATTGTTGAACGTGGAACACATGCTGAATTATTGAGTAACGGTGGACCATATCAACGAATTTATGATATTCAATATAAAGACCAAAAGGTTGTTCTTCAGTCTCAAGTCGGATAGGTAGGTGAAAAAATGTCTAAGGAATCAGAAAAACAAGATATAAAACATCGCTTTCATTATTCAACAGATCAAGCGATTGAAAAGCCATTTAATTGGAAGCAAATGAGTCGATTATTGGGGTATATGAAGCCTTATTCAAAAAATCTCTTACCACTTTCAATTGTAATGGTATTGATAACAACAGCGGTTAGATTAATCGCTCCTATTTTAATCGGAAAATACGCATTAGACCATGCAATTGCAAATAAAGATACAAACTTACTTATTATCCTAGTTGCAACGATTGCAGGATTATATCTAGTAAACTATGTAGCTAATATTTTTCGAATTAAATGGACGAATATGCTTGGGCAAAATGTGATTTATGATTTACGTAAACATTTGTTTTCTCATGTACAAGGATTATCACATCGTTTCTTCGACAAACGTTCAGCAGGTTCGATACTAGTTCGGATTTTAAATGATGTCAATTCATTGCAAGAGTTGTTTACCAATGGTGTAATTAATCTTTTAATGGATTTCGTTCTATTATTTGGTGTTATTTTTATATTATTTGCATTAAGTCCGAAGCTAACGTTGGCAATTCTAATCATTTTACCTCTTATGGTGTTAATTACGACAAAGCTGCGCAGAAATATCCGTAGATCATGGCAAACGGTTCGTATTAAGCAATCTATGCTTAATTCACACCTAAACGAGAGTATTCAAGGAATTAGGGTTACGCAAGCTTTTACACAAGAAAAAGAAAATATTGAGTTCTTTGATGGAATTAACAATCAAAACTTTGAAAGTTGGAGAGAAGCGACACAGAAGAATGCTATGTTCAGACCGTTTGTAGAGATGACAAATGCAGTTGGAACAGCAATACTAATCTGGTTTGGAGCTATGCTTATTCAGGACAATGGTCTAACCGTTGGGGTATTCGTTTCTTTTGCATTCTATCTAGGAATGTTCTGGGAGCCAATTTCACGTTTAGGGCAGGTTTATAACCAATTATTAGTGGGTATGGCTTCTTCTGAACGTATTTTTGAATTTATCGATGAAAAACCAATCGTTGGTGAGAAGGACAATGCAGTTACATTGTCTGATATGAAGGGGAAAATTGAGTTTGATAAGGTTGAATTTGCCTACGATGAAAGCAGGAAAGCATTAAAAGGTATCTCGCTTACAATTGAGGCTGGTCAAACAATTGCCCTTGTCGGACATACTGGCTCAGGTAAAACAACGATTGCAAACTTAATTAGCCGTTTTTATGATGCAACGAGCGGTGAAGTTAAAATTGACGGTATTAATATTAAGGATGCAACTTTAGAAAGTGTGCGTTCACAAATTAGTGTTGTACTCCAGGATACTTTTATCTTCTCAGGTACCATCAAAGATAATATTCGTTTCGGTCGTCCTGATGCAACTGATGAAGAAGTAATAGATGCGGCCAAGGCAGTTGGTGCACATACATTTATTGACAAGTTAATTAATGGATATGATACAGAAGTTGAAGAAAGAGGTAACATCTTATCTGTAGGTGAGAGGCAACTCCTTTCCTTTGCAAGAGCTCTTCTAGCTAATCCAAAGATTTTAATACTGGATGAAGCTACTGCCAGTATCGATACAGAGACTGAGGTAAAGATACAACAGGCCTTGAAAAAGCTTCTAAAGGGTCGTACTGCGATTATTATCGCTCATCGACTCTCAACTATTCGTGAAGCCGATAATATCTTTGTTCTAGATCATGGTGAGATCATAGAGCAAGGAAATCATGATGAGTTAATGAAACAACAAGGTGAGTATTATGGATTGGTTAAAGCGCAATTTAAAATGTTAGAAGCAATATAATGTGGAAAAGGAAGGCCAGATTTGACTGGTCCTTTCTTTTTTTTGTCATAGGAAAGTAGTGTTCCTATAATTTGTTACTTACCTATAGTAATCTAAGTCCAGATGCGGCGCCTAGTCAGTTTTACTACCTGATATACTCTTTGAGTATCTTGCGCAAAATCTAATCTTTTAAACAGCTCGAGGTCGCTTGGTCCTCCTGCGGCGGCAACACTAAGGAATACTTCCTGTGCATTAGCCTCGAAGGAAAAAAAAGCTTGAGCATCCTCGTCAGGGTATTGACGCACAGGACGTTCTAGTCCCGGCGTAGTGGCGGTATTTAGCGACGTTCCTCTGCTTGCGCTTTTGTTCTTATATGTTAAAATCAATTGTATCATCACACCTGATGGGGGAGTTTTTGTGAATAAAAAAGAGTTTGCAGTTATAGGGCTTGGCCGCTTTGGAGGGAGTATTTGCCGGGCTTTGAGTGAAGAAGGAATGGAAGTAATGGCAATGGACATTGACGAGGATAGGGTAAATGAATTCTCCACCATTGCATCACATGCAATCGTTGGTGATTCTACGGATGAATCCGTCCTTAAAAGTATAGGAATTCGAAACTTTGATCTCGTTATTGTGGCAATAGGGGATAATTTGAAGGCTAGTATCCTTACAACAATTATCTTAAAAGAATTAGGTGTCAAACAAATATGGGTAAAAGCACAAAATGATTATCATGAAAAAATCCTAAGTAAAATCGGGGCAGACCGAATTGTTCACCCTGAACGCGATATGGGAAAACGAATAGCTCATAATATAATCTCTAATAATGTATTGGATTATCTGGAATTATCTGATGAACACAGTATTATGGAGATTGTGGCAGGTTCAAAGATTGATGGAAAATCCTTAATAGAATTAGATGTCCGTGCAAAGTATGGAGTTAACATTGTTGCTATGAAAAGAGGAAAAGAAATCATTGTATCTCCTCAAGCAACGGAATTGATTCTAAAGGGAGATATCCTGATTATTATCGGAGCAGATACAGATATCATTCGTTTTGAGAAGAATCTTATTGAGGAATAAAAAAAAATGAGCCGTTGGGCTCATTTTTTTATTTTTTTATTATACTTCCATAATAATTGGTAATATCATTGGACGACGTTTTGTTTTTTCATAAAGGAAAGGAGCTAATGTATCAGTAATTTCATTTTTAATTTCTGACCATTGTGTTGTACGACGTTCCATAACTTTACTTAAGTGCTTTGTTATTAAACTTTGAGCATCATTAATTAAATCACCTGATTCACGCATATAAACG
Organism: Ferdinandcohnia jepli; assembly: GCF_047246645.1. Lineage (NCBI taxonomy): Bacteria > Bacillati > Bacillota > Bacilli > Caryophanales > Bacillaceae > Ferdinandcohnia > Ferdinandcohnia jepli. The sequence goes on from NZ_JBFOKR010000001.1 coordinate 248,179, forward strand.
AATCCACGTGAAATTAAGTCAGGTCCTGCAGCAATTTTAAAGTCCTTCATATTTATGCTGACTACTACAATCACAAGGCCTTCCTCTGATAGAATACGACGATCGCGTAATACGATGTTACCGATATCGCCGACACCACTACCATCAATATAAACATTTCCAGAAGGAATTTTACCTGCGATAGAAGCCTCGTTTTCACTTAAAGCTAATACTTCACCATTGTCCATAATAAAACAATTTTCTTCTAGTACACCACAATCAATGGCTGTTTTGCTATGCATCTTTTGCATACGAAACTCTCCGTGAATTGGCATGAAATACTTAGGCTTTATTAATCGAAGCATTAATTTTTGTTCTTCTTGACCACCGTGTCCGGAAGTATGAATGTCGTTAAGTGGTCCAGAAATAACATCTGCTCCTGCTCTATAAAGCATATTAATCGTACGACTTACGCTCAATGTATTACCTGGGATTGGAGAAGATGAGAATACAACTGTATCTCCAGGATTAATCTGAATTTGACGATGTGTACCATTTGCAATCCTAGAAAGAGCTGCCATTGGCTCGCCTTGACTTCCTGTACAAAGGATAACGACTTTATTCGCAGGAAGGCGATTGATCTGATTCGCTTCAATAAACGTATCCTTTGGACATTGGATATAACCTAAATCATAACCAATAGTGATTGCAGATTCCATACTTCTACCAAATACTGCAACTTTTCGATCGTTTTGTACAGCAGCTTCTACAACTTGCTGAAGTCGATGGATATTCGATGCAAACGTAGCAAAGATAAGTCTACCATCTACCTTACGGAAAATATCTTGAATACTTTCACCTACACGGCGTTCAGACATTGTAAAATGCGGAATTTCACTATTTGTACTATCTGAAAGTAAACATAACACTCCGTCTTTTCCAATTTCAGCCATTTTTGTAAGGTTTGCAGGTTCTCCCACAGGTGTGAAATCGAATTTAAAATCACCTGTATGTACGATTTGCCCTGGAGGAGTTTTCACGACTATTCCATATGAATCAGGAATACTATGAGTTGTCCTGAAAAACGTGACAGAAGTCTTTCTAAATTTTATGATGTCATCTTCTTTTACTTCGATTAATTTTGCTTGACGTAATAGCCCGTGTTCCTCAAGCTTATTTTTTATTAGACCTAATGCAAGTTTTCCACCATATATCGGAACATTAATTTGTCTCAACAGGTAAGGTATTCCACCAATATGGTCTTCATGGCCATGAGTAATAAATAGTCCTTTAATCTTATCTTCGTTCTTTACTAGGTAGCTATAGTCTGGAATGACATAATCGATTCCTAATAGCTCATCTTCTGGAAACTTTATTCCAGCATCAATCAGGATGATTTCATCCTGAAACTGTACACCATAGGTGTTTTTCCCGATTTCCCCAAGTCCACCTAAGGCGAAAACAGCTGCTTGATCATTTTTTACAAATTTCATAATTCATCAATTCTCCAATACTTTGTAGTCTTCATTTTGTTTTTCATATTCTAAAAAGGCACCTTCTACCCGTTGAATATATTCAATGTTAATATTCCGTTCCTTTAGTTTTCTGCGAACATCAGCTTCAGAAACTCCGTTTACAAACACTGATTTTGTTTTTTCTCTTACAGGAACTTCATGAGCATGTTCTTGATAGTATACTTTATAAATCATTGCCAAATCTCTCCTTAATTTCCGAAAGTTAGAGTAACTTTTTCTATTATATAAAAATATAACATGTTTTTCATGTTTTTTCTTTCTTTTCCTAAATTATCTTGTCAAAATGTTACGGAAGAGGGCAAAGAAAGGGGATATTCACGATATAAATGTGGCCATAAATAATTAAGATTAACCCGTGGGTACGAATCCGTGCTTGAGATATAAGTTATATTTAGAAGCCCTTCTTACTTGAAGGGCTCTGAGTGATATTTTATATTAGCTTAACTCTACGCAATCGATTTCCTTTTTAAAAGATCCTGCCATTGCTTTACTAATTTTTCCCGCAACTTTTTAAGCATAATTATCATCTCCTTTTTTAAAAACCTTTAAACATCCTTGTCCAATTTTCAGCCTGTGTTATGTGTTAGTATTATATGAAATTACAGGGTTGTTTATCATGGGTATAAATGGAAGTTTTAAAGGAGATTGAAGAGGATAGGGTATTATAGTTACTTGCAAAATAAACTACCTGTACGATTACCATTGGTAATCGTACAATAGTATATTTATTATCTTTCGATTGGCAGAGCATCAGACGGTACTGTAAATGGATCATTTTCATCTATATGATCATAAAACATAATACCATTAAGGTGATCTATTTCGTGTTGGAAAACAATAGCTGGTAACCCTTCTAACTTAATCGTTATGTTTTCACCTTGGATTGTAGTTGCATTAACTTTTATTCTCGCATGTCTTAGTACTAGCCCTGGTACTGGCCGATCAACAGAGAGACAGCCTTCACCTGAGGTTAAATAGCTTTTTTCAATTGAATGGCTAATTATTTTTGGATTAAATAATGCATAGCTGTAAAGTTGGTCCTTTTCATCAGTTACATGGATAGCAATCATTCTTTTGGAAATCGCAATCTGAGGAGCTGCAAGACCAATACCTGGTCTAAGTCCATATTTTTCAGCAATCTCAGGCCTTTGACTGTTTTTTACATAATCAATCATACTCTGGAGTGTTTTTTTATCCTCTTCACTTGCCGGAAGAGTGATTTCAGATGCAACCATGCGTAAAGTAGGATGGCCTTCCCGTATAATGTCTTCCATTGTTATCATACTTATCACTTCCTACTGTTAGTTTGTATGCGTTTAGTCTAGCAAAGGCTTTATTATTTAGCTAATAGGAACGTATAACATACTTTTCTTAATCCATATGTGTGACAGCTCCTTTTCTTACTCTATGTCCTGTTGCGATGTTCTTGTAGAATATCCTGTGAGTCAACGCTGGAAATCAGCGAGATTTCTTTAAAAACATGTCATAAGTATCCCGTGTTCTAATTAGGGGACATGCACATATAGTTACTAGTACGTAATTTCAATAAAAATTTTTCTTGAAATTGTTATTAAATGTGAGCTGTATATAGTATATTGTATATATCTAAGGGGGAAATAAAGTGAAAAATAAATTAATGAAATTCTATATTTTAATTGTAACCATTAGTTTCCTATTGGTGGGGTGCATGGGAGGTCCTTCTCCTGAAGAACAAATATATGAAACCTTAGAAAAGGTTGTATCATTAGAAAAGAATTTTGAAGAACAACAAGCACCTTTGATTGAACTCGAGAAACAGGAAAGAAGCTTGTATGATGAAATCTTAGCACTAGGTATGAAGGAATTCGAAAAAATTGTTACACTGTCTGATGAAGCATTAGCTATTGTGGATCAACGTGAAGAGCGTCTAAATAGTGAAAATGAGAGTATTAAATCTTCAAAAGAGGAGTTTCAAAAAGTAGAACAACATATAGAAGAAATAAAAGATGAAAAAGTAAAAGAAGAAGCCAATGAATTAGTTTCTATTATGAATCAACGATATGAAAGTTATGGCGATTTATATTCTAATTACAATGAAGCAATAAAGCTTGACCGACAACTTTATGAGATGTTTAAAAATGAGAAATTAACCCTTGAGGAACTAGAAGCTCAAATTACTAGTATTAATGAAACGTATGAGAAGGTTGTTGCAGCTAACGATACATTTAACAGCCTAACCGAACAATACAATAAAGCAAAAGTTGGATTCTACGAGAGCGCTGGTTTAGAGGTTGTGTATAAAGAAGAATAAAAGTGGAAAAAGACTGTCTTCCAAGGCAGTCTTTTTTTATTTTTTATGGCTAGGAGTTGATATTATATTTAGGGCACTTCCTTATATTGAAAGGTTAATATATAGAACTGTAGTGATTTCTATAATACAGATGATTAAAAAATACTAATACAGGCTATCTATGTTGTAAGAATATCCCAATAAATAAAATAACGTGGACAAGTTGTAAAACAGTAAACAAACAATTTGACGTAACTAAATCGATGTTGTAAACTGAGTAATGTTATTGAAAAGTTGTATTAATTGTTTTTGTGAAATAGTTAATACAGATTTATTTAGACAGCAAAATATCTTTTTCAAAAAAGTATTTACATATTACCATCTTCGGAACATGTTCAAATAGATGAAAAATGTCTTTGAAAAGATATTTTTGGGTAACCTAAGGCTGTATGTTTTGTATCAACTTTATTCGCAGAGTTTTACTTCTAGTTGAGAGGTATTTTACATTTTAATTAAGAAGGTAAAATCCCATCAGAATAATGTTGAAGCCACCGGCAAATGCCTCAGATTTTTAGTAAAGATTAAATCTGGGGGTAGAAAAGCCAAGGTGTATTTGGTTAAATAATTGAAAAATTAGGGTTAGAAAGGAAGAGTACAGGATGGCTGAAAAAGCAAATGTCTTTGATTTACAAGGGCAACTTGAAAAGGTTGCTGAACAGTTTTCTACATTCCAGATTCTGAATGAAGAAGGAGAAGTAGTTAATGAAGCTGCAGTTCCAGCTTTAAGTGATGAGCAACTAAAAGAATTAATGAAAAGAATGGTTTATACACGTATTCTTGATCAAAGATCTATTTCATTAAATCGTCAAGGTCGTTTAGGATTCTATGCACCAACTGCTGGACAAGAAGCATCTCAAATTGCTTCACACTTTGCATTAGAAAAAGAAGATTTCATTCTACCTGGTTACCGTGACGTTCCACAACTTATTTGGCACGGATTACCACTATACCAAGCATTTTTATTTTCACGTGGTCACTTCCATGGTAACCAAGCGCCTGAAGGGGTAAACGTATTATCACCACAAATTATCATTGGTGCGCAATACATACAATGTGCTGGTGTTGCATTAGGTATGAAAAACGTGGAAGTAAATCAGTAGCTATTACTTATACAGGTGATGGTGGTACTTCACAAGGTGACTTCTATGAAGGAATTAACTTTGCAGGAGCTTTCAAAGCACCAGCTATCTTTATTGTGCAAAATAACCGTTTTGCTATTTCAACACCTGTTGAAAAGCAATCCGCTGCTAGTACATTAGCTCAAAAAGCTGTTGCTGCAGGTATTCCGGGTATACAAGTAGATGGAATGGATCCATTAGCAGTATATGTAGCTGTTAAAGAAGCGCGCGATCGTGCTGTAAACGGTGAAGGACCAACTTTAATTGAAACCTTAACATATCGTTATGGACCACATACAATGGCCGGCGATGATCCAACCAGATATCGTACTTCTGAACTTGATAACGAGTGGGAAAAGAAAGATCCACTAGTTCGTTTCCGTAAATACTTAGAAACTAAGGGTATTTGGAATGAAGAAGAGGAAAATAAAGTGATTGAAGAAGCGAAAGAAGATATTAAAAATGCAATTAAGAAAGCAGATGAAACTGCAAAACAAAAGGTAACTGACTTAATTTCATTTATGTACGAAGAACTACCTCTTAACTTACAAGAGCAGATGGAAATTTATAAAGCAAAGGAGTCGAAGTAAGCCATGGCGCAAATGACAATGATTCAAGCAATCACTGATGCGTTACGCACAGAGTTAAAAAATGACCCAAATGTCTTAGTATTTGGAGAAGACGTTGGTGTTAATGGTGGTGTATTCCGTGCGACAGAGGGACTACAAGCTGAATTTGGTGAAGATCGTGTATTTGATACACCATTAGCTGAATCAGGTATTGGTGGTCTTGCTGTGGGTCTTAGCTTACAAGGCTTCCGACCAGTACCAGAAATTCAATTCTTTGGTTTTGTGTATGAAGTAATGGACTCTATTAGTGGACAATTAGCACGTATGCGCTATCGTTCAGGTGGTCGCTATACTGCACCAGTAACAATTCGTTCCCCGTTTGGTGGTGGTGTACATACACCGGAACTTCATGCTGATAGCTTAGAAGGTTTAATGGCACAACAACCGGGTCTAAAGGTTGTTATTCCATCTACACCATATGATGCAAAAGGTCTATTAATCGCAGCAATTCGTGATAATGATCCTGTTGTTTTTCTTGAACACATGAAGTTGTATCGTTCATTCCGCCAAGAAGTGCCAGAAGGCGAGTACACAATCGAAATTGGTAAGGCTGAGGTTAAGCGCGAAGGTACAGATATCACTATGATTACTTATGGTGCGATGGTACATGAGTGCTTAAAAGCTGCAACTGAATTGGAAAAAGAGGGAGTTTCTGCAGAAGTAATTGACCTTCGAACAGTTAGTCCACTTGATATTCCAACGATTATTGCTTCGGTTGAGAAAACTGGTCGTGCGATGGTTGTACAAGAAGCTCAAAAACAAGCTGGAGTAGCTGCGAATGTAGTTGCAGAAATCAATGATCGAGCAATCCTTAGCTTGGAGGCACCAGTTTTGCGTGTCACTGCACCAGATACAGTATTTCCTTTCTCACAAGCTGAATCTGTATGGCTACCAAACTTTAAGGATGTAATTGAAACAGCTAAGAAAGTATTGAATTTTTAATATCCTTTAGTACTATACGTGGCGGAGGTGATATGCCTCCAAGAGCTACGTGATTTCGAGTAATTAATATAAGATAAAACACAATATGTAGGAGGCGAAAACCGTGGCATTTGAATTTAAGCTGCCAGATATCGGTGAAGGTATCCATGAGGGTGAAATCGTAAAATGGTTTGTAAAACCAGGCGATGAAGTAAATGAAGACGATGTACTTTGTGAGGTTCAAAATGATAAGGCTGTAGTTGAAATTCCTTCTCCTGTAAAAGGAAAGGTTTTAGATGTATTAGTAGAAGAAGGAACAGTTGCAATTGTTGGTGACACATTAATTAAATTTGATGCTCCTGGATATGAGGACATTAAGTTTAAAGGTGATGAATCCGACAACGCGCCAAAAGCCTCTGAAGCACCAAAAGCAGAACAAGAAACACAACCTGTTTCTACAAACCCGGAAGCAACTGCACCTGCAACAGAAGTTGATGAAAACCGTCGTGTAATCGCAATGCCTTCTGTACGTAAATATGCACGTGAAAAAGGTATTGATATTCGTAAAGTAGCTGGAAATGGAGATAACGGAAGAGTACTTAAATCTGATGTTGATGCATTCCTTTCTGGTGGAGCCCCAGCAGCAAAAGCTACTGAACAAGCACCTGTTGCAGCTAAGGAAGAAGCTAAAGCACCTGCTAAGCAAGCTATTCCTGCTGGTCAATATCCTGAAACTCGTGAAAAAATGAGTGGTATCCGTAAAGCTATTGCTAAAGCAATGGTTAACTCTAAGCACACAGCTCCTCATGTTACATTAATGGATGAAGTTGATGTTACTGAATTAGTAGCACACCGTAAGAAATTCAAAGGTGTTGCAGCTGATAAGGGAGTTAAGTTAACTTATCTTCCTTATGTAGTTAAAGCATTAACGTCTGCTTTACGTGAGTTCCCAGCTTTAAATACTTCACTAGATGATGCTACTGATGAAATCGTTCATAAGCATTATTACAATATCGGTATTGCAGCTGATACAGAAAAAGGTCTATTAGTACCAGTTGTTAAAGATGCTGACCGTAAGTCTATTTTTACGATTTCCAATGAAATTAACGAACTTGCTGGAAAAGCTCGTGATGGTAAACTTGCTCCTGATGAAATGAAGGGTGCATCTTGTACAATTACAAATATCGGTTCTGCTGGTGGTCAATGGTTTACTCCTGTTATTAATCATCCAGAAGTTGCAATTCTAGGAATTGGCCGAATTGCTGAAAAACCAGTAGTGCGCGATGGTGAAATCGTGGTTGCGCCGGTACTTGCATTATCATTAAGTTTTGATCACCGTATGATTGATGGAGCAACAGCACAAAACGCATTAAACCAAATTAAGCGTTTATTAAATGATCCACAATTATTACTAATGGAGGCGTAATAAATGGTAGTAGGAGATTTCCCAATTGAAACAGATACTCTCGTTATTGGGGCGGGACCTGGCGGATACGTTGCTGCAATTCGTGCAGCACAACTTGGACAAAAAGTAACAATCGTTGAAAAAGGCAATCTTGGAGGAGTATGTTTAAATGTTGGATGTATCCCTTCAAAAGCTTTAATTTCAGCCGGTCATAGATATGAACATGCATTACATTCAGAAGATATGGGGATTAAAGCTGAAAATGTAACAGTTGATTTTTCTAAGGTTCAAGAGTGGAAATCAACTGTTGTAAATAAATTAACAGGCGGAGTAGAAGGTCTTTTAAAAGGAAACAAAGTTGATATCGTTCGAGGCGAAGCATATTTTGTTGATAGCAACTCTATCCGTGTTATGAATGAGAACTCTGCTCAAACTTATACCTTTAAAAATGCTATTATTGCAACAGGTTCAAGACCAATTGAACTACCGACTTTTAAATATAGTAACCGAGTTCTAGATTCAACCGGTGCTTTAAATTTACCAGAAATCCCTAAAAAATTAGTGGTAATCGGTGGTGGTTACATCGGTACCGAACTAGGAAATGCTTATGCTAACTTTGGAACTCAGGTAACTATCCTTGAGGGTGCAGATGAAATCCTTGCTGGTTTTGAAAAGCAAATGTCATCGCTAGTAAGTCGTAACCTTAAGAAAAAAGGTGCGGAGATCTTTACAAAAGCACTTGCAAAAGGTGTGGAGGAAACTGAAAACGGAGTTACTGTAACGTTTGAAGCAAAAGGTGAAACAAAAACAGTTGAAGCTGACTATGTATTAGTAACTGTTGGTCGTCGTCCTAATACGGATGAGCTTGGACTTGAGCAAGTCGGAATTGAACTTACTGATCGTGGTATTATTAAAATCGACAAGCAATGCCGTACAAGTGTAAGTAATATCTATGCAATTGGCGATATAGTTCCTGGACCACCACTTGCACATAAAGCATCTTATGAAGCAAAAGTTGCAGCAGAGGCAATTGCTGGTCAGCCTGCAGAAATTGACTACCTTGGAATTCCAGCAGTAGTATTCACTGATCCAGAATTAGCTTCTGTTGGTTATACTGAAAAAGAAGCAAAAGAAGCAGGAATGGATGTAGCTACAGCTAAATTCCCATTTGGTGCAAACGGACGTGCTTTAGCGCTTAATAGTGCAGAAGGCTTCTTAAAACTAGTTACTCGTAAAGAGGATGGTTTAATTGTAGGAGCTCAAATTGCTGGACCAAGTGCATCTGATATGATTGCTGAATTAGGCCTTGCAATCGAAGCTGGTATGACTGCTGAAGATATTGCAATGACAATTCATGCTCACCCAACATTAGGGGAAATTTCAATGGAAGCTGCTGAAGTAGCAATCGGTAGCCCAATTCACATCGTTAAGTAATGATGATAAAAAAATCGCTATCCAACAGGATAGCGATTTTTGCTATAGAAAAGTAAAATTATTCATACCTAAGCATCTTTGTTAGCACGTCCTGTAGGTCAAATCTCGTCACTATATACGGGAAACCAGTTATTTTTAAAAATTATGGACTACACACTTGAACTTTTTTTGTACAAAAGGTATCATTTTGCGCTCGATAATGCATCATCAATCGGAACGATAATCTCATCCTTTTCCACAATACCCTCAATCTTTTTAATTACTTTATTTTGATGGACAATTAATAATGAAGGATATTCATCAATCTCATAATTTGTATACAGTCTACTGTCATTATATGAAATGATTTTCATATTGGCAATTTCAGTTGGATATTTGCTTCGTAATTCAAGTAAGGCATCATAATAATTACTTTCATTTCGAATATTTTCTTCATCGGAAAAAAAGATAAGTTGTTTTTCATCTGTTTCCATTATAGTTGGTTGTATGGGTTCTTTTGGAGAGCATGAAGAAAGAAGGAAAAAAGAAAGTACGAATAAAAGATATGCTTTCATTTCTATTATCACTCTTCCATTAAATTTATGTAAACTAGGTCTTATCATCTATTTTTATAATACAAATCACCTATTTTTAAAACCAAACTTATTTTATCATGTATTCTAAAAATTCTACTCAATGTCATCAATTTGTTACACAAATGAAAAATACAATCATGGGTTTTTGCATAAATATTACTAATTGAAAACTTCACTTAATATAGCTCAAATTTTTTGAAAATATAGGCAGGAAAAAGGGGAATATGAATGAGGTTATATGTGATTGTATTACTTCACTTTATGATATGGAGTGGATTTTCTATTGCAAAATGGCTCTCTCGATCAGATAGTATTGTAGCAAAAGGGATTCTTCTGCTTATCTGTTGTTATTTTGCTTTTTTATTAGCTACAAAAATTGGACTAACCAGGAAGCTTTCATTAAGTGTTACTGGATTATCTTTCTTTTGTTTTTTCCTTTTTGAACGGATATTTTGGACGTTTTATTAGTAGAACCACATCCTCAGATGTGGTTCTTAAGCACTAGCTCTCTGTATTGTTTTTAGGCTCCACCACTTATAACTTAATGTTCAATTTCTTTACTAGCATAGATGTTTCAAAGACATGAAAAGCTCTAAGTTATCTGTAAGAGTATTTGTAAAAGGGGATGGAATATTCAAATCGGGGAGGAAACAAAAAAAATAGCCGTTAGGCTATTTTCGTTTGTAAAAATACATTATTCTTCCGTTGAAAAGATGAAGTTCACCCTCTACTTTCTTCGCAAGATATTTACAAAATTCATTGGCTTTTCCTTTATCACCAAATGTTGAAACTTGGGGTAGTGTTACCTGTATATATGATTGCTCTCTCGTGCTGCCATCTTCATCTTCTATTTCTTCTGTACCTACTCCAACTACAATGGCATTATATACTGGGTCATCTGATTTTAAATATAGCCAGTTATTTACTGTATCAACTTCCTTTATTAAATAAGGAAAAGCAGCACTGCCATACTCCCATGATAGTTGTTGACCTGTTTTACTAGTAATCTCTTTATAATAGGTAAATAGGTCTTTTACTTCCTCAAGTGTAATGCTTTGGGATGTGGAAGCAGGTACAAGCTTTATGTATGCGTTTGCCAAACTGTTCACTCCTACTCATAGGCTATTCTTTTATTATCTCTTATTATTCTAGCACTTGTATTTATATACTGACAACAATGCTTTAGGAAAGTTTCTTGTCAAAGTGGGTAAATTAATTTATAATAAAATTCTGAATAGTAAAATTATTTTAAGTAGGGAGGAATGTTATGAACTTATTTGACAAATTATATGATGAAAATGAAAATGTCAAAGTTAGGTTTGTAGGCTTTGCAACAGAAGAAACAAGATATGATTTTGGAATTGTTTATACGAATATGTTTTTTGGTAAACCGCTAGTTATTTGTATGCAAACTGGTCGTTCTACCCTATTGGATTTAAAAGATCTTGATAATCTCGATTATCTTCGTAAGGTTTTCCGCATTGATACCACAGAACAGGCTTCAAATCTAGCAGACTTCTTCAGAGAAGCAATACCAATTATACCTTTTGAAACCCAATATGAATAAAAGCTTAATAAAAAGATCAGGTCGTAATTTGGTACGACCTGATCTTTTGTGTGCGTATCACTAAAAACAAAGTGTTATACAATTAACTATTGACTACACTAATGTGACATATTATTATAATATATAATATAACATAAAACGTTTTCAAAAGTATTTTAAGGCTGTTTTTCATTCATAATGGGGGAGGGGTTTTGAATAATGGGAACAATCATCTGTCAAACATGTAGTCAAACTATTGAGCATTTTGAGTATGAAAAGGTGACAACACTTTATTCAAAATGTGAAGAATGCGGCTGTAACCACGAAGAAAAGTAATTGATAAATAATAGTAAAAAAGCATGCAGTTATGCATGCTTCTTTTTTATTTTATTGCACGATGCTCTTTTATCACTCGCAAGTATTTTAGATCATAATCTTCTGGTCCCTGAACGGGAAGCCCCACTTCAATATTTTTCTCAATATAGGTTAAGTTTTCCTCAGTAATAATTTCACCCGGGATAAATATCGGGATACCGGGTGGATATACCATAATAAATTCAGCAATAATGCGTCCTGCAGATTCTTTAAAAGGTACTAATTCAGTTTCTGAGTAAAATGCGTCTCTAGGTGTTAAGGCAAGTACAGGTATATCTGGTAACAGTACATCTGGTACCTCTCTTGCCTCAGTTTGGTGTTCAACTTCATCAGCTAAGACAGCTAGTGCCTCTACTAATTTATCAGCTTCATTTTCAGTATCACCAGGTGTGAAAATACATAGGATGTTGTATAGGTCGGACATTTCAACCTCGATGTTGAATTTTTCACGTAACCACATTTCTACATCAAAGCCAGTCAACCCTAACTCTTTTACAGAAACAATCAGTTTTGTTGGGTCATAATCATAGGTAGCTTTAGTACCGAGTATTTCTTTACCAACACAATATAATTTATTAATTTGGTTGATTCTTTTCCTTGTTTTGTTGGCTAATTGTATCGTTTTTTCGATTAAGTCATGCCCTTCAGTAACAAGTCGTTTTCTAGCAACATCTAAAGAAGCTAGCAACAAATAGGAGGTAGATGTTGTAGTAAGCATACTTAAGATTGATTGTACACGCTTATATGATACTAAGCCATCCTTCACATTCAAGACGGAGCTTTGCGTCATAGAGCCTCCTAGTTTATGTACACTTGTAGCAGCCATATCGGCTCCAGCTTGCATTGCAGACATAGGAAGACCTTCGTGAAAATGAATATGCACTCCATGCGCTTCATCAACTAGTACTGGTACATTATGAGAGTGAGCAATATCGACAATCTTTTTTAGGTCGGCAGATATTCCAAAATAGGTTGGGTTGATAACTAATAAGCCTTTTGCGTCTGGATGTTGTTCAAGTGCTCTTTCAACTGAGTCGGTTGTTATTCCGTGAGATATCCCTAATTTTTTGTCGATTTCAGGATGAATAAAAATTGGGATTGCACCAGAGAAAACGATCGCAGACATGACTGATTTATGCACGTTTCGGGGTACAATGATTTTATCTCCAGGTCCGCAAACAGCCATAACCATAGTCATGATAGCACCGCTTGTCCCTTGGACGGAAAAAAATGTATGGTCAGCTCCGAAAGCATCGGCAGCAAGGTCTTGAGCTTGCTTAATAATTCCTTTTGGTTGATGCAAATCATCTAAAGGACCAATGTTAATTAGGTCAATAGACAGAGCATTATTACCAATAAAATTTCTGAATTCTGGATCTATACCAGTTCCTTTTTTATGACCAGGAATGTGAAATTGGATAGGATTTTTTTTAGCGTGTTGAATAAGACCAGTAAATAATGGTGTTTCATTTTGAGACAATTGATAATCACACCTCTTTAGAATAGTTAATTAAATATATGTAATCATAGATTCTTTTTGATACATAAAACAAATGCATTATAGCACTTCTAGAATCGTTTGCATAGAAATTATTTCTTTTCTTTTAAGGTGTCACATACTCGTAATATTAAACATATATCTGCAAGTTAATTTGTTTAGAAATACTAAGCAAACTCTTGTATCATTTAAATATAGTTATTCAATTGTTTTATAGCCAAAAGGAAGAGGAAGGTGGAATTGTGATGACATGGGAAACGAAAGTCTCTAATTTATTAGGTATTAAATATCCAATCATCCAAGGAGGTCTTGCATATTTAGCTTATTCAGACCTCGCAGCTGCAGTTTCAAATGCTGGTGGACTAGGACAGATTACAGCAATGTCTCTTGAGAGCCCTGAAGACCTCCGTGAGGAAATTAAAAAAGTAAGACTAAAAACAGATAAACCATTTGGTGTAAATTTTGCAATTGGGCAACACGGAAGACCCTATTCTCATATGCTTGATGTAGCAATTGAAGAGGAGGTCCCGGTAGTAACCATGACAGGTGGAAATCCAGCGCCTATTTTTGACCAACTAAAAGGGGTAAACATAAAAAAACTAGTTCTAGTTGCTGCTAGGAGACAGGCTGAAAAAGCTGAGGAACTAGGTGCTGATGCTGTAATGGTTGTTGGGCAAGAAGGTGGTGGACACCTGGGTAGACAGGACATAGGAACGATGGTGCTGATTCCACAGGTGGTTGATGCAGTCTCTATTCCTGTAATTGCTTCTGGAGGAATAGGCGACGGTAGAGGGTTAATGGCTGCCTTAAGTCTAGGTGCAGAAGGCATAGAAATGGGTACGCGATTCATTGCTACAAAGGAGTGCATACATGCACATAAAGTATATAAGGATGCATTGATTAAAGGAACTGAAAATGATACTGTTATCATTAAACGTTCATTGGGTGCACCTGCAAGAGCAATTTCAAATGAGTGGACGTCAAAAATCCTAGAGCTTGAGGAAAATAACAGCGGATATGAAGGGCTAAAAGGGTACATAAGCGGTGAAGCTAATAAGAAATATATTTATGATGGTCAGATAGACGCCGGCTTTGCATGGGCAGGTCAGGTAATGGGACTAATAAAAGATGAGCCTACAGTCTCAGAGCTTTTTGCAAGAGTTATTACAGAAGCGGAACAAATCCGGAAAAAGTGGAGTTTATAGAGGTGAATTAAATGGATTATCAATATCCGATATCGTATGAATGGAGTACAGAAGAGGTAGTAGATGTAATACGCTTCTTTGAAAATGTAGAAAAAGCGTATGAGAAAGGTATTGCAAAAGAACAACTAATGAGTGCATATAAGCGTTTTAAAGAAATTGTTCCAAGTAAATCTGAGGAAAAACAAGTGTGTGGTGAATTTGAGGAAACAAGCGGGTACTCTGCATATCGTGTTGTTCAAAAAGCAAAAACAAGTACAGACCAATCAATAGTAAAAATGTAGAAACTAAAAAGCCTAATCAACTTGATTTGGCTTTTTATATTGGCTGTTTTGCAAACTTTTATTTACAAAAGAGGACAATATTTGACAAAATTAAATATTTTTCTAAAATAAAGTATATACAGAAAAATGATTTGGATGTGATTATATGAAAAAGTTAGCAGTATTAACCCTTACGTTTAGTCTAACAGCCTCTCTTTTAGCATGTAGTAAGGATGATAATTCTGAAACAGCTAAGAAGGTAGAAGAAGAAACCAAAAATGAAAAGATTGAAATTGTAAAAGAGATAGAAGCCTCTGATCTATTCTCAAACCTCGAAGACATTTCAACAGAGACAGGAAAAAAAGTGTTTGTTTATGAAGTTGTAAATGACAGCGATAATACACTGGAAGTTCCATTTGAAAAAGATGGAGGCTTTGGATATGTTGTTCGTAATGAAAAAGGCGAAGAAATTGATGATATTACGTATACAAAAGATATCGTGGCAAATCGAGTTTTGGCACCAGGAGAATTTTTAACAACTCGAATCACTTTCTTTGGTCTGCCAGTAGGTAACTACGAATTAGAAGTATGGTTAGAGTCTTCGTTAGATGAAAACTATGCTAAAACAATTGAATTTGAAATGAAACGATAATTATTTTATATATAAAGGAAACGGTCACTAAGAAGTGATCGTTTCCTTTTTTGGTAATAAAAATGATATCCCTATTGTAAAAGTGATATTACATTAATCTAATATGTGTACCTTATTTATAATCCATAAGTACGAAAATAAGCCTTAAATTAGCGAATAATACTTGTTTTACTACAACTTACTTTGAACTTTTTTGTGCTAACTGATATAATGGAATTAACTTTCTGAAAGTTTCATCAATTGTTTGCAATAACTGCTCTGCCCCCATGTTAACTACTTCGTCTCGCTGTAAAGTAATACCACAAAGGATTTCAGCTTTTTTTACAGTCTGTAGTCTTATAAACAATTTCTCTAATTTCTCTTCATCTAACTCATTATGAGGTATAACATTTGGTTGCATGTGATCAGTTGACCATACAAATTTGTTAGGAACTTGACTTTTCACATCATCAATATGATCTATAAGCGTTTTACCAAATTCAGTTTTAATTGGAGCCTCATATATCACAGCAAACCAAACAAATAAGTGCGTATTCCACAAACCTATTTGGAAATGTGGCAGCATTTTATAACCACGATTGTTATTTGCAAAAGCAACCCACGTATCTTTTGGTGGATTAATCGTTCTCCTTGCATGTTTTGCAACATGTGGGAATATTTCATCTCCTGTTAAACTTGAAAGGGTTGGAGCAAAATATTGTCCCAAATCTTCGAGCTTAGGACGGACATTTGATATTAGAGCATTCATCCGATTTTCTAGTCCATCTATTGTAAAAACATCAAAATCTTCATTAGTAAATCCAGAAAAATTCATCTGTGTATCCTCCCGTTACTTTTCTTTTCATATTTTAACATAAATCGACAATACACACATAATGGAACGCTTTATACGATGGTGATGCATCAGACTGTAAGAGTCTAACTTTCCAATATGGTATGTAGCAATACTATTAGGTAGGGAAGACCAATATTAAGTTAAATAACAAGTCAATGAAGTTCACTTTTCAACTAAGAGCTCTTCCTAGGTAAACGCACATATTTGTTGCAATGCGAAAGCTGTGTCATAAGATAATAGTAACTTCAGAATGTAGCAATAAAGGTAAGTGATTTGAATTTGAAGAAAGGGGTGCGAAAATGAAACAGGTAATCAATACATTTAAGCGAAAAGACGGTGAAAAACGCTTAGCTGTGTTACGTTTAGAAGTAGACTACGAGTTGGCAACCCTTTATGATGCGATGATTGAAAATGATGAAATGAAAAAGAATGAATGTAAACAAAAACTAGAAAAGCTGAGACAGGAATTATTTAAATTAGAGGCATAAATACTCCTTAAAAAGCGGACCAATTTGGTTCGCTTTTAACTTAATTAGCAATAATACGTAAAACTTGCACCTACCATATAGGTAAAGTAAGATTTTATGTAATATAGTAATTTTAGGTATTGTTTCTCTAAAATGCCTAGTGGCTGTGCATACTATTTAGAGATTTTTATAAAGTGAGGTTTTTCTATATGAGTAATTGGGATGAAATAGATCAAAAAGCAAAAAAATGGATTAAGGAAGCCGGAGAGAGAATTAGAAATTCCTTTAAAATGGAATTAATAATTGAAACCAAATCAAATCCGGACGACCTCGTTACAAATATCGATAAGGAAACTGAAAGGTTTTTTATTGAAAACATTAACAACACTTTCCCTGGTCATCAAATTTTAGGTGAGGAAGGGTTTGGGGATAATATAGAATCATTGAAGGGTATTGTATGGATTATTGACCCTATTGATGGGACGATGAATTTTGTACATCAACAACGAAATTTTGCTATATCTGTAGCTGTATATGAAGATGGAGTAGGACAAATTGGTATTATTTATGATGTTGTTCATGATGAACTCTATCACGCCATAAAAGGGAAAGGGGCTTATTTTAATTCTACAAAGATAGAGCCTTTAAAAGATGTGACACTAAATCAGTCTATAGTAGGAATTAATGCTACTTGGATAACTGAAAATAAAAGGATTGATCCCAAAATCTTAATCCCAATTGTTAACGCTGCGCGGGGTACACGTTCCTACGGTTCTGCAGCACTTGAAATGGCTTATGTTGTTACTGGGAGAATTAATGCTTATATCACTATGAGACTTTCTCCTTGGGACTTTGCAGCCGGAGCAATATTAATAACAGAGGTTGGTGGCATTGTTACAACACTGGAAGGCGAACCATTACATTTATTAAAGGAAAACAGTGTGATATGTGCAAATGCAAATATACATAATGAAATATTTACCAATTATTTAAAGCGAAAATAAAAAAGCGTGAGAAAGCAGATTATAGTCTGCCTTTCTCGCGCATTTTTTTCTTTGTTGTAAAACCTAAACCAGTTACAATAATTACTGAAATTAGAGACAAAATAATACCTAACATACTTTTTTCTGCAATTGCTATCCCGATTGACATAATACAAAGAGCAGTTGCAACTGCAAAGAAGAGCATAGTAAGATTAAGGTTTTTCATAATAAAAGCTCCTTTCAAAACTATTTTACAGATAAATATGTATTATTTCTACTCTATGGTATATAATGTTTTAGTTATTTAGTTTTTTCGGAGTAAAAAAATGTAAAAAATCTAAATGGAATTTTGATTATAGGAGATGTGAAATAGTGACAACACGTAATGACTTACGAAATATAGCAATTATTGCCCACGTTGACCACGGTAAAACAACACTTGTTGATAAATTACTACATCAGTCTGGAACTTTTCGTTCAAATGAGCATGTAGAAGAACGTGCAATGGATTCTAATGATATCGAACGTGAACGTGGAATTACAATTCTTGCGAAAAATACAGCAATAAATTACAAAGATACACGTATTAATATTATGGATACACCAGGACACGCTGACTTTGGTGGAGAAGTAGAACGTATCATGAAAATGGTTGATGGCGTTTTATTAGTAGTCGATGCATATGAAGGGTGTATGCCGCAAACTCGTTTTGTGTTAAAGAAAGCTTTGGAGCAGAATCTAACACCAATCGTAGTTGTGAATAAAATTGACCGTGATTTTGCTCGCCCAGAAGAAGTTATCGACGAAGTAATTGATTTATTTATCGAACTAGATGCTTCTGAAGAACAACTTGAGTTCCCGGTTGTTTTTGCTTCAGCAATTAATGGTACGGCAAGTACTGATCCACATAAGCAGGATGACAATATGGAAGCGTTGTTTGATGCAATCATCGAGAATATCCCTGCACCTATTGATAATAGTGATGAACCACTTCAATTTCAGGTTGCATTGCTTGATTACAATGATTATGTTGGAAGAATTGGAATTGGCCGCGTATTCCGTGGAACAATGCAGGTTGGTCAGCAAGTTGCATTAATGAAAAATGATGGCAGTGTAAAGCAATTCAGAGTAACAAAGATATTCGGTTTCACTGGACTTAAGCGTGTTGAGATCCAAGAGGCGAAAGCTGGGGATTTAGTTGCGGTTTCCGGAATGGAAGACATAAACGTAGGGGAAACTGTATGTCCTGTTGAGCATCAAGAGGCATTACCAGTTCTTCGAATTGATGAGCCAACTTTACAAATGACTTTCCTTGTTAATAACAGTCCATTTGCTGGAAGAGAGGGTAAATACGTAACTTCTCGTAAAATAGAGGAACGTCTACGCGCCCAACTTCAAACTGATGTAAGCTTACGAGTTGAAAATACAGAATCACCAGATGCCTGGATTGTTTCTGGTCGTGGAGAGCTTCATTTATCTATTCTTATTGAAAATATGCGTCGTGAAGGTTATGAACTACAAGTTTCAAAACCAGAGGTTATTGTTAGAGAAATTGATGGCGTTCGTTGCGAACCGGTTGAACGAGTTCAAATTGATGTTCCTGAAGAACATACAGGTGCAATTATGGAATCCATTGGCGCTCGTAAGGGTGAAATGGTCGATATGATTAACAATGGAAATGGCCAAGTAAGATTAATCTTTATGGTTCCTGCTAGAGGATTAATTGGATATACAACTGAATTCCTTACATTAACAAGAGGGTTTGGAATTATTAACCATACTTTTGATAGCTACCAGCCTATGGCTGCAGGTCAAGTAGGTGGCCGACGTCAAGGTGTTCTTGTTTCAATGGAAAGTGGCAAGGCGAGTCAATATGGTATTATGGGTGTTGAAGACCGAGGTACAATCTTTGTAGAACCAGGAACAGAGGTTTATGAAGGTATGATCGTAGGGGAACATACCCGTGAAAATGATCTTACAGTAAATATTGTAAAGATGAAACAAATGACTAATATGCGTTCAGCAAATAAAGACCAAACAACGACTATGAAAAAACCGCGAATTATGTCACTAGAAGAATCACTTGAGTACTTAAATGATGATGAATACTGTGAAGTTACGCCAGAATCAATTCGTTTACGTAAAAAGATTCTTGACAAAAATGAGCGAGAAAAATCGGCAAAACGTAAAAAACTTGCTGAAGTAAAATAAGGTTATAAAATCTTTCTTTAGCGTCTTGTTCGTCGAACAGGCGCTTTTTTTGTTTTATGGGATATAAATTACGAACACAAAGAAATTAAAACTTGTAAAACCTTGTCCCTTTCTGGTACTTTAATGAAAGGAGAAAGGGATAGGAGGGTGTTTATATGCGAATTGAGGATATGTGGCCTGTAGCAAAAACAATTTATAGTTCTACAACTATTCCAGTTGGATCAAATATTTTATATGTCATTATTTTATTGTTAACAATCGCTGTATTTAAGCTTGGCTTTGCGAAGAAACTGCCAATTTTAAAAAGCTTGGTTGTATATCTTTTTCTAGCTCTTGGCTGTACTGTATTGACTTTATTAGCTGCTTTTCTGCCAATTCCAGAATCGCTGGCAATAGCTGTTCTTATTTTAGCCATTTATAAGATTAGACTTTATCAATCAAAGAGAAAAGAAGCTTAAGAATAAGGGGGTAATGGTATGAAGTCATTACAGGATGCAATTTATAACTGGTTAACTATAAAGGTTGTAGTGGATGCTAGACCGGACGATACAGCCGCTTTAGATACGGTAAGTCTGTTTGAAGATATTTTAGTCAATGAATTTAAGGTGGAAGATCTTATTGTAAATAAAGATGACGTCATGTATCTTGTTACCTATAAAATTGATGGGGAAGAAAAAAACGCAAGGTTTCCAGTTGAATTAATCGATGTAATGCATGATCAAATACAAAAGAACCCAGAAAGATATAGGAACTATGAGTAAAAGCCGAGCTAAGCTCGGCTTTTCTGTTTGTTTTTTAACTTTCACTTGTCTGACATACTGATTCATCTTGGCGGAACAGATGAATGTTTTTAAGAAATTCCTATTAACTTACCACCAGTCATCTTCAGTTTTCTTCTTACGATATAATTTGAATTTGTTTGTCGCTATTCGCTCTTTTGTCCTTACCTCAATACGATCATGGCACTCATTACACATGTATGTATGAATCGGTCTATTTCGTAATCTTTTGGCAAGACTTGATTCATCTATGATGTCTTCAATTTTATCGCATATTACACATTTTACTTTCATTCTATGTACCCCTCTACGTGTGAAAAACATTTTTATAAGTGCTTCAATTTTAGTAATACATAAATATAGTTAATTATAAAGTAAATTTACACTTTATTATACAACAATAAGTAGTTTACTGACAAAGTTTGTCTTTTTTGTTTTAACTCATGGAGCAAAAAGGTATGATAGATATATCTATTAATGGAGGTGTACATATGGCAAATCGTGTTGAGTTAAGTCTAGTACAACCATTGTTCGAATCCTTGCAGAAGGAACGTTTTGTCACGATTGCTTCAATTGATTTTGAAACAAGTGGTCCTAATGTAACTGCAATCTCCTGGGTGTATGCTCCGAGTGAAGGGGTGATTACCTTTGCTATTGATACGAGGTCACGAATCGTCCAGAATATTCAACATAACCCCTTAGTGGTAATGACGATGTTTGCGAATGAGTCAACATATGCTATTAGCGGTAATGCAAGGGTTAAGAAAGAGAAGCTAGAAAATGTTCCATTACAATTAACTTTGATAGAAGTGACGATTAATGAGGTTCGTGATGTTATGTTTTATGGTTCGAAAATATCAATTGAGCCTAAGTATGAAAAGACATATGATGAAGCTGCGGCAGCAAAATTAGATAATCAAGTAATGGAAGCTATGAGGAATGCGTAAAAATATCAAAAGAGCATTGGGAAAAATTCTCAATGCTCTTTATTATTAATTTTTCTTGTTATTTGATTGGTCCTGCTGTTCGTTTTCAAGTTTCTTCTGTTCTTTTTGGTTAAGTTGCTTATCATTGTTTTCAGTAGGCTCAGTATTTTGATTATCGATTATATCACTTGGTACATCAGGAATAACCCTTCCAACTATTTGTGCCAGTTCATCTAAGATCCCAGTAATTGGTCTTCCATCTTGAATTTCTTTTCCCATTTGACGTAAACGTTCAACGGTGTCTGCATCAGCTATTACAACGGCATTGGCACCATAAGGGTCATGCTGTAAGCTTTCAGCAACAGAGTATTTAATTGTTTCTACTCTTGAACGATCTAATTTAGCATTTACGTCAATTCCAACTACCGCAAAATTACCTAAAACAACTGCAGTGGCATCATTCACATTTGGTATACCTGAAGCTAGTTCAACGAGATGACTTGCAATCTCTTGCCCAGTTTTTCTGTCGACATGTTCATCTACTGTGTTTTTAACCTGTATGCGACTTTCGTCTCTCTTTTCTCCAGCGTTATTATTTGTAAATCCACATCCTGTTAGTGTGAGAATTAGTCCTGAGAACAGTAGTAAATATAAAAGCCTCACGATTTTTGCCTCCCATCGTTCACTGTGTTTTCTTTTTTTATTGTTTATTTATCCTTCTATCTTTATGCATGTATACATATATTTTTATCAACGGTCCGTCCTGAAAGAGCAGATAAAGGATTGACTTCATATTATAAATAAAACACTGTTCTCGAAGTGCGGGTACCTGTTTCACTCCTAAAACAAAAATAGAACTCACTTGAGTAGGAGGCGTGATTTTGGGGAAAGTTTATGTATTAGACACGAATGTACTGTTGCAAGATCCGAGAGCAATATTTTCATTTGAAGATAACGAGGTTGTCATCCCAGCTGTTGTTTTAGAAGAGGTTGACTCCAAAAAACGTTATATGGATGAAATAGGTAGAAATGCTAGGCAGGTCTCAAAGCTCATCGACAATCTTAGGCAAAATGGAAAACTTCACGAAAAAATACAACTAGAAAATGGCGGCATATTAAGGATTGAATTAAATCATAGATCCTTTCATCAATTACAAGAAATTTTTGTTGAAAAAACGAATGATAATCGTATATTAGCGGTTGCTAAAAATTTGTCCTTGGAGGAACAGACAAAAGAAAATGGTAGGCCGGTTATTCTAGTTAGTAAAGATGCGCTAGTTCGGGTAAAGGCAGATGCACTAGGTCTACAAGCTGAAGATTTCCTGAGTGATCGGGTTGTAGAGGTTGACCATATATATACTGGGTTTCTTGAAATTTATATCAACCGATCACTTTTAGACCTTTTCTATGAAAAAGGAGAACTTCATGTAACTGAACTAGTAAATCATCCTTTTTATCCGAATCAATTTGTTGTCTTGAAAGATGCCTTAGGAGGAAAATCATCGGCAATCGGTATTATTGATAAGACAGGGAAAATAGTAAAAAAATTAGTGTTTTCACATGATCATATTTGGGGCATAAAACCAAGGAATGTACAACAGACAATGGCGTTTGAACTTCTCCTAAGAGATGATATACCATTAGTAACTCTTGTAGGTAAAGCGGGTACAGGTAAGACTCTATTGGCTCTCGCTGCTGGCCTAATGCAGACAGAGGACTTAGGTCGTTATAAAAAATTGTTAGTTGCAAGGCCAATTGTTCCGGTAGGAAAAGATATTGGGTTCTTACCTGGTGAAAAGCAAGAAAAACTAAGGCCATGGATGCAGCCTATTTATGATAATCTAGAATATTTATTTAATGTGAAAAAACCTGGAGAATTAGATGCAATTTTAGCAGGAATGGGATCAATTGAAGTTGAAGCGCTGACTTATATTCGAGGGCGAAGTATACCTGAACAATTTATTATCATTGACGAAGCGCAAAACCTAACAAAGCATGAAGTTAAAACGATATTAACCAGGGTTGGAGAAAAAAGTAAAATTGTCTTTATGGGTGACACAGAACAGATCGACCATCCATATTTAGATGAATATAACAATGGCCTCACATATGTAATTGAAAAGTTTAAGGATCAGAAGATTGCAGGTCATATTCGCCTGATTAAGGGGGAAAGATCAGGATTAGCTCAACTAGCGGCAGATATCCTATAACAAATGAACAGTGTTTTGGGGTATAACAGCAAGAAGAATGTATACAGAGTTAAAAGAAATGATGGTAGAGAGCAAGTAAGGGTACAGAATTGGGTGCCTGTCACTGACAAAAAATTTCTAAAAGCTGTATTGTGATTAACAGTTAATGCATACGAGTAACTCATATAGAATATAGCGTCGGGTGACAGGCACCGAAAAACACCGTTTTACTCAATAATTAACTTCAGTATATTTTTTATTGGATTATTTCGATTGGATCCATCTCCGAAATAAAAATGGACAGGTCCGTCTTCAAGTAGAGGCTTACCTTCGATAGAAAAACCGAGAATCGCATCATATGCATTTGATAAAGGAATTGATGTTTTTTGATTTTCCTGAACAATTGTAAGTATTTGTGCTTCTTTCTCTGGATCAGCATTCTTTAGAAAATCTCGAAGTGGAATGCCGAAAGTTCCAGTTAGGACTTTTTCTTTTTCAAATTTTCTTTCTGTTTTTAACGTTGGAGGAAAAACAGCTCCTTCACGAATCTCTCTGTCCCACTGATGAGAAACTGCTTTTGTATATTCTGCTAATTCATTATCATCAGTTTTTTCGGTATCGAAATATGTAAGCAAGTCTACTCGGCGGTCATCAAATATCCAAACGCCAGGATCAAGGGTAATCTTATATTTCGTCTTGCCTTCGATCATAATAATTGATTCCATATATTTATCAATCCTTTCTCTTACTATTATAGAGCACATATTACTCAATAGAAAGTAATTAAATTATTGCCTATCTCGTT
Organism: Ferdinandcohnia jepli; assembly: GCF_047246645.1. Taxonomy (NCBI): domain Bacteria; kingdom Bacillati; phylum Bacillota; class Bacilli; order Caryophanales; family Bacillaceae; genus Ferdinandcohnia; species Ferdinandcohnia jepli. The sequence goes on from NZ_JBFOKR010000001.1 coordinate 272,835, forward strand.
CTAACTAAATAGCAAAAAATTGATTTACACCTGCCTAAAAGTAAGTGAGCCCTGTCTATTTATTCTTGCAATTTTGTAGTATACAGGTTAATATTTATAGATAGGATTAGGTATCGCTTCTGAACGGAGGGGTTTTGAATTGACGTCTGAGATTACAATAAATCATCGTGAGAAAGCATTGTCATTATTAAAGGCCGATGCTGATAAAATACTAAAACTTATTAAAGTTCAAATGGATAATCTAACTATGCCTCAATGTCCTTTATATGAGGAAGTATTAGATACGCAAATGTTTGGATTATCTAGAGAAATAGATTTTGCAGTAAGATTAGGTTTAATAGAAGCGCTTGAAGGGAAAGAGCTTATTTCGAAATTAGAGCGTGAACTATCCGTTCTTCATGAAGCCTCGACCAAAAAGTAGAAAAACGTTGCTTGATAAAACTCAAATTATCCTATAATTGGATAATTTGAGTTTTTTTATAAAGTATAATAGATTACGATATATTGTTAGGAAGAAAGTAAGTTTAATAGAATCATTTTTTAAGATATGCAGGATTTTCGTGATGTTAATCGAAAAAGTATAGTACAATAAAAAAAATAACTTCTTCGCATATTGATTTCTATATGCGAATCCGGTAAACAATCAGTGGGGAAAAACAAACCCGCCGATTGAAGTTTCAGTTTATCCAGGTGTAATCGTCCGTAAAAACTCCCACATTACAATGTGATTTGGAACAAAGGTATTCATGTGGGAGATAACGGACGTTAACACCCCGATTGGTTCAACTAACAATTAGTGGGGAAAGCCCCCACTAATTGAAGTTTCACTTTATAGAGGAAGATGTCAAATGCTAAAAAAAATTCTAAAATCATACGATTATACACTGATACTTGCTGTATTCCTTTTGTGTTCGTTTGGACTTGTTATGGTCTACAGCTCTAGTATGGTACTAGCCACAGCTCCTAAGTTTGGAGAAAATCCAACGTTCTTTTTTGATCGCCAAAGAATGGCGTTATTGATTGGAACGGCTGCCTTTCTTTTTGCAATGATATTTCCTTATAAAATCTACTCGAACAAAAATTTATTACTGCTTATCGTGTTAGGGTCAATGGGTATGCTGCTTCTTGTATTTGTGGTCGGTCATACTGCTAATAATGCACAAAGCTGGATTATGGTTGGGGCAAGGGGTATCCAGCCCTCAGAGTTTACTAAGCTGAGTGTAATCATCTATTTGGCAGCGGTCTACTCTAAAAAGCAGGCTTATATTAACAATTTTGGGATAGCAGTTATGCCACCAATTATTTTTACTTTTTTTATCTGCCTTGCGGTTGCCATTCAGCCTGACTATGGGACGGCCTTTATAATTGGTTTAATTGCCTTATCGGTTATCGTTTGTTCAGGTATGGGAATTAAAAGTATTGGCAAATTGCTTTTATTAGTAGCAATTACTGCCGCACTTATCTCTCCAATAATAATGATAAAAGCTGATAAGATTTTTACAGATGAGAGAATATCTCGTTTTACTGGCTTTGCAGATCCTTTTAGTAGCCAAGCGGGTGATGGATACCAGCTTGTTAATTCATATATCGCACTTGGATCAGGGGGCTGGAAAGGGTTAGGATTAGGTCAAAGTATCCAAAAATTTAACTACTTACCCGAAGCGCATACTGATTTTATTATGGCTATTATCGCTGAAGAACTTGGTTTGTTCGGTGTTCTGTTTGTCCTTCTATTATTAGCCTACATTGTATTAAGGGGATTTCAGATTGCCAGGAAATGTAATGACCCTTTTGGGAGTTTACTGGCTATAGGTATTTCTTCTATGATAGCGATACAAACCTTCATTAACTTAGGAGGATTAACAGGTTTAATACCAATAACAGGAGTTACTCTACCATTTATTAGTTACGGAGGGTCTTCACTCTTACTATTAATGTTATCAATGGGAATTTTAATCAATGTATCAATGTTTACTAACTATCATTTAATGTACAGTAATAAGGAGAAAAAGCCCCAAAAGAACAAAGTTCAGCCATTTCAAAAAAACTATGTCTCTTATAGATAAGTAAACTATCTATACTTGATTATAAATATGTTATACTATTTTTAAATGTGTTATACTATTAAAAATTGTAATACCAATAAAGGAGGAAAAAGATGAAAAAGAGCATCAAGAAAGTACTAGTTGCAAACAGAGGAGAAATAGCTATTCGTATTTTTAGAGCATGTACAGAATTAGACATCCGTACAGTTGCGATTTATTCAAAGGAAGATGCAGGATCTTATCATCGCTATAAAGCAGATGAAGCCTACTTAGTTGGTGAAGGTAAAAAACCAATTGACGCTTATTTAGATATTGAAGGAATTCTTGAAATCGCAAAAGATAATAATATCGATGCGATTCACCCCGGCTATGGATTTCTGTCAGAAAACATAGAGTTTGCAAGGCGTTGTGAAGAAGAAGGGATTATTTTTATTGGTCCTAACACAAATCACTTAGATATGTTTGGGGATAAAGTAAAAGCCAGACATCAAGCTGAACTAGCTGAAATACCAGTAATACCAGGTAGTGATGGACCACTTAAAAATCTAGAAGAAGCTGTTCATTTTGGAGAAATAAATGGTTATCCAATTATTATTAAGGCTTCTTTAGGTGGTGGTGGACGTGGCATGCGTATTGTTCGAAGTCAAGCCGGCTTGAAGGAATCGTACGAACGTGCAAAGTCTGAAGCCAAGGCAGCATTTGGCAGTGATGAAGTATATGTAGAAAAATTAATTGAAAATCCTAAGCATATTGAGGTTCAAATTATTGGAGATAGTCAAGGAAATATCGTTCATTTATATGAACGTGACTGTTCCGTACAACGTAGACATCAAAAGCTAGTTGAGATAGCACCGAGTGTTTCCTTATCAGATGAATTACGTAATGAGATTTGTGATGCAGCTGTTAAGCTTATGAAAAACGTAAATTATGTAAATGCAGGAACAGTAGAATTTTTAGTATCTAATAATAAATTTTATTTTATTGAGGTTAACCCTAGGGTACAGGTTGAGCATACAATTACTGAGATGATTACTGGAATTGATATTGTCCAAACTCAGATATTAGTTGCTGAAGGACATTCTATACATAGTGATTTAGTGTCTATTCCACATCAGGAGTTTATAAAAACACATGGTTTTGCCATTCAATCACGTGTAACTACAGAAGATCCATTAAATAATTTTATGCCTGATACAGGAAAAATTAATGCTTATAGAAGTGGTGGAGGGTTTGGTGTTCGTCTTGATGCTGGAAATGGATTCCAGGGAGCAGTCATTACTCCATTTTATGATTCGTTATTAGTAAAACTATCTACGCATGCATTAACTTTTGAGCAAGCTGCAGCGAAAATGGTCAGAAACTTAAAGGAATTCAGAATACGAGGTATTAAAACGAATATTCCTTTCTTAGAAAACGTTGTGAAGCATAAGAAGTTCATTAATGGGGAATATGATACTTCGTTTATCGATTCTTCACCGGAGTTATTTATTTTTCCAAAACGAAAAGACCGTGGAACAAAAATGCTGTCCTACATCGGAAATGTAACAGTAAATGGTTTTCCTGGAGTAGAAAAAAGAAGAAAGCCCGTGTTTGATAAGCCAATAGTACCAAAGGTAAAACATACAGAACCTATTAGTAGCGGTACAAAGCAAATACTCGATCAATATGGTCCAGAAGGCGTTGTTAAATGGGTAAATGAACAAAAACAAGTATTGTTTACTGATACAACGTTTAGAGATGCTCATCAATCATTACTGGCAACACGTTTCAGAACAAATGATATTAAGCATATTGCGGAACCAACAGCTCGTTTATTACCAGAACTGTTCTCACTAGAAATGTGGGGTGGTGCAACATTTGACGTTGCATATAGATTCCTTAACGAGGATCCATGGGAACGATTATTAACGTTACGTCAGCAAGCACCAAATATTCTATTCCAAATGTTATTACGTGCTTCAAATGCAGTAGGATATAAAAACTACCCAGATAATCTTATTCGTGAGTTTGTCGAGAAGTCTTCTCAGGCAGGCATTGATGTATTCCGTATTTTTGATAGTTTGAACTGGGTTAAAGGTATGACTTTGGCAATTGACTCTGTCCGAAATAACGGCAAAATTGCTGAGGCTGCAATCTGTTATACAGGTGATATCAGTGATCCTTCTCGAACAAAATATGATTTGAAATACTATAAGGACTTAGCTAAAGAACTTGAAGCATCTGGAGCTCATATTCTAGGTATTAAAGACATGGCTGGATTATTAAAGCCACAAGCAGCTTATGACCTTGTTTCAGCATTAAAAGAGACAGTTTCAATCCCAATTCATTTGCATACACATGATACTAGTGGAAATGGCATTTATACGTATGCGAAAGCAATTGAAGCTGGTGTTGATATTGTAGATGTTGCCGTGAGCTCAATGGCAGGCTTAACCTCACAACCAAGTGCTAGTACATTGTTATATGCATTGGATGGAACTGACCGCAAACCTGACTTATCAGTTAAGGCATTTGAACAGCTCTCAAGCTACTGGGAAAATGTTAGAAAATATTATCAGGACTTTGAAAGTGGAATGAATGCTCCGCATACTGAAATCTATATGCATGAGATGCCAGGTGGCCAATATAGCAATCTTCAACAACAAGCAAAGGCTGTCGGGTTAGGAAGTAAGTGGGAAGAAGTTAAGGTAATGTATAGAAGAGTTAACGATATGTTCGGAGATATTGTCAAGGTTACACCATCTTCAAAGGTTGTTGGTGATATGGCTCTTTATATGGTTCAAAATAATTTAACTGAAGATGATATCTATGAAAGAGGAGAAACATTGGATTTCCCGGATTCAGTGGTTGAATTGTTTGAAGGTTATTTAGGCCAGCCTTATGGAGGTTTCCCAAAAGAGCTTCAAAGAATTATTCTTAAAGGACGCGAGCCGTTGACCGTCCGTCCGGGAGAACTATTAGAATCTGTTAATTTCAATGAACTAAAGGAAACATTATATCATTCCTTGAATAGACAGGTTACTAGTTTTGAACTCATCTCATATGCCTTATATCCAAAGGTATTCATGGATTACCAAAAAACGTTTGAACTGTATGGTGACATATCAGTACTTGATACGCCAACCTTCTTTTATGGTATGAGATTAGGAGAAGAGATTGAAGTAGAAATAGAACAAGGAAAGACACTTATAGTAAAATTAGTTTCAATTGGTGAGCCTCAAGCAGATGGAACACGAGTTGTTTATTTTGAATTAAATGGTCAACCACGTGAAGTTATTATTAGAGACACTAGTATCAAAGCAACTGTCGTTGCGAAACTGAAGGCTGATAAGGAAAATCCAAAACATATTGGTGCTACGATGCCTGGTACAGTTATAAAAGTACTTGTTTCAAAAGGAGAGAAAGTCAATAAGGGAGATCACCTTATGATTACTGAGGCAATGAAAATGGAAACAACAGTTCAGGCTCCATTTACAGGGACAGTAAAAGAAATTCATGTCTCTAATGGTGAAGCGATTCAAACAGGGGACTTATTGTTAGAACTCCAAGAATAGAAAAAAGAAGAGAAGCAACTTGCTTCTCTTCTTTTTACGTTATTGAGCAGGTATGGTTTGATTTTGGTTTACTTGTTCTTCTTTTGATTTATCTATATTATTTGCAAGTAGGGCCTCATTTTTCTTACTTCTAGATGAAAGTAAAATAAAATAACTGAAAACCCCAAATAAACAAGCTATAAATAAAGCATGAGCCAAAGCGATAAATAAGTTTAGATTTGTGTAAACAATTACAGCGCCAGAGGCTACTTGGACAGATACTAAGCCTAAAGCAATTATCCAACCCCAGTATAGTACTTTTTCATGTTTATATCGTTTTATTATTTGAAGTGTCAAAAGTAAAACCCATATAAAAATTCCACCAGCTAGGACACGGTGCCCCATTTGGATCCATTCATGCATTTGAGTAGGTAAGCCTATTTGATTATAATTGCAGACTGGCCAATCCGGACAAGCTAAGGATGCACCTACATGCCTTACTAGTGCTCCAGTATAAACCACTATAAAACTATAAATGGTTAAAGCATAGATTTGAGTTCGTAGCTTTTTGTCAATAATAAGAGAATCAGCATCAAACTTCTTGTCCACCTCAAAAATAAGTAATGTTAAAAGGAGTACGGATGCAAATGAAATGAGGGAGATTCCAAAATGTAATGCAAGGACAACATCTGATTGTCCCCAAACTACTGCTGCTGCACCTATTAGACCCTGTAATAAAAGGAAAAAGAAAGATATAAAAGCTAAAAACTTTGTTTCTCTAATGTGTCCAATTGCTTTCCAAGCCCATATCGACAATACAAGAACTAATAAACCGACGACACCTGAGACAACTCTATGACTTAGCTCAATCACAAGCTCGAAATTAATTTCATCAGGTATTAACTCACCGTGACAGAGTGGCCATGTTTCACCACAACCGGCACCAGATTCAGTCTTAGTAACAAGAGCACCGCCTATTAGAACAAATAACATACCGATCGTAGCTGCAACTGACAACCACTTTAAGGAGCGGCTCAAAAAAATCACCTTCTTACATATTTATAACTTATATTTTTCTAATACTTAAATAAGTCTATACGATATTCATCATATCTAATATATCGATAAATATCAAAAATTAAACATAAATTACATACTTATCGATAGTACACAATTTATCAACTCTTTACAACCATTTAAAAATGAAATTTTTTTAAAATTATTATAGTAAAAAAGGTTGAATAATCTTGAGGAGTTTGCTAGAAATAGATAGGGGAGTTATTAATATTTTATTACACTCCGATCTTCAAACTAATAAACACTATTATTATAGTGGAAATAGTATTTATATCATATTGGAAGTTATATCTTCAGGACACAAAATAGTCATAAATTCTTAACAAAATGTTCACAAAAAATCATAAAAATGTGATTTAATATACAGAAAGGGTATTTTTTAATATAATTTATAATATCCGTAACATAATAAACTTCAATAGCATTGAGATATGTATTGCGTAACTATTTTTACTACCTAATTAGTAGAAAACGCTTTAATTTTTGAAAATGCATTTTTTATTTGTTTAAGTACCTGGAGCATTGTAATAATGCACGTTAATTTAAGGAGGCTCACGATGAATAGCACAAAATCTGTATTGATTACAGATAAAAATTTATCAAATGATGTAAATCGTGATGAATATAAAACTACAGCATATAAAGACTTTTTAGCCCTTATTAAAATAGGAATAGTAAATTCTAATTTAATAACAGCTTTTACAGGTATCTGGCTTGCACTCCATTTTACCGGTCAGAGTTTTCTTCAAGAATTAGATATTGTTCTATTTACTTTAATAGGCTCTGCTCTTGTGATAGCAGGATCTTGTGCAATTAATAATTATTATGATAGAGATATTGACCATTTAATGGACAGTAAAAAAGAGCGTCCGACTGTAACTGGAAAAATTAATCCAAATCATGTGTTAGTAATGGGTATATTACTCATACTAATAGGAACTGCTTTCTTATTATTAACAACCGTTATGGCAGCAGTTATTGGACTTGTTGGAGTTTTTTCATACATTTTCCTCTATACAATGTGGTCTAAACGCAGATATACGATCAATACAGTAATTGGTAGTATTTCAGGAGCAGTTCCTCCGTTAATTGGCTGGGCTGCAATTGATTCCAACTTACATTTGGTTGCATGGATTTTGTTTTTAATTATGTTTATATGGCAACCTCCACATTTCCTTGCACTTGCAATGAAACGTGTTGATGAATATAAAGCAGCAGGGGTTCCAATGCTTCCTGTTGTTCATGGATTTGATATTACAAAAAGACAAATTGTAATTTGGGTATTATGTTTATTTCCATTACCATTTTATTTATTTTCACTTGGCTTACCTTTCGTAATTCTTGCAACTCTTCTTAATATTGGTTGGTTGTTTTTAGGAATCAAGGGATTTAAGATGAAAGATGACTTAAAATGGGCAAAACTAATGTTTGTATACTCGCTTAACTATTTAACAATTATGTTTGTAGCGATGGTAGTTGTTACACTAGTGTAAGTGAGTTTCAAAATATAACATATAATTCCTTCTATATTTTATAGAAGGAATTAATATCTTTTTATCTAAGGGCTCTAGTACATACAATTGCAGTTATTAATAGTACAAAATGAAGTTCATTCACTTCAATTTAAAAATGACTGATCATTACGTTTTCCATTCAAATGTGGTGAACTCATTTTATACCTAAGTAACAATATAATGTATTAAGCCTTTTTAAAAGATAGTAGTAATAAAAATTGAAAGAGGGGTTTGATTAAGCTATGAAAAAATGGCTACCAAACATGCGCTTGTTTACTCTATTTAGTTTCATGGCGCTTCTGTTAGCAGGCTGTGGGGAACCATACATTTCTGCACTTCAACCAGCTGGTGAAGTTGCAAAAATGCAGTATGATTTAATGATTCTTGCTACATTAATTATGGTAATCGTAATCGCAGTTGTAACAGTAATTTTTATCCTAGTAATACTCCGTTTTCGACGTAAAAAAGGGGACGAAAACAAAATTCCGAAGCAGGTTGAAGGAAGTCACAAACTAGAAATTATTTGGACTGTTATACCTATTCTTTTACTTTTAGTTTTAGCGGTTCCTACAGTATCTGCTACATTCCAATTAGCTGATGTATCTGCAATGGATGAAGAAACACGTGATGAAAATGCAGTGGTAGTGAATGTAACTGCAAATCTTTATTGGTGGGAATTCGAATATCCAGATCATGGTGTTGTGACAGCTCAAGAATTAGTTGTACCAACTGATGAGAAGGTTTATTTCAATCTTAAAGCTGCAGATGTAAAACACTCATTCTGGATTCCTGCTGTTGGTGGGAAAATGGATACTAATACAGAAAACACAAACCGCTTCTGGTTAGAATTTGATTCTGCAAAAACAAAAGAGGCTGGTGGATTATTCTACGGAAAATGTGCTGAGCTTTGTGGTCCTTCTCACGCATTAATGGACTTTAAAGTTAAACCACTTCCTAGAGATGAATTTGATCAATGGATTGGGAAAATGACTGCAGCTAAAGACGCAGGTAATCCAAAAGCTGAAACTGATTTAGCAAAAGCTGGTGAAGAATTGTTCACTGCAAACAACTGTATTTCTTGTCATGCTATTAACCCAGGGGAAAAACGCCCAACTGCACCAAGCTTAGCTAATTTTGGTGATCGTTCTAGTATCGCAGGTAGATTAGAACATACAGAAGAAAACTTAAAAACATGGATTAAGAACCCAGAAGAAATAAAGCCAGGTAACAGTATGACAAACACATATGATCATAAGGCTTTAACTGAAGAGGATTTAGATGCTCTTACTGAATATCTAATGGGTCTAAGTGTTGAAGATTAATGTTGAGTATTGAATAAGGAGGTCACATTTGTGAGTACGTTAACCCAGAAAAAAGGGTTTGGCGCTACTTTATGGGATTACTTAACAACAGTAGACCATAAAAAAATCGCTAAACTTTATCTCATAGCTGGTGGCTTCTTCTTCCTCCTTGGAGGATTAGAAGCACTAATTATACGAATTCAGCTTGCAGTTCCTGATAGTAACTTTGTAAGTGCCGGCTTTTACAATGAAGTATTAACAATGCATGGTACGACAATGATATTCTTAGCTGCAATGCCACTTTTATTTGGATTCATGAACGCGATAATGCCACTCCAAATTGGTGCGCGTGACGTTGCATTTCCATTTGTAAATGCATTAGGTTTTTGGTTATTTTTCTTTGGAGGACTATTTTTAAACCTTAGTTGGTTTTTAGGTGGAGCTCCTGATGCAGGGTGGACTTCTTATGCATCACTTTCTTTACATTCTGAAGGACATGGTATTGACTTTTATGTACTTGGACTTCAAATTTCAGGTATTGGTACTTTAATTGGTGGTATTAACTTCTTAGTTACGATCATTAATATGAGAGCACCAGGTATGACGTATATGCGTATGCCATTATTCACATGGTCAACATTTGTTGCGTCAGCATTAATTCTTTTTGCTTTCCCACCATTAACCGTTGGATTAGCATTAATGATGATGGACCGTATTTTTGGAACTGGTTTCTTCCAGCCAAGCATGGGAGGAAACACCATTATCTGGGAGCATTTATTCTGGATCTTTGGTCACCCAGAAGTATATATCTTAATCCTACCGGCATTCGGTATTTTCTCTGAGATATTCGCAACTTTCTCAAGAAAACGTTTATTCGGATATTCTTCAATGGTATTCGCTACTGTTTTAATCGGATTCTTAGGTTTCATGGTTTGGGCTCACCACATGTTTACAACTGGTTTAGGTCCAATCGCAAATGCTATTTTTGCTGTTGCAACAATGGCTATCGGGGTACCTACTGGTATTAAGATTTTTAACTGGCTCTTAACAATGTGGGGTGGATCCATTAAATTCACAACACCTATGTTATATGCAGTTGCATTCATACCTTCTTTCGTAATGGGTGGGGTAACTGGTATTATGCTAGCTTCAGCTCCAGCTGATTATCAGTACCATGATTCTTATTTCGTAGTTGCTCACTTCCACTATGTAATTGTTGGTGGGGTAGTATTTGGTCTTTTAGCTGGTACACATTACTGGTGGCCAAAAATGTTTGGAAGAATGCTTAATGATACATTAGGAAAGGTTACTTTCTGGTTATTCTTAATCGGCTTCCATTTAACATTCTTTATCCAACACTTCCTTGGACTAATGGGTATGCCTCGTCGTATCTTTACGTTCTTACCTGGTCAAGGGTTTGAAGCAGGTAATGCAATTAGTTCTGTTGGTGCTGCATTTATGGCAGTAGCAGTTCTTGTTCTACTATATAATATTGTAAAAACTTCAATAAATGGTCCTGTTGCAAGTGGTGACGCATGGGGGGATGGCCGTACGTTAGAATGGGCTGTTTCATCTCCAGCATTAGAATACAACTTTAAGCAACTGCCTTTAGTTCGTGGCCTTGATGCACTTTGGGTAGAAAAAATGCAAGGTAAAAAGGAAATGACTCCAGCTGAACCACTGGGAGACATTCATATGCCAAATGGCTCTATCTTACCTTTAACTATCTCATTAGGTTTATTTGTAGCAGCATTTGGTTTCTTATATCACGACGAAAAGGCATGGTCATTAGCAGTATTGTTAATAGGTGGACTTATCACTTTCGGATCTATGTTCTTACGCTCATTAAAAGATGATCACGGATATCACATCCATAAAGAAGATATCGTTAATGATGATGATAAGGGGGTTAAGGCATAATGCATGTTGAAGAAAAATTAACAGCTGAAACATTTCCTGCAGAGCCTGAAAAAGCGACCCTTGAAGGAAAAAATAAATTCTTAGGCTTTTGGTTATTCCTAGGTGGAGAAACTGTGCTATTTGCCTCATTATTTGCAACATATTTAGCTCTAAGAGGTAATCATGGTACTGGACCATCATCACAGGAAATATTTGAAATACCACTTACATTTGCTGCCACAATGTTGCTTTTAACAAGCTCACTTACAAGTGTGTATGCAATGTACCATATGAAAAACTTTAATTTTAAGAAGATGCAACTTTGGTTAGGTATAACCGTATTATTAGGATTCGCATTCTTACTCTTGGAAATTTACGAGTTCAATCACTATGTACATTTAGGTCATACTATAACTAGTAGTGCATTTGGTTCATCGTTCTATGTACTCGTAGGGACTCACGGAGCTCACGTTGCATTTGGTTTATCTTGGATTCTTACACTAATGATACGTAATGCAAAACGTGGTCTGGATTTGCATAATGCACCTAAGTTTTATGTAGCTAGTTTATACTGGCACTTTATCGACGTAGTTTGGTTGTTCATCTTTACTGTCGTATATTTAATGGGAATGGTGGGATAAACTGATGGCGACAAATAATTCAAATTCAGGTAACCCTAATGTTGATTTAGCGTATCGTAGACGAAAAAGTGCAGAAGAAATGAAGTTTCAAGTTGTTTCATTTGTTCTCATGTTATTTTTAACTTTAATTGCTTTTATAGCAGTTGGCTATGAGCATTATACAGCTTGGTTTGTTGTTCCTTTCATCATTCTTTTAGCTGTAGTTCAGTTAATTTTACAATTGTATTATTTCATGCATATGAGTCATAAAGGACACGAAGCTCCAAAGTTATTTTTATTCTCTGGAGTATTGGTTGCAGCGATAACTGTTCTTGCATTTATGACAATCATTTGGTGGTAAGATTTAGAAAGTCGACTTTTTAGTCGGCTTTCTTTCTTTAATTTGTAAGAAAGCATAAAAGGTTCAACTGTTTCTGTGTCTGGCTCCAGCGCCTAGCCAGTTTTCCTACCTGAAAAAGCTTCTTCGAGTATCTTGCGCAAAAGCTCTGCTTTTAAGCAGCTCGAGTTCGCTTCACCCCTCCTGCGGCGGCAACACTAGGGAATGCTTCGTGAGGATTATCCTCGCAGGAAAAAGCTTTGCTTTTTTTCGAGCCTCCTCACTGAAATGCTGAAGCGGCTTGGTCAGAAACGAGGAAATTGGAGACTCCGACAAAAGAGGCGTCTTTTGCCTCTGACGGAGGGGTTGAAATTTCTCGAGTTTCTTGCCGCTGAAGCTGGACAAGTCAGGGTTCCGACGCACAGGACGTGCTAGTACCGACGAAGACATAAGGACGTGGCGACATTAGTCGGCCAGCGCTTGTCGGACTTGCACAGGATGTGCTGACATCGACGTTCGCCACAGGACGTGGCGGCTATTAGTCGATGTTCCTTTTTCCAAGGCGCTTGCGCTTTTCTTATTGGTATAATTTGAATTCACAAATTGTTCATATTTGGTTTGTTTGCTTGACCCATCGAGCAAGGTTATAATTAATAATATATGTAGATTGTTTACTTGTGAGGTGATATAGACATGTCATTAGATATTTTTGGTTTCCGAGCTCTTTGGAGTCCCTATTTCTTTCTTTCATTAACGGTAATTACATTACTTTATTTTTTACTTGTTGGTCCATTAAGGCACCGATTCTCAAATACAGAACCCACTTCACTTAAGACGAAGCTTTTATTTGTATCAGGGATCATAACTTTATATATTTTCAAGGGAAGCCCGATGGACTTAATGGGTCACATTATCTTTAGTGCACACATGACACAAATGGCAATGGTGTATTTGGTAGTACCGCCTTTGCTTATCCTGGGAATTCCAAATTGGATATGGAGAATCGTAGTTAATAACGTTTATGTAAAACCAATAATGAAGTTTTTTACAAAACCACTAATAGCTCTTATTGTTTTTAATGGTGTATTCTCTTTTTACCATATCCCAATGATTTTTGATCATGTTAAAACAAACATGATACTTCATTCCTTAACTACCACTGTTATTTTTATTGCTGCTTTCTTTATGTGGTGGCCACTACTAAATAAACTTGAGGAGTGGGGAACTTTAAGCGGTTTGAAAAAGGTTGGATACATCTTCGCAGATGGTATTTTACTAACGCCGGCCTGCGCGCTTATTATCTTTTCAGAAACCGCCATGTATGCGACTTATACAGAGCTGGGTGCGTGGATAAATGCTTTACAACTTTGCGTTCCTGCATCGATGTTATCGGGTATTAATTTAACTGGACCAGAGATGTTTAACTTTATGCCTGTTCTTGAAGATCAGCGTACTGGTGGAGTTATCATGAAAATTATCCAAGAAATTGTTTACGGTATTTTATTAGGATTTGTGTTCTTTGAATGGGTTAAAAAAGAGCGCGAACAAGATAGAATCGATGAGCAACTGCTTGAGTCGGAAAAATTTACTGAACCACAAACAAATTAAAAACAAATATAAATAACTTGTATATTGTTTAAGAGGAGTTAATCATGGAAGCTAGTTTACCTATTTTACCAACAATTAGTACTACCTTTATCGTTTTGAGTGCAGTAACAGTTGCCATTGGTTGGTATTTAATTAAACAAAAGAAAATTGAAGCACATAAAAAGACCATGACGCTTGCAGCAGTGTTTGCTTTAATCTTTTTCATCATTTATATGTCTAGAACAATTTTTATGGGTAATACCTCATTTGGTGGTCCAGATGAAATGAAAATATATTATACAGTTTTCCTTGTATTTCATATTTTCTTAGCAACAACTGGTGCTGTTTTTGGGATAATCACTCTTTATTTAGGGTATAAAAATAACATCAAAAAACACCGTAAGATAGGACCCATCACAAGCATTATTTGGTTTTTCACTGCGATAACAGGTGTAGCTGTATACTTTCTGCTATATGTGTTATATAGTGGTGGAGCAACAACTTCACTTATCAAAGCAATCTTAGGTTTCTAAAGTATGTAATATGTATAAGGTGTTGTAGAATATAATATTCTATAGCACCTTTTTTTTGAGTGAAAAGTATGATTTGTTTATTACCTTTGTAAGTAACTGTAGCCAGAATATAAGGATAGTCATTCGTAGAGTTTACAACTGAATACTTCATTTTTCTAAATTTTTCTCAGGTAAATATCTTATTCGCTTCTTTATCAATTAGTAGAGGTTACTCATCAGTTGCATCTCCATTACAGAGATCTATTTACCTATTTTTCGATAGAAGGGAGAGTTTAGGATGATTGAAATCTTTACGGAAAACTTGCTATTGGTACCGTGTTCGCTTGATATAGCTAAATCGTTAGTATTTCATCGACAAGAGCTTGAAACAAGATCTCCTATTTCAATTCCGTCAAATTGGCCATCGTCAATGATCACAGGTATTCTTCCATTTTATATTGAAAAACTTGAAAAGGATGAAAGTTTTTATGGGTGGGGACTCTGGCTCGTTATTAACTATGCTGACAAACGAATTATCGGAGATCTTTATTTACAAGGAAAACCTGACAAAAAGGGAACTGTTAACTTGTCATATACTATGAATCATGATGTTCATAATTCTAGGCTAACCTATGAAGCAGTTGATGCATTAATTGATTGGTTAACAACTCAAACTGAAGCTAAAAAGGTAATTACCGAATGTAGTGATAACAATTATCAGTCAATTCAATTATTCGAAAAACTTGGAATGAGATGTACCAAAAAGGACGGAAAATTTTTAATGTGGGAACTCAGAAAGGTAATCTAAAGGGGCCAACTCTTCTCTTTGGATTGCTTTTTTTACCTTCATGTTTATTTTGTCTAGACTAGTGCCCAATTTTACCTTGCTGCATATGCTAACTACTAACCCACTGTTTTGATATCTTACACAAAAGGAGTGTGTTTGTATTGGTAAAAAGAACGCTTGAGAGAGGGTCTTTATACATTAAGAGTGATGTTTTGGCGATGATAACCGAGATTTGTGTGAAAGAAGTAGCAGGAGTAAGTATACTAGCAGGTTTTAAGGATGGGTTCTCTGGATTAATAAATAAGAATTATCAAAAAAAAGGTATCACAGTTATCGAAGATGAGGATGAAATCAGAATAGAAGTCAAAGTAGCACTCGAATACGGTGTGAAGATAAGACAAACTTGTGAATTACTGCAGGCGGCCATTCTACACGAGATTAAAAGCATGACCGGAATCAACTTATCTAACTTAACGATTAAGGTAGAGGGACTAACTACTGAAACAACATAAAAAAGGAACAGTAATCTGTTCCTTTTTTCAATAGTCATTATGCATTTATAACTGCTTCGATATTTTCCTTCACTTGTGAAAGCAGTTTTGAAGATTGGTCTACAAGAGAGTTAGGGAAGGTTTCACCATCACCATATTCAACACCATGTGGATAATAGTACTTACCTAATAGTGGTGTAAGTAATTTTACCACTGTATGTCGTGCATTCTCTTCAATTTCACCTTCGATTGCAAACCCTTGAACCCGCAAATAGTAAATTTCACCTTTTACTTCAAATTTACGATCATATGTAACACGTTGGTAGTCCCATTGACCAGCTAGGATAAATCCTGCTTCTCTCATTATGTCTGTTAATCTAGATAATTCGATAGATAAACCTTCTATCCCTGCATTTTCGAATCTCATTTATATCCCTCCAAAAACGTAAAACCATTTTATATGTTCTCAGTATAATAATAGTACGAAAATAAACAAGTTGCAACGTAAAGATATTTTTTGACATGAATCTTTCATTTATGACGGTATTCTATAAGTAAAAAATACGTTTAGATCCGGAAGCGCTTTAATTCTAACAAATAAATTACCTTTAAATATTATCACTACACTAACTCAAATTTCTCCATTCCTATTTTTAGTTTGCCAAAAACAAAGCTTAATTTAAAAAAATTTTTATTTAACGTGAAATTTTCTATATTTTGGTCAAACTAACATGGAAAGGAGGGTAAACATGATTAAAAAGTTGATTGTATTATGTACAAGTTTATTGTTTTTTATTGGTGGTCCACTTATAGCAAATGGACAAGGTACTACTACATATACTGTACAACCAGGGGATTCTCTTTGGAAAATTGCAGTACGCTATCAAGTAGGATTGTCAGAAATTATTTCAGCAAATCCACAGTTTTCCAATCCAAATCTTATTTATCCGGGACAAAAAGTTACGATTCCAATTATTGATAGTGTAAAGAGTATTGAAAATCAGGTTATCCAACTAACAAATCAGCAGAGAGCAAAGAATGGCCTTCCTGCATTAAAGGCTGACTGGGAGCTTTCAAGGGTTGCACGATACAAGTCAGTGGATATGAGAGATAAAAATTATTTTTCTCATACTTCACCAACCTATGGATCACCATTTACAATGATGAAGAATTTTGGAGTGTCATATAGAACGGCTGCTGAAAATATTGCTGCTGGTCAAAGGACACCTCAGGAGGTTGTAAATGCATGGATGAACAGCCCGGGACATCGTGCTAATATCTTAAAATCTGATATTACTCACATTGGAGTTGGCTATGCTGAAGGTGGCTCTAAGCGCCATTACTGGACTCAAATGTTCATAGGAAAATAATTTGTATGTTTGGGATAAAGGTAGGAGGTCATTATGGAAACTGTACGAGATGTAATGAGTACGGATGTAGAATATTGTACTCCCAAAGATAATGTGTATGAAGTAGCTGTGAAAATGAAAGACTTGGATGTTGGTGCAATCCCCATTCTTGAAGACAATAATTTAATTGGAATGATAACTGACCGCGATTTAGTTGTAAGAGGATATGCAGAAAAAAGATCTGGATCAAATCAAGTCACGAATGTAATGAGTGAGAATCTAATTACATGCTCTCCTGATACTTCACTTGAAGAAGCATCAAATCTTATGGCAAAGCATCAAATTAGACGGCTACCTGTAGTTGAAAATGGACAACTTGTAGGTATCGTTTCTCTAGGTGACTTGGCAACATATAAAATGTCTGACGAAAGAGCAGGCGAAGCACTAAGTGAAATATCAGAGCATGACCAACTTCATTAAGTTTATAAAAGGCACCAGACTGGTGCCTTTTTACTATACATATTTCTTAGCTCTTACTTCATTTAAGTTTATACCATGAATTTCATTGTTAGTAAAAACTTCTTCTTCATATGAATAAATCTATTAAATTTTTTATATACATAGTAGAAATAGATTTGAAGTTGGGGAGGGATTCTTCTGAGAATAGCAAAGGTTAGCATTATTGTACTCATTTTTATCTCTAGCATTTATATGATTTCTACTAAAACTGGTAGCAATTCAGTAAAGGTTGCTGAACAGTCGACAACTTTGTCAGAAACCCCAAAGGTTACAAAGGAAAATACCCTTCAACAAAAACAAAAACTACATAAGTATGATGGCCTCTTTTCTTATATTGGAATGAAAACAACTGATTTAAAAGATATACTTGGTGAGCCTACTAGGATTGATATTTCATCTTATGATTATCAATGGTGGATATATAATTCAAACCCTCAAAATTATATACAAGTAGGAATGCAAGATGGCAAGGTTGTAACGGTTTATGGTACTGGAAATAATGTGAATGTTTCTCCTTTTTCTATAGGACAACCTATTGAGGAGATCACAACTAAAGGATTAATCAAACAAACCGTCTCATTAACGGTTGAAAATAACCCATATCGTTTCGAAATTTCAGAGGAAGAAATGAGAGCTAGGCCACTCATTGCAATGGGGAATGTATATGTACAGCTATATATAGATACTTTTACAAATAAAATATCGAGTATCCGCTTTTTAGATGGGGAAACGCTTATTAAACAAAGACCGTATGAACTTGTCTACCGTGGACAATTACTTTCAGCAGAAGAAGTTTCGAGTGAAGAATGGAAGGATATTGAGGAGGGTAACACTGCACAAATCCTGGATATTACCAATGTTATTAGAGTTAGACACGGACTTTCTGTATTAAAATGGGATGACAAAACTGCAAAGGTAGCCTATTTACATAGTAAGGACATGAGCACAGCTAATTATTTTGATCATATTTCTCCTACCAAAGGTGGGTTAGCTGACCGATTAGAAAAAGGAGAGGTTATTTACCAGGTAGCTGGTGAGAATATTGCAGCAAAATATGTGGACGGTATTGCAGCTGTTGAAGGATGGCTAAATAGTGAAGGACACCGTGAAACACTTTTAAATGAAGAATACAATTTTCTAGGGGTAGGAGTTTACGAGAAGTACTATACACAAAACTTTATACGAAAGTGGGAGTAATAATTTAGGTGAGGAGCAGAATTAAGTTCTGCTCCTTTGTATTGCTTTTTATATGTGTTACTAAGGTAGTATATTGTAATGGATAAAACGAAAGGAATCTTCCTTCCATTCACCGATACATTTAATCTCATCTCCTACATTTATTGTAGGTGCAGTAAAATCTTCTTTCACGGGAAGTATACATTTAGCATTAACAGTTGTTGTAGGTGTTTTTACTTTTAATTCTGTAACGTATATAAACTTATGATAGTAAAATCTTTGTTTTTCTTCACTTTTATTTATAACGCGTCCATTTATAATTGCTTCTTCTTTTATATTTTCTAACGCTTCCCAATTTTCTTCAAACTTTTTTCGCTCTCGTTTAGATAAAATATAGAAATATAGAATTATTGCTGGGATGAGGATTGCTGTTACCATTATTACACCTCATAAACCTTTATTTTGGCCTTTGTATGATGAAGAAACTTCCTGTAGCATGTGCAATTAAAACACCGTCATCACGGAATACTTTACCCTCGGTTACACATATTTTTGATCCTTTATGTATCATAGATGCAACGCAACGTAGTTCACTTCCCGTTCCAGGAGCAACATAATTTATTTTCATTTCAGTTGTTACAGCCGCTTTATCATCTGGGAGTAGGTGGTGTACCAAGGATCCCATTGTTGAATCAAGCAGTGTTGCGGTTATACCACCATGAACAATATTTATAGCATTTTGTATTAACTGTGTATTTGGAATAGTAATCTCATAGGTGTTATCGTTTACTATGTTTCGGCTAGAATTGAGAAGCCCTCCTATATAAGACCCGTTCTGTTTCGTTTGTTTCCTAATTACGCCATCAATTACTAGCTCCATGGCATGTTTTTCATCTTCAGTTGCCGCTTTAAGAAATTTTTCTAACTTTCTTATTAAGTCCATTATTTGTACCTCAGATTCTTTTGAATTTTTCTATATATTTATTATTTTATCAACTACCTGTGAACTTTGGCAATTTAAAATGGGCGAACACATCTCATTACAGAAGATAAAATATAGTAGGCTATTGTATGTAAATGAGGTGAGTTGCATGGGAAAAAAATTACATCCTTCTATACAGGAGTTTAAAAGTTTTGTTAAAGAACATCCTGTTTTAGTTCAAGAAGTTAGAAAAGGGAAATATTCTTGGCAAGAAATTTATGAAGATTGGTATTTGTTAGGGGAAGATGATGAAAAATGGAACAAATTTAAGGAAAAGAACAGTAAAAAGAAAGAATCTAACAAAGATGATTTTATAGGTAAGATCTTTTCGACATTTAAAAACGTTGATGTAAACGATCTTCAACAGCAGATTTCAAATGTTGGAGAAGCAATTTCAACTATACAAACAGTTATTCATCAATTTCAGTCCTTTAAAAATCCAAATTCTGCGAATACGCCCCATAGACAACAACCATTTGTGTTTAGAAAGGACTAGAAAGAAGGGGGCTAAGGATGAGGAAAGAGACCCTTGACTATATTCAATCTAATAAACAACTTCAGTCATTTATTCGTGAAAATCCTATATGGTACCGAAGGTTAACAAGAAATCCAAATGATTTACAACGAATGCAGATTGAGGCCAGGGAATATTATAAGCAAACATTTCCACATAAAATTAAAAAGTTTAATAACTCATTAGAGATGGCGTCTTTCATGCTACAGATGTACCAAGGCATGAGACAGAGTGATTAGGAAGGAGTAACATTGGGTGTTACTTCTTTTTTTGGTTGTTTAGGAAATTATAAAATTTTATGATATGGATAACTTGAAAAAAGTTATCCAAGTCCAGCTCCAGCGCCTAGCCCCTCGAGGTCGCTTCACCCATCCTGCGGCGGCAACAGCCTCCTCGTCGGGGTTCCAGCGCTTGTCGGACATGCACAGGATGTGCTGACATCGACGTTCGCCACAGGACGTGGTGGATGTTAGTCGATGTTCATCTTCAAAGGCGCTTGCGCTTTTCTTAGTTTTGGTAACTTTAAAATTTGTGATAAAGCTATAACAATCGGAAAAACTAGGTAAAAGAGGAGTGAAATGCAATGAGTAAATTACTTTTAAGCAAAATTTTTTTACTTAGTTTCCTAATGGGCCAATTTGATAAACCTCTTCATGTGCACATGTCTGAATATCAACTTAATAGCTATACAGTTCTAGCTAAGCAAGATTTTCAGGTAATACATAAAGTCAAAAATAATAATGTGTATATTGAATGTTTTATTTCTGATTTTACCTTTACAAATAAGGAAGGAATGAAAAAAGCAGGTGAAGGACATTTGCAGGTCATAATTAATGGAAATAAGACAGAAAACTTTTCTACTGCAGCTTTTGTTGTTAAAGGATTATCGAAAGGAGAACACACATTAACATTAAGAGTTGTCCACAATGATTTGACCTACTATCCATTATCAAAAACAATTAACGTAGTAATAAAATAAGTGAGTTATATAACACATAAGTATCTACAAGTCGCTATTCTTTTAAAATCATGGTATAGTGATTGTGGAGGTGTTAAGGTTGATTGCAACAATTGAAAGAGTCTTTATTTTAGAGGAAGCAGAGAACATTGCATCGATGATATTACAATCTGAATTAGCTGATGAATACCGCAGCTGTTTATATAAATTACAAAAGGATAGAGAAGCGCAAAGATTAATTAATGATTTTCAGAAAATGAAGGATAAATACGAGGAAGTTCAAAGATTCGGGAAGTATCATCCTGATTTTCGAACAGTTTCAAAGGAAACCAGGGAACTAAAAAGAAAACTCGATCTTCATGAAACAATTGCAGCTTTTAAAAAGGCAGAGGATGATCTTCAAAAAATACTTGATGAAATAAGTGTTTTATTGGGACGTTCAGTATCTGAATATATAAAGGTACCAACTGGGAATCCATACTTTGATTCCATCTCTAGCTGTGGCGGAGGCTGCGGAAGTGGTGGAAGCTGTGGTTGTAGCTAAAAGTTACGAGTTTTCTGAACTTTACTAGTTTTCTACTTTATTTAACTTGTAAAAATTTGACTGGTTTGCTAGACTATTTAGTAAGCATTTGTTTAAAGGAGAAAAACTATGTTCGGACAGCGTCAAGGAATTATTGTTTGGCTGCAATCATTAAAGCATGTAAAATTGCTGCGAAAGTTCGGCAACATACATTACGTATCAAAACGTTTAAAATACGTTGTTATATATAATGATATGGAAAATACCGAATCAATTGTAGGTAAACTTAAATCATTATCTTATGTAAAAAAAGTAGAACCTTCATATAAACCTTTTCTTAAGATGGAATTTGAGAACAAAAGGCCAGACCGAGCAAAGGAATATGATTATAAGATTGGATTATAAAAAGCTTATCAAAAGCAAACTGCTTTTGATAAGCTTTTCTTTATGAGTAAATTATTTAGTTCGTGGCGTTTTTTAGTCGATGTTCCTTTTTTCAAGGCGCTTCCGCATTACTTATTTCATCGGTGGAAGATATCTGTTCATACGCAGTATTCCAATTAAATGTTGATAATAGAGTTCTTTTTCATTAAAAATTGTTGAAGGTTTTACGTCCAGTGTAATGATAGGAATATCTAATTCATCCGCAAGTTCCGAAAACAACATGTACCGTTTATTTGGTTTTTCTTCCGGATTAGGAATACCTTCACGACATATGTAAATTGCTTGAAAATCACCAGGGTTTGTTGGTTGAAAAGCTATTGCCAGCGATGTAACTTTATTATTATTAATAATTGTATTAAACGCAAATAACCTAGAAAGTCTGTCTTTGTTTCCTTTTGCAAGTTCAAGTAATTCATAAATGTCAGAATAGCCTTCGCCTAGTTCAATAAATCGTTGTATCATATTTCCTACCCCTTAAGAAGTTGTTTTAACATGTTAACTGTATCATGAAAATAGTAAAATTAAAATGTTTACTTAAGTAGGTACTAGAGTCTGATAGGGGGATAAATTAGAAAGAAGACATGATTTACGAAAATAATGGTGAAATCGGTGTTAAATAAAAGTAAAAAAACCCTGCAAGTTTTACCCGCAGGGTCCTTCCATTCCATGTTTTAATATCCGGTCACATGGAAGAAGGCAAAGGGAGAGGAGAAACCGGAGGAAGAACTTATGGGGAAACGTAAGTCTTCTCCGCGGTTGGCAACAACATCCTCGAATGATGTTGTTAATACTAATTATGACCAATTGAAAAATGTGTATACATGTACAATTATTTTTTTACTCGTTTTCGTTTAAAGAGGAGCTTTACGTAATATAGTATTCTCTTTTCCATTTTTCATAAAACTATTTAAGCAGTATACATAGGATGAAAGAAGAAAACTGAGATAAGATAATAGTGCATGGAAGTGCGATTAAATGATAAGATTACCCATACATAATATACTTATTATTAACAAACCTTTTAGTTTATGATAGGATTAGGATGTTGTTTTTAAAATGAAAAGAAAGTTTGAAAATTTCAACCGAGTTTTCGGTGTCTAGCTCCAGCGCCTAGCCCCTCGAGGTCGCTTCACCCCTCCTGCGGCGGCAACACTGAGGGATGCTTCGTGAGGAAAAACCTCGCAGGAAAAAAGCTTTGCTTTTTTTCGAGCCTCCTCGTCAGGGTTCCGACGCATAGGACGTGCTAGTGCCGGCGAAGACATAAGGACGTGGCGACTTTAGCCGGCCAGCGCTTGTCGGACTTGCACAGGACAAGGAAGGCTACGGCAGCATAGGCATCGCACGAAGAAAATGCGTAGCATTTTCGAGGATGTGCTGACATCGACGTTCGCCACAGGACGTGGCGGATGTTAGTCGATGTTCATCTTCAAACGCGCTTGCGCTTTTCTTATTATACATATTGATACTAGAATGTTGGTGAAAAGGTATGAGAGTTGTTTCGGGAACAAAGAAGGGTTTGCACTTGAAAGCGGTACCAGGCACGTCTACTCGTCCTACAACAGACAAAGTTAAAGAAGCTATTTTTAATATAATCGGCCCTTATTTTGATGGGGGAATTGGGTTGGATTTATTTGGTGGCAGTGGTGGTCTGGGAATTGAAGCTCTTAGCAGAGGGATTGAGAAGATTATCTTTGTTGATCGTGATCAAAAAGCCATTCAGACAATTAAAGCCAACCTGGAAATTTGTAAACTTAGTGAACACGCTGAAATTTATCGCAATGATGCAACAAGGGCTATGAAGGCTCTAGTAAAAAGAGATATCCAATTTGACTTAATTCTTTTGGATCCACCATATAAACAACAAAAAATAAATCAATTATTACAAGAAATAAGTGAACATAGCTTATTATCTAAAAATGGTTATATTGTAGCTGAGCATGGATCTGAAGTAACGTTAGACGAGTCTTTCGGTAAGATAAGTAAAGTCCGTTCCGAAAAATATGGAATTATCGGGGTATCAATTTATCGATATCTATTGGATGAGGAAGGAGAAATTGAATGACGAGAATCGCCGTATGTCCAGGGAGTTTTGATCCAGTTACTAATGGACACTTAGATATCATTAAAAGAGGCGCTAAGGTTTTTGATATAATTTATGTTTGTGTGTTAAATAATTCTTCAAAAAATCCGCTGTTTTCCGTTGAAGAAAGAATTGAACTTTTGAAAGAAGTTACTAAAGATTTAGAAAATATAAAAGTTGAATCATTTCAAGGTTTATTAATGGATTACGCTAGTGAGAAGAATGCAAATGCTATTCTACGTGGACTTCGTGCAGTATCCGATTTTGAATATGAAATGCAGATAACTTCGATGAATCGTATATTAAATGAGGAAATAGAAACTTTCTTTATGATGACAAATAATCAATATTCATTCCTCAGTTCCAGTATAGTAAAGGAAGCTGCAAAGTATCATGGAAAGATTTCTGAATTAGTTCCTAAACCAGTTGAAGAAGCCCTAATAAAGAAATTTAAAAGCCCCTCTTAAAATCGGGGGCTTTTTATTTTGCCTGTGTAAATTAAGATGTATACAAGTAGAGAAAATATAGTTACAAGGGGACCAAATTTTATTAAGTTGTTCCAGATAATTTCGATCCATAGTGGTGTTTGTTCTTGAAGAAATACTGAAACGACTCCTCCTGTTCGTTCGCTATCAGGAAGATTTGCGTAAAGTGGCTTCCAAAGAACGAAAGCAAGTCCGCCAGCGAAAAAACCGTGCATGATTCTGGCAATAAAAAATGGTTTAAACCTTATATCTGTTTCTGCTAGAATACTTGCAACCTGTGCTTGAACAGATAAACCACAAAATCCTAAAACAAAGCTAACTATTATAACTTTAAATAGCAAGTCTACATCCGTAACTTGACTAGTCATCATCGAGCCGGTTGTAATTTCAAATAAACCGGAGATTAATGGAATACTTAGTTCAGGAGGTAAATGGATTAGTTTTAATAGTAAAGACAGTAAACCACCTACAATAGCAATGATATTTACTAATGAGAGTAATTTATTAAGCACCGAGAATAAGATAATGAATCCACCAATCATGAGCAATGTCTGGATGGAAGATGAAACTGCATCACCTAGAATTTGTCCAAAGGGTCTTTTCTCTCTTAGACGAGTTCGGTGTAATTCACGAAGAGCCTCAACTAAATAGCTTTTTCTTTCTTTTTTTTCTGGTTTTTTCTCTTCTTTACTACTGCCATGGAATCTCATAACCAGACCAACACAAGCGTTTCCAACATAATGACAAACTGCAAGTAACATGCCGAGTTTGGGGTTCTCGAAGAAGCCAACCGAGATGGCGGCAAATATGAACAATGGATTAGAAGCATTTGCAAATGAGACTAGTCTCTCAGCCTCAATAGCAGTTAATTGTTCTTCTTGGCGTAACCTTGCTGTTAGTTTTGCTCCAGCAGGAAACCCAGAAGCCATTCCCATAGCCCAAGCAAATCCCCCCACTCCAGGTACTTTAAATAGGGGTCTCATCAAGGGTTCAAATAAGACACCGATAAATCTTACAACTCCAAATCCTATCAAGAGCTCAGATATAATTAAAAAGGGCAATAATGATGGGAATACAATTTTCCACCACATTTCTAAGCCTACCCTGGAAGCATCGAGTGCTTCTTTAGGAAAATAAATCAGTGCAATGGTTAGTAATGATACTCCAGCAGCTATTACTACAGTCTTAAATCTCGAACGTGTCAATGGTACGCCTCCCACCGAAGTCTTCTTTTCTATACAATAAGTTAAAATGAGTGATAGAATAAAAGAGACCAAAAATATAAAATGTACTTGCTTCTATGTTTGTACATCTATTTCAATATACGTAATTAGGTAGTCAGTTTATACCAAAAAGAATGTACAAGTTTTCTTTATCATATTCATATACTGAAATATATTGAACTAAGAGTATGTTGGTATAGGGTGGAGGAGGATTTACTTGAAGGAGCCGACAATCGGTTTGGCATTAGGGTCAGGTGGTGCAAGAGGATTCGCCCATCTTGGAGTGATAAAAGTTTTACTGGAGGAAAATATCCCAATTCATTATATCTCAGGAAGTAGCATGGGGGCACTTGTTGCCAGTTTTTATGGAGCAGGTTTGGACATTGACCGATTATATAAGTTGGCATTAGCGTTTAAGAGAAAATATTATTTAGATTTTACAGTTCCTAAAATGGGATTTATCGCTGGCAAACGTGTAAAAGAACTCATCCGGGTTTTTACTCATGGAAAAACAATTGAACAGTTAGATATTCCAATCTCAATTGTTGCAACAGATTTATTAACGGGAGAGAAAGTGGTATTTACAGAAGGTCCTGTTTCTGATGCAGTAAGAGCAAGCATAGCTATTCCGGGGATTTTCGTTCCTGAGAAAATTAATGGTAGAATTCTTGTTGATGGAGGCGTTATCGATAGGGTTCCTATTTCAGTCGTAAAAGAGATGGGTGCGGATATCGTTATTGCGGTTGATGTTTCACATGTTAAAATTAATGAAGAGGTTACTTCAATTTTTGATGTCATACTTCAGAGTATTGATATCATGCAGAAGGAACTCGTGAAATTTGGAGAAATCACATCTGATGTTATGATACGTCCACATGTTGGACAATATAGTTCACGTGCATTTACAAATATTGAAGATATAATACGAATTGGTGAAGAGGAAACGAGGAAACAAATTCCAATGATCCATCAGGCAATTGCAAAGTGGAAGGAGATTTCACATAATGGAGAGAAAAAAAAGAAGTAAACCATATATAAAAGCTTTGTTGGTTGGTGTTGTTATAGCTGTCCTAGGCACATTTATTCAATTGCCTTATTATGTAACAAAACCAGGAATGGCAACAGAGCTTGATCCAATTATTGATGTGGAAAACGGCTATAAAGAAAAAGGGGAATTCATGCTAACAACGATAAGAATGGGTCAGGCAAATATTTTTAGTTTTGGGTGGGCAAAGTTAAACAAGTATCATGAAATCCTTCCTATCAATCACGTGAGACGAGAAGATGAAAGTGATGAGGAATATACAAACCGCCAACTTTTTTATATGGAAGATTCACAGGAATCAGCCATTTCGGTAGCGTATCGTTATGCTAATAAAGAGGTAACAGTAAAAAACCATGGAATCTATGTCATGAGAATTCTTAAAGATATGCCAGCCGAAAAAAAGTTAAAACCAGGTGACCGCATTTTTGCAGTAGATGGAAAAGAGATTGAAGATCAGGATGAATTTATTACATATGTATCAAGTAAGAAGGAAAATGATGTTATAGAGCTATCAATAGAGAGAAATAATAAAGAGGAAGTTGTATCAATACCAATTGTCCCTTTTCCTACTCAGCCAGAAAAGGTCGGAATTGGTATTGAACTAATAACGGATCGTGAAGTAATTACTGACCCAAAACTCGCAATAGATACGGAAAAGATTGGTGGACCATCAGCAGGTCTTATGTTTACACTCGAAATATATAATCAACTTACCGAGAAGGATCTTACGAATGGACTACGAATTGCCGGTACCGGAACAATAAATGATGATGGGATTGTTGGACCAATAGGTGGCATTGGCCAAAAAATTGTTGCAGCCGATCGTTCAGATGTTGATATTTTCTTTGCACCAAATGAAAATGGGGCAGCCGATTCAGACTATCAAAATGCATTAATTACAGCAAAAGATATTAAATCGGATATGAAAATAGTTCCTGTAGATACATTTGAAGAAGCACTACATTATCTTGAAGAGTTAAATGGTAGCTAATCATACAAAAAAACAGCCTCTACGTATGTAGTGGCTGTTTTTGGTTTAATTACAAGTATTTGTGTTCTTTCTCATCGAACCGAATTGGAGGTGTGGAATATTCCTGTTTAAGAAGTTCAGAACGAAGAGGTTCAGGAAATACAGATAAGTATGTCAGGGTTGCTTTGAAATCTAATGAAAGTAATTCATCTTCGTAAGCTGATACCTTTGAAATGATTGGTAATTCTACATCTTTTTTAATGCTATTTAAATAAGTTTGACCATTTACTGACATGCCAAGCAATCTAATATATGTTGCCTCAGGCTTAACTAAAACAGAGTGTAGCTGTTCTTTAGTTGTATTGGTAAGTATACGAAGACATATCCTCTGCAAACGAGTCCATGTATATCGTTTTGTTTTTATTAGTTCCATAAATTCATAAAAACTAGTGGCTTCTTTGATGTAAGTCAATAGCCTGTTCTCAATACCTTCTTCCACTTCATAAATCCTGGAAAGTTCACTAGGAGTAGAAGTCAGGAGTTTATATTTTAAAAGAGAAAAGTAATTTTCCCATTGATGAAATAATTGGTACTCATTATAATAGGATTTTAACCAATAAAGTGTACTTGCTGGTATATAACTTTCAATTTCATTGATTTCTTTGTTACCAGAGAATAGCGCTTTTCTAATACTAGTTGCGCTAGCTATGGAGTTATGTGTAAAGGTTTCGTCGTGATAATCTGCAGATGTTCTCTTAATGGTTGTTGCTTTAACGGTACTACTTTGGTCATGTATTGCCTTAACATAGTGAAATCCAAGAATATTATTAGGTTTTGACAAATCAAGGTATGTATCATTGTTAGATAGAGAAGAATAAGCTAGGGATGCTGCTTTTGGATAGCTATACCCTTGTTTTACAACTTCTTTCATTAATTGGTCATAGGAATTTTGGTTATCTATCATGAATGAAACCGTGCGTTCAAAGTCAGTTATAGTTCCATTTTCACTACCAAAACAGACTTCTGAGCAATGTAGGGCATTTAATAATGAGATGCTTCCGTTAGCAAAAGTCTCGGCTTTTTGAGTTGCAAATGCGTAAGGTAATTCTATAACAATGTCAACTCCTGCTTCTAAAGCCATTTTAGTTCGTGTCCATTTAGAAACTAAGGCTGGTTCGCCACGTTGTAAGAAGTTGCCGCTCATCACGGCAATTACACAATCGGCGTTTGTTTCCTTTTTTGTTTCATTAAGATGAAAATAATGTCCATTATGGAATGGATTATATTCAACAATTACACCTACTGCCTTCATAGCGACACCCTTCAACGTTTATTTTTGATGCCTTTTTGGTGTTGTACTAAGTTGGGTATTGTTCATTGTAAGGCATAATAGTATACTTTAATAAGTTTTTACTTTATTTAAGGAATTGGTATAGTGCCAATTTTGGCGGTTTCCAAATATATTATATTTAAATATTATTTTTTTGGAAAAGCTGGTATAGTAGTAAGGAATATATATATTATAGTGTAAAGAAAAAATATTGACAAATGTAATCTACAAAGCTATAATTACCTTTGTTGCCTTGAGGTGATTTCACATGAAATGGTCAATTAATCAATTAAATCAGCTAGCTCGGAAAGGCTTAACGATTGACGAAATTGTTGATGTAAGTGACTTAAAAGATATTGATAAATCAATACGAGACGTTTCACCGGTCCATATTACTGGTCGTGGTGATCTTAGCTCAACGAAAGCAACATTTCATTTAACGATTTCAGGATCAATGATTCTGCCTTGCTCACGAACTTTAGTTGATGTAAAGTTTCCGTTCGAAATTCGAACTACTGAAACATTCTTACTAAGAGACACATCAGATTTTGATTCAGAATCGGATGACGATGTTCACCATGTTCGGGGAGAAGTAATAGATTTGCTTCCTCTAATCAAGGAAAATATTCTTCTTGAAATTCCAATTCAGATTTTTAGTGATGATTCGAACTCTCAAGATGGTGCTCCACAATCAGGTCAGGATTGGGAAGTTATCTCCGAAGAAGATAACAAGAAAAAGATAGACCCTAGGTTGGCGGGATTAGCAAAATTCTTTGAAGACGAATAAAATCCATCTTTAACCATTTTTTAAGGAGGTGGGAATAATGGCTGTACCTTTTAGAAGAACATCTAAAACAAGAAAAAGATTACGTCGTACTCATTTCAAATTACAAGTGCCAGGTATGGTGGCATGCCCAAACTGTGGTGAAATGAAATTAGCACACCGCGTATGTAAAGAATGCGGTACTTACAAAGGAAAAGAAGTTGTTAACAAATAATTTTTTGTTAGCTCAATAAAAACGTGTCAATAACTTAGTTATTGACACGTTTTTTATTTAACTTAGGCAAGATTATTAATTATACTTAAGTATGATGGATTAACCCTTACATAGTAGGAACAACAAGGAATGATTGCAAATGGACTAAACAAGAAAATAATCCAAAATGTTGGAGGGATTCAAATGAATAAATACATTGTATCAAGAGATGATGAATTGGGAATTGTTTGGTTCACCATTAATCGTCCAGACAAAAGAAATGCAATTGATTATGATGTAATGGACGGATTAGCACTAACAATATCTGAGGTTGAAAAGGAAGAAAACGATAAAATATTAGTGATAACTGGAGCGGGAGACAAGGCCTTCTGTGCGGGAGGGGATCTTACAGCGTTTCAAACTCTATTTACACAAGAAGACGCTTATCAGATGCTTTCAAAAATGGGAACAATTCTATATTCACTAGCCACACTATCCAAGCCTACAGTTGCTCTCTTAAATGGACTTGCAATAGGAGGAGGATGTGAACTGGCGACAGCTTGTGATTATAGACTAGCATCTTCTGGAAGTAGAGTTGGATTTGTACAAGGCAGTTTAGGGATAACAACCGGATGGGGTGGGGCATCCTTGCTGCTAGAAAGGGTCCCTTCAACAACTGCACTTGAAATGCTATTGTCGGGTAGTATTTATTCTGCACAAGAAGCATATGAATTAGGGTTTATTAATCAATTAGTTTCAGCAAATGATACTCTCGGAGAAAGTAACCATTTTATTACAAGTAATATAGCTCATAGTACAAAAGTAATAAATGCGTATAAAAAAGTTGTAAATACAAAATTCAATTCCACAGGGTTGAAGGAGAGAATGTTTGAAGAAATTAAGGAATGTTCACGTTTATGGGCATCAGAGGAACACCATAAAGCTGTATACAAGTTTATACAAAAGAATTAAATAAATCTTGCTAGATTGTGTATAGTCTATCTTTTCTACTACGTGCATATGTATAGTAAAAAAGAAGTTTAGGAGGGAAAGGTATGACAACTACACGTCAAGATGCTTGGACTCAAGATGAGGATCTACTTCTAGCTGAGGTTGTACTGCGTCACATCCGTGAAGGTGGGACGCAATTAGGTGCATTTGAAGAAGTAGGCCGGACGTTATCCCGGACAGCCGCGGCATGTGGTTTTAGATGGAACTCATATGTTCGTAAGCAATACAAGACAGCGATAGAACTAGCTAAAAAACAACGTAAAGAATTAAAGAAGCAAGCTCATTCTGAAGTTTCGACTTATGAACATGTTGAGGCAGAACCGCAATCACAAGGAGCAGTGAATAATCAAGAGCTTACACTTAAAGATGTGATTCAATTTCTCGGAGAGTATGAAAAGCAAGAAAATCAATTACACAATATAATCAATGAAAATAAAACATTAACTATACAAGTAGATAGACTTCAAGAACAAATTGAAGAACTTGAGGCGGATAAGAAAACGCTTGAAAGTAACATCCAATTAATTGAAGAAGATTATAAGGCACTTATTGAGATCATGGAACGTGCCCGGAAAATGGTTGTCCTCCAAGAGGATGAAAGAAGTAAAAAAGTGAAATTTCAAATGGACCGTAATGGTAACTTAGAAAGAGTTGAAAAATAATAAGCTAGTCTTAGTATTTTTACTAGCGAAGTCTAAAAAGGCACGAAAAAACAGCTGACCATATGTTCAGCTGTTTCTTCTATTTATTCATCTATTTCATGTACACCTTCTGGGAACCATAAAAGTGGGTTTTCACCAAGATCTCTTTCCATATTATAAGCAGCAGGTGTGAACCCCATTCTTTCCCAAAATTCAGAGGACTTTACCCGGGGATTTGTTTTAATTGGGAGATTAAATGATTTTGCATAGTCTACAAGGGCTTTACCGAAACCTTTTCTCTGATAATCCGGTAAGACCTCAAGCTTCCAAAGCTCAAGGTAATCCTGCGCCGGTTCGAAATATTTGTTAAACTTCTTACCAACTGTGTATAAACTCATACGTGCAACTAATTTCTCGCCGAAGTAAATTCCATAAAATGGTGAATCGCTATCATTTTCTATTATATTTGCTTCAAGGTCCTCAAGCATAGAAAGCTCTTGTAGACCGTATTCTTTAAATTTTTTAAACTCTTCTAATGTTTTGTAGTTTACTAATAATTTTTCAACTTTTGTTGTATACATGTTATATCCCCCTCAGAAAATTCTACTAACCAAAACAGTTTTTTAATATTCTTTTATTCATTATATAATAAAAAAACAAAAAATTCTGTAGAAAAAAATAGAAAGCGTTTTCAGTTAATAGGAGGATAATGTAGATTAGTGTAGAAATAAATATAAGGTCAGCCTTGTACAATTTGCGAAAGGGGAAACGAATTTGAAAAAAGTTTTAGTTGCAAATAGGGGAGAGATTGCATCAAGAATTATTAGAACCTGTAATGAAATGGGTATATCAACAGTCGCTATTTATTCAGATGCAGATAAGGACTTACCATATGTACAAAATGCAACTGTAGCATATAGAGTTGGAGAACCACCCGTAACGAAGTCTTATCTTCAAATTGACGAAATTCTCGAAATAGCTGGTCGTGAAGAAGTGGACGCAATTCACCCAGGCTATGGCTTTTTATCAGAAAATGCCGATTTTGCTAAGCAAGTTGCCAAGCAATCTATTATTTTTATTGGTCCATCACCAGAGGTAATCGAGTTAATGGGAGATAAGGTGAAAGCGAGACAAACTATGATTGATGCAGGTGTCCCTGTTGTCCCTGGAAGTAATGAGGGTTTAAAAACAATTGAGGAAGCTTGTGTGTTTGCTTCTGACATTGGGTACCCCGTAATGCTAAAGGCTAGTGGTGGTGGTGGTGGAATTGGAATGGTGCTTTGTCATACAGAAGAGGATATAAAAAAAGCCTTCCAATCTACAAAGACACGTGCAAAAATGTATTTTGGTAATGATGAGGTCTTTATTGAAAAATACATTTCAAATGCCAGACATATTGAAGTACAAATTTTTGGTGACCAAAATGGGAATGTAGTTCACTTATTTGAAAGAGATTGTTCGATCCAACGGAGAAATCAGAAGGTAATTGAAGAAACTCCTTCTCCTTTTATATCAGTAGAAACAAGAAAAGAAATATGTAATGCAGCAATAAAAGCAGCTACATATGTTCAATATTATAACGCTGGCACAGTTGAATTTATTGTAGATGAAGAAGAGAATTTTTATTTTCTAGAAATGAATACAAGGCTTCAGGTTGAACATCCGATTACTGAAATGATTACCAATTTAGATTTAGTAAAGTGGCAGCTTTTAGTTGCGGATGGAGGAACATTACCGTTATCTCAGAAAGAAATTACTTCATCCGGACACTCAATGGAATTACGCCTCTATGCAGAGGACCCTAACACATTTTTACCATCACCAGGTAAAATAGAAGTGTTTTCGATACCTTCGGATAAGGATGGAATTCGCATTGATAATGGCTATGGCGAAGGAAATACTGTTACCCCCTTCTATGACCCGATGATCGCAAAGCTTATTGTTAAAGGGGAGAATAGAAAAGAAGCAATACATAAAGCCAAGGAACTTCTAAAAGAAATAGAAGTAAAGGGAATCAAAACAAACATCCCACTATTTCAAAGGATTATGGACGATGAATCTTTTACCGAAGGAAACTATACAACGGGATTTCTGTCCAAAAAGTAGGGTATTGGGGATACATTTCATAGGGTTTACTAATTTGGTATAAAAATAAATATAATTTATTCAATTTATGAACATAAACATTAGGAGGAAAACAAAAAATGAAAGAAATTACATCATCAATGGCAGGTACTGTATTACAGGTATTAGTTTCAAATGGAGATGAAGTTACCGAAGGGCAAGTAGTGGTAATGCTTGAGTCAATGAAGATGGAAATTCCGATTGAGAGCCAAATTAATGGCAAAGTTTCTGATGTAAAGGTAGAAGTAGGTAGTTTTGTAAATGAAGATGAAACCTTACTTGTACTAGAATAATAGTTTGCACCGACTAACAATTTTTATTGCAACCATACGTTAACTATAGGAGGAAGGATATGCTTCAAACAAAAGATCTTGATCAAATGCTTTCAGAAAAAGTTAATGAGATAGAAGCGGGTGGACAGGAAAAGTATCATCAAAAGTTAAAAGAGCAAAACAAGTTATTTGTTCGAGACCGACTAAAACTGCTATTTGATAATGGTATTTATCAAGAAGATGGTAAATTTGCGAATTATACGGCAGGAGATTTGCCAGCAGATGGTGTGGTTACTGCAATTGGAAATATTAACGGCCAAAAGGTATGTGTTATGGCGAATGACTCAACAGTTAAGGCAGGCTCTTGGGGATCAAGGACAGTTGAAAAGATTATTCGTATTCAGGAAACAGCTGAAAAGCTACAAGTTCCTTTACTTTATTTAGTAGATTCAGCAGGAGCACGAATTACAGATCAACTTGAAATGTTCCCAAACCGCCGTGGAGCGGGCCGTATTTTCCATAATCAAGTTAGACTTTCAGGAATGATTCCACAGATCTGTATACTATTCGGCCCATCTGCAGCTGGTGGAGCTTATATACCTGCATTCTGTGATATTGTTATTATGGTAGACAAAAATGCTTCTATGTATTTAGGTTCCCCTCGAATGGCGGAGAAAGTTATTGGGGAAAAGGTAAGTCTTGAAGAAATGGGTGGTGCAAGAATGCACTGCACAGTAAGTGGCTGTGGAGATGTGCTTGCAGCAAATGAAGAGGAGGCAATTCAAAGCGCCCGACAGTATTTACGATACTTCCCTGCGAATTATACAAAGCAGCCAGAAAAAGCAGCTGGTGTGGGGCCTAAAGAAGGAAGAAGCTTGTCGGATATCATTCCTGTTAATCAGAATGCCCCTTTTGATATGTACGAAGGTATTGATACTCTCATTGATGAAGGAAGCTTTTATGAAGTTAAGAAACTTTTTGCTCCTGAAATAATAACTGGGCTTGCACGCATCAACGGTCGTCCTGTAGGAATAATTGCAAATCAACCCAAAGTAAAGGGTGGGGTGTTATTTGTAGACTCAGCAGATAAAGCTGCAAAGTTTATAACTCTTTGTGATGCATTCCATATTCCATTGCTATTTTTAGCGGATGTACCTGGCTTTATGATTGGTACAAAAGTAGAGAGAGCGGGAATAATTAGACATGGTGCTAAATTAATTGCCGCGATGAGTTCTGCAACCGTTCCGAAAATATCGGTAATTGTACGGAAAGCTTATGGAGCGGGTCTCTATGCAATGGCTGGCCCGGCTTTCGAACCGGATTATTGTGTTGCTTTACCTACTGCCCAGATTGCAGTTATGGGACCCGAAGCGGCAGTAAATGCAGTATACTCAAATAAAATTAATGAAATAGAAGACCCTAAAGAAAGAATTGCTTTTGTTCAACAAAAACAACAGGAATACAAAGAAAGTATTGATATATATAAATTAGCCTCAGAATTAATAGTTGATGATATTGTAGCGGCAACAGAATTACGAGATGTTTTAATAAATCGTCTAGAAAGCTACGAATCAAAAACTGTTGAATTTGGACGCAGGAAACATCCAGTATATCCGGTATAACCTGAAGACTAATAGCTTTTAAAGCTATTGGTTTTTTTTAATGCAGATATTCGACAATCATATATATTTTCATTACATATAATGATACGATACTAGTCATATTGTCGGACTTTTTGGTAAAATGTAGATAGTACAAATTGTGGGGTTGATACAATGAAGATAGGTATTATTGGTGGAGGTTCCATAGGATTATTGTTTGCCTATTATCTAGCAAAGCAAAATGACGTAACGGTCTATGTAAAAACTGAACATCAAGCAGACCTTCTTACAAATAAGGGTGTAACCTTAGAACAACATAATGCGTCTAACACAAGAAAGGTACAAGCGACTACAAATCCAAGTTCAATCATTGAGGAGGAACTTGTACTTATTGCAGTTAAACAATACGCTCTAAAGGAAGTAATTAAATGTTATAAGGGTTTGGATATAGTACCTGCCATTGTATTTCTTCAAAACGGAATGGGGCATCTTGAATACATAGAAAAGCTTAATACTCCGAATATTTTACTAGGAGTAGTAGAACACGGAGCATTAAAGGTGGATGACAGAAAAGTAATCCATACTGGGATTGGGAAAACCAAACTTGCTGCAAGTCGAGGAGACTCAAAAGTAATAACAAACGTGATACATTCTACGGACAAGCCTGCATTCAATATTGAACTTATCCAGGAATGGTATAGCATGATATCAGAGAAGCTTGTAGTTAATGCGGTAATAAATCCGTTGACCGGCTTGTATAGAGTGGAGAACGGGGAACTAATACAAAATCAGTATTTTAAAGAGACAATGAGTGAAGTATTTACCGAGATTACATCCGTTATAGAAGTGGATAGTGAAAAAATGTGGTCTCAAGTAATTCAAATTTGTAAGAATACATCAATGAATAGATCTTCAATGTTAAGGGATATAGAAAAAGGTAGGAAAACAGAGGTGGATGCGATTTTAGGCTACGTGCTTAAGCAAGCAGAAAGAAAACGAGTGTATCTTCCGATTACTAGTTTTTTATTCAATGCTATAAAAGGAATAGAAGGTAGGGGGAGTTAAGAATGGTTAATTTCTTTGCTGGAATTGCTGCAACGATTGTTACAATACCGTTATTAGGTTTTGTATTAGTCTATATTATTAGTAGAATAATTGTTAAAAACAACCGTAAGTCATTTTTTCTATCAGTCGATATAACGACCGCATTTTTTATTATAGCCGTTCATTATCTTCTGCTCGTTATTGTTGGAAAAAGTATGCTGTGGTTAATTTTGTTAATACTCTTTTTATCTATCTTAACTATTATGTATTTAAGTTGGCGTAAAACTCATGAAATACATACAACCAAGATGATAAAAAGATTTTGGCGCTTTACCTTTCTAATAGCATCTTTTACTTATTTTATTTTAATGGTTATTGGGTTATTTCAACGTATCTTTACAAACTCTATACATTAAATAAAATTTCGATGAGCGAATGTTTTTGGATTGTAGATAAAGCGTGCTATACTCAACTAAGATAACATAATGGATTAAGAAAGGAAGAACTTATATTTATGGAGGTTGTTGATCTCTTTTTGCCATCTTCAAATCGGTTGGTAAATGATTATATTTCTAATAAAATGGATACATCAAGTTTTTTTGACTATGACATACATTCTCCCATTGTTTATGAAGTTAGAAAAAACGACTTAGCTAAGAGATTGTTTGACCGGGAGAAGCTGGTTAATCAATTATTATCGTTTAATAAAAGGTTTAATTATCATCAAAACACAATTGATAATATTCATAAACTAGAAGACCCTGCGAGTGTCGTAGTTATTGGTGGCCAACAGGCTGGAGTATTAACCGGCCCTTTATATAGCATACATAAGATTATTTCAATTATTAAGCTTGCAAAAGAGCAAGAAGAAAAATTACAGATACCAGTCATTCCTGTGTTTTGGATTGCGGGAGAAGACCATGATTTTGCAGAAATTAATCATGTGTACATAAACGATCCAAATAAAGGCATTAGTAAGAAGGCAGTACCACAGCGACATATTGGAAAATCAATGGTTTCTTCGATTAACTTGGAAAAAGAACATCTATCGGCATGGGTGGAAAGTATATTTGAAACCTTCGGTGAAACAAATTATACAAATGAACTGCTTCATCGACTAACGACTTATATTGAAAACTCTCAAACGTATGTAGATTTCTTCATTCAAATTATAAATGACTTGTTTGGAGAAACTGGTCTTGTTTTAGTGGATTCAGGCTCATCTCAAATTAGAAATCTGGAGCAAACCAATTTTAAAACGCTGATTGAGAAAAATAAAGAGATCCATGATGCATTGATTAGCCAACAGGAAAAGATCTCAAAATGCCAATATCCAAAAACGATTGATATGAACGAGAACTCTGCAAACATTTTTTATCACTTAAATGGTGAGAGGGTATTACTGGAGTATAACAAGGAACATGATGTATTTAGCGGTAAAAATAATGAATGTATTTTGTGTACAGAAGAGATACTTCAAATTGCTGCTGAAAACCCGGAACAACTAAGTAACAATGTTGTTACACGACCAGTTATGCAGGAACTCTTATTCCCAACACTTGCTTTTATATCAGGGCCAGGTGAGATTTCTTATTGGGCTGAACTTAAACAAGTATTCTCTGTTATGGGCATTAAAATGCCGCCAGTTGTACCTAGGCTCATGATAACACTATTGGAAAGACCAATTGAAAGTACGATAGGAGATTTGGGCTTAACAATAGAGGGAGCTTTAACAGGAGAACTAGCAAAAGTAAAAAGTAACTGGTTAAACAACCATACTGGTGATGTGGAACATTTAATTGCGGATGCAAAAAAAGAAGTTGAGCAAATTCATAAAAAGATTCGTATGGCTGCTTTAAACATTGATCAAGGCTTGTCAGAATTACTTGTAAAAAATGCAGACTTAATTCAATCACAATTTGACTTTTTGCAAATGACTATTAATAGAAGATTCTTACATAAAAATGAAGTTGAGATTAAAAAATACGACAGGATTGAGACTTCGCTTATTCCATTAGGTGCACCACAAGAGAGAATCTGGAATATTTTTTACTATTTAAATAAGTATGGCACCAACTTTGTGGTGGATTTACTAAATCTAGAATATAAATTTAACTGGAATCACAAAGTAATAAAGCTATAATTCTGAATATAAGAAACCAAAAAGTCCTCATTTTTGAGGGCTTTTTTCTATTTGGTAAAATATTATAAATTTTTGGTGGTGAAAAGTGGGGGATTGTGGTAAGATAAATACAGAAAGTGGGGATAACAGATATGTTCATGGGAGAATACCATCATAGCGTTGATGCCAAAGGCCGAATGATAGTACCTGCTAAATTCAGGGATGATCTAGGGGAAACGTTTGTTTTAACTAGAGGCTTGGATCAATGTTTGTTTGGTTACCCACTATCTGAATGGAAAATACTAGAGGAAAAATTAAAAACTCTCCCACTAACAAAAAAAGATGCCCGAGCTTTTACGAGATTCTTCTTCTCAGGGGCGATAGAATGCGAATTAGACAAGCAAGGCCGTGTTAATATTGCATCACCTTTACTTTCTTACGCCGGACTTGAAAAAGAGTGTGTTGTGCTAGGTGTATCAAACCGTATAGAAATCTGGAGTAAGGACAAGTGGGAGGAATATTTTGCTGCTTCCGAGGAATCTTTTTCAGATATCGCTGAAAATATGATCGGTTTTGATATATAATTATCTTCTATGTTAAAGATAATAGTGAAGAATACAGAAGATGATAAGAGGTGCTAGCATGTTTCAACATAAGACTGTTCTTTTAGAAGAGGCTGCTGATGGATTAAATATTAATCCTGATGGAATTTACGTAGATTGTACACTAGGTGGGGCTGGACATAGTTCTTACATAGCATCAAAACTATCAAATAAGGGAAAGCTTTTTGCTTTTGACCAAGATGATACTGCTATAAAAAATGCATGGGACAAGCTCTCGATATATGGTGACATTGTAACAATTATTAAGAGTAATTTTGCTCATATAACCGAAAAATTAAATGAACAAGGTATCACAGCTGTAGATGGAATTCTATTTGACCTAGGTGTTTCTTCTCCACAATTAGATACACCTGAACGGGGGTTTAGTTACCATCATGATGCTCCCCTAGATATGAGGATGGATCAGGATTCAACATTATCTGCTTATGATGTTGTAAACCATTGGTCGTATGAACAAATGGTGAGAATCTTTTTCCAATACGGAGAAGAAAAGTTTTCTAAGCAGATTGCAAGGAAAATTGAAGCAGCTCGAGAAAATAAACCGATTGAAACAACAGGCGAGTTAGTAGAACTAATTAAGGAAGGAATTCCTGCTGCAGCCAGAAGAACTGGCGGACACCCGGCAAAAAGAATCTTCCAAGCAATTCGAATTGCAGTAAACGATGAGTTAAAGGTATTTGAAAATGCCATTAACCAATCGATTGATCTTCTAGCTCCGGGAGGACGAGTAAGTGTTATTACTTTCCATTCTCTTGAGGACCGAATTTGTAAAGTTGTCTTTAAAAAGGCGAGCGAAGGTCCACCACTACCGCCTGGACTGCCGATTATACCAGACGAATATAAACCAACATTAAAACTTATTACAAGAAAACCGATATTACCATCAGAGGAAGAAATTGAAGCCAATAAAAGGGCAAGATCTGCAAAACTACGTATTGCTGAAAAATTATAATAGAGAAGATACTTCAAGGAGGGATATGATGGGTAACTTAGCATACAAAGTCAGACAGAACGAACAATACCAACCGAATCAAGCACCAAAGACTAGACCTGTTACTACAAAAAAATCTAAATTTACATTAGGTGAAAAATTATTAGGGCTGATCTTTGCTGTAGCTATAGTATTTGCGTCCATTGTAATCATTTCTAATCAAGTATCTGTCTATAAAACAAATATTGAGATTCAACAAATGGAGTCTACGATTAATGACCAAACAAAACTAAACAGTGACTTATACGTTCAAGTTCAAGAATTGAGCAAGTATGAAAGACTTTGGGAAAAAGCAAGAGAACTTGGTTTAGTATTAAATGAAAATAATGTAAAAGTAGTACAGGGTAACTAGTATGAAAATCAAAAATCAAAATATTAACAGAGGAGCAGCAATAATCAGTGTATTTTTTGCTTTGCTCTTTTTTGTATTAATCGGAAGGTTTATTCAAATTCAATCTACAGGTAAGGTTGATGGCGTTGTTTTAGCTGCTATTGCGGAAGAAAAGTACACAAAGCAGCGAGAAATAGAAGCTGTAAGAGGTTCCATATACGATCGGAACGGTAAGCCGATTGCAGAAGATACATCTTCATATACAGTTGTTGCAATCCTTGACGAAGAATTAACCGTTGACGAAGATCAGCCAAAGCATGTGGTTAATCCAGATGAGACTGCACGAAAGCTTGCTCCATTACTTAAAATGGACGAAACAGAACTTTATGAAATTATAACAAGAGATAAAAAACAAGTTGAGTTTGGGTCCTACGGAAGAGATATTAGTCAACAGCTTAAATTAGAAATAG
The DNA here is from genome assembly GCF_047246645.1 of Ferdinandcohnia jepli. NCBI lineage: Bacteria > Bacillati > Bacillota > Bacilli > Caryophanales > Bacillaceae > Ferdinandcohnia > Ferdinandcohnia jepli. Next base: position 314,343 of record NZ_JBFOKR010000001.1, read on the forward strand.
AGGCTTTAGAATTGCCAGGGATCGGCTTTAGAAGAGAGTTGAAGCGGCACTATCCTAATGGTACTTTCGCATCACATTTAGTTGGATATGCACAAAAAGTACCAAACTCTGAAGATGATTCAAAAACAGAAACAGTTGGTATGTTGGGTATTGAGAAAAGTATGAATGATACACTTAAGGAAACCCCGGGGCGGATGACGTTTCAAAGTGATAAAAAGGGGTACAAGCTGCCGGACGCAAAGGAACAAATTGTGCCACCAGACAATGGGAACGACATTTATTTAACAATTGACCAGACAATTCAAACCTTTTTAGAAGACGCGATGAATACAGCTGTAAAGGAATATGAGCCGGAAAAGATAATTGGAATAGTAGCAAACCCTAAGACCGGCGAAATATTAGCAATGTCAACAAGACCCAGCTTTGATCCAAATGTTAGAAATATAGAAAACTTCTTAAATGATGCAATTGCATATCCTTTTGAACCGGGGTCAACTATGAAAATATTTACCCTTGCTGCTGCCATTGAAGAAGGAGTTTATGATGGTAATGCAAGTTATTTATCAGGTAGTTATGCAGTTGGACCAGATATTATCCGGGACCATAAGCGTGGTGGTTGGGGTACAATTACTTATGACGATGGTGTACTCAAATCCTCCAACGTTGGTTTTGCTAAAATTGCTAAGGAACAGTTAGGTACTGAAAAACTATTACAATATATTAGTCGATTTGGTTTAGATAAACCAACAGGAATTGATATAGCAGGAGAAGTTGAAAATAAAATAAACTTCAAATATGAGTATGATCAAGTTGCTACAGCATTTGGCCAAGCTTCATCTGTTACGCCAATTCAGCAAATACAAGCTGCAACAGCTATTGCAAATGGCGGAAAAATGATGAAACCTTATGTAATTGATAAAATTGTTGATCCAGACACAGGTGAAATTATAGAAGATCATAAATCGAAAATCTCAGGTGAACCGATCTCTGCGGACACAGCAAGTAAAGTTTTAAATCTGTTAGAGAGAGTTGTTACGGAAGGGACAGGAAAACCTTATAATCTAGAAGGTTATCAAGTTGCTGGAAAGACAGGTACTGCTGAGATTTTTGAAAATGGTGGTTATTTATACGGTGGGGGCAATTATTTCTATTCCTTTATGGGGATTGCTCCCAAGGATAACCCTAAGTTGATTGTTTATATTGCTGTTAAAAAACCAAAGCTAAATGAAGTTGAAATTGGTTCAGATCCGGTCTCGCTCATTTTCAATCATGTAATGAAAAATAGTCTTCAATATTTAAACATTCAACCAATCGAGGAAAAAACTGAGTCAAATCCGAATATAGATAATGAACTAGATGTAGATTCATATATTGATAAATCAGTCGATGTTGCTAAAAAGACTCTTGAGGAAAAGCATCATAAAGGAGTAATTGTTGGTAATGGTAAAAAAATTGTCAATCAGAGTCCTAGACAAGGAGAAAAAATCCTTCCTGGTGAACAATTTATCCTCCTGACTGATAATGAAGCTACACTACCGGATGTTGTTGGTTGGTCACTAAGAGATGTGATGAGGCTTGGAGATTTACTTGGTATTACGGTATCGTATGAAGGTAGCGGATATGTTGTTGAGCAAAATCTGCCTCCTGGATCCATCTTAAAAAAAGGTGATACAGTTAAAGTAACTTTGGAACCACCTAACACGAAAAAACAAGAAGCACCTAGTGATTTGGAATATAATGAAGAAACAGAAGAAGAAAGTGAGTAAGAACTGAGGAATTCCTCAGTTCTTTTTTCTATATAGTGGCTACGTTTCAAAACATACCCACTAACGAAACTAAACTGATATGAGTGGGTAAGAAAGAGAAGTAACGCATCCGTTCACGCAGCTAATCTGATATGAGTGGGTAAGAAAGAGAAGAAACGCACCCGTTCACGCAGTGAATCTGATATGAGTGGGTAAGAAGAAATGTATCAATTAATACTTCCAACTTCTATTAAATAACCTTATATATAATATCTCTCAGGAGGAATAACCACGTTCAGCGTTCTATTATAAACTGTACAAGCATATATTTAGACGAGCCTATACAACAGATTCTGTGTTGTTACTTTGGCGGTTATGTATTTATCGGGAGGTTCTATTATATGCGAGTCTCAAATGTAACTGTACGTAAAAGATTGTCAATTGTATTATTTATTGGTTTTTTGCTATTTCTGATTATTGATGTCCGTTTAGGGTATGTGCAGTTTTTTGTTGGAGAAAAACTGACGGATCTTGCAAAAGATTCATGGAGTCGCGATATTCCTTTTGAGCCTGAGCGAGGGAAAATTCTCGATCGTAATGATGTGGAACTCGCTACAAACCAGAGTGCTCCAACAGTATTAGTTGTACCTAGACAAATCGAGAATCCTGCTGATGCGGCTGAAAAATTAGCTGCAGTTTTAAATATGTCAAAGGAAAAGGCCTATAAAAAATTAACAGAAAATGAATCAAAGGTCTATATCAATCCTGAAGGTAGAAAGATATCCCATGAAAAAGCAAATGAAGTACGTGCACTAGGGATTAAAGGTGTATACATAGCTGAAGATTCAAAACGTCATTACCCATTCGGGAGCTATCTTTCTCATGTATTAGGATTTGCAGGTATTGATAATCAAGGGTTAACTGGAATTGAATCAATTTATGATGAGAAGTTAAAAGGTGAGAAAGGCAGTGTGCAGTTTTATTCAGACGCAAAGGGACGAAGAATGCCGGATATCGCTGACGATTATACCGCACCAAAAGACGGTTTAGATCTACGTTTAACGATCGATACCCGAATACAAACTATTTTAGAAAGTAAACTTGATATAGCTGAAGCACAATATAATCCGGACGGAATAATAGGTATAGCAATGGATCCAAACACAGGTGAAATATTAGGAATGTCATCTAGACCGGATTTTGATCCAGCCAACTTCCGTAATGTTCCACAGGAGGTATACAACCGTAATTTGCCGGTATGGAGTACGTATGAACCTGGTTCGACATTTAAGATAATAACTCTTGCAGCTTCATTAGAAGAAGGTAAGGTAGATTTAGAGAAAGATCATTTTACTGATCCAGGTTTCGTTAAGGTGGGAGGTGCTACCTTAAAGTGCTGGAAAAGAGGTGGTCACGGTCATCAGTCTTTCCTGGAAGTAGTCCAAAACTCCTGTAACCCTGGATTTGTTGAATTAGGAAACAGATTAGGAAAAGATACATTATTTAAATATGTTAAGGACTTCGGCTTCGGTCAAAAAACCGGTATTGACCTTCAAGGAGAAGGGACAGGGATACTATTTAAACCGGAGAATGTTGGTCCTGTTGAGTTAGCAACTACTGCTTTTGGTCAAGGTGTTGCGGTAACACCTATTCAACAGGTTGCAGCAGTGGCTGCTGCCGTTAATGGAGGAACTTTATATACACCGTATGTAGCCAAAGAATGGGTTGACCCAACTACTGGTGAGGTTGTTAGTAGAAATACTCCACAGGCAAAACGAAACATCATATCTGAGGAAACTTCCGAAAAAGTTCGCTATGCTCTTGAAAATGTTGTAGCAAAAGGATCAGGTGGAGGAGCTTATGTAGATGGATATCGTGTAGGTGGAAAAACCGGAACAGCTCAAAAATCAAAAAAAGGCGGAGGCTACCTTCAAAATAACCATATTGTTTCATTTATCGGCTTTGCGCCAGCAGATGATCCACAAATTGTTATTTATATTGCAGTAGATAATCCTAAAGGCACTGTACAGTTTGGAGGGGTTGTTGCAGCGCCAATCGTAGGTGATATTATGCGAGAGAGTTTGCCATTATTAGGAATTGAAAAACGCAAGAATCAAATAGAAAAAGAAATGAGATTATGGACTGATAAAAAATATGTTGAGGTTCCAAATGTAATAGGTCTAACAAAAAAAGAACTTCAACAACAACTTACAAATATAAAATTAGATATAAGTGGAGAAGGTAATGTGGTCGTAGATCAGGCACCTGATGCAGGTGAACGAGTTGAAGAAGGAACAACCCTACGTATCCATTTAGGAGACGGACAAGGTAAGGAAGATTCTAAAAAGTAATGTGAGTAGCTTGAAGGATTCTCCTTTAGGCTTCTTTTTTCTATAAAACCGAATACCATTAATATAGGGTAATATTTTTATTTGAGAATTGTGTTTTATTAAGAAGGTAAAATATTTAAGTCGGGTCCTGAATATATGTAATATGGGACTAGACAATACTTAAAGTCTATCGTAATATTTTATTTTGAATGTGAAGCTTGAGGGAATCTTTCGAGAGGATATGGTAAAAATCATGATGAGATTACAAGATTTGTTAGCAAACTTGCATGATTTTACTGCAAAAGGGACAGCAAACCCAGTGATTACTTCTCTTGAAATGGATTCAAGAGAGGTTAAACAGGGAAGCTTATTCTTTTGTGTGAAGGGAAACACATTCGACGGGCATGCTTTTTCAAAACAAGCAGTAGACAATGGTGCTGCAGCTATTATTGCTGAAAGAAATCTCGATGTTACAATTCCAGTTATTATTGTAAGAGATTCAAGACGAGTAATGGCAATACTTGCTGATGCATTTTTCAATCATCCTACTCAAAAATTGCACTTAATTGGTGTAACAGGGACAAACGGAAAAACGTCTATTACACATATAATCGAGCAAATTTTCCAGTCTGTAGGTCGAAAAACGGGTTTAATTGGTACAATGTACACGAAAATTGGAAATCGTAGAATTGATATGGTAAATACAACTCCGGAGTCACTTCTGCTACAAAGATCTTTTAAACAAATGGTCGATGAACAGGTGGAAACTGCAGTAATGGAAGTTTCTTCACATGCATTAGACCTTGGGCGAGTACATGGCTGTGACTTTGATATAGCAGTCTTCTCGAATCTCACCCAAGATCATTTAGATTACCATCAATCAATGCACGAATATCGGCGAGTAAAGGGACTACTGTTTGCAAGTTTAGGGAATCGTTTCGAGCATAAACGTCCTAAATTCGCTGTTCTGAATGCAGATGATAAAGCCTCAAGGGAGTATTTGAAGTCCACTGCCGCAACCATTATTACATATGGTATTAATCAGACCAGTGATATTATGGCAAGAAACATTGAAATGAATTCGGCAGGGACAGCATTTGATCTAGAGACACCTGTTGGGAAGTATAAAATCACTATGAATCTAGTAGGATTATTTAGTGTTTATAATGTACTTGCTGCTATTGCTGTATGTGTGGTTTCAGGTATTCCTCTGCAATCTATAGTTAATGCAGTTGAAAGAGTAAAAGGAGTTCCTGGTCGTTTTGAGCTTGTTAACCAAGGCCAGAATTACACTGTTATTGTAGATTATGCACATACTCCTGACAGCTTAGAAAATGTCCTTAATACGGTAAAACAATTTTCACAAGGAAAAATTCTACTAGTCGTTGGTTGTGGTGGAGATCGCGATCGTTCCAAACGGCCAATCATGGCTCAGATTGCAACGAAATATGCTGATATTCCAATATTCACTTCTGACAACCCGAGATTAGAAAATCCGATACAAATTCTTGAGGATATGGAAAATGGGGTCAAGGGTGAATCATTTTTTACTATCCCCGATAGAGAAAAAGCGATTAAATATGCTATTTCAAAAGCGGTAAAGGGTGATATAATTATCATTGCTGGTAAAGGGCATGAATCCTATCAAATTATAGGTAATCAAACTTATGAATTTGATGACCGCCTTGTTGCAGCTCGTGCAATTAAGGAGATGTTATAAATGCTTTCTTATGATGATGTTAGCTATATTTCAATCGAAACTCGTGGGATAAGGGATGACAACATTTGTTTTTTATATGTTACTACCGAACCTTCTGTCAAAGTAAGAAAGAGTTTATATGTTTCAATAAATGCAGAAAATAGGGAAGAGTCTTTAAAAAAAGCTTTATATAATGGAGCCGTTGGTGCAGTTTGGCCAAAGGTTGATAAATTACCACGTTTTCTTCCGAATCATTTTCCTGTATTCTTAGTAGATGACACCCTACTTGCATTTGCACATTTAATTGAACTGTATATAAAAAAAATCGAAGAAAATAGGTATGATATTATGACAAAATTTTTTCATGAAAAACACGAACAACAAAACGCACATACCCCATTAGTTGAAAATGGGCTGGTAAAACTTACAACAATTCAAGCTGAGATTGAAGAAGGGAGGGGATAAAAATGATAGAAGAGGTTGTACTTTATTCAATTATTATCGGTTTTGTAATTAGTGTTATGCTCTCTCCCATTTTTATCCCTTTCTTACGTAGATTGAAATTTGGACAAAGTATCAGGGAAGAAGGACCTAAATCACACCAGAAAAAATCAGGTACCCCGACTATGGGTGGGATTATTATCTTACTTTCAGTCGTTGTAACAACATTCTTGGTATCAAATCGATTGAACGAACTGACTGTTACTACATACTTATTGTTACTGGTTACAGTTGGATTTGGAATACTAGGCTTTCTAGACGATTTTATCAAGGTAGTATTAAAAAGAAATTTAGGTTTAACTTCTAAGCAAAAATTATTTGGACAGATTGTTATTGCTATTATCTTCTATTTTATTTTTAAACAAAATGACTTTTCTACTGCAATTGCAGTACCTGGAACGGATTTTGTTTTTGACCTTAAGTTTTTCTATATTTTCTTTCTAATTTTTTGGTTGGTAGGGTTCTCTAACGCTGTTAATTTAACAGATGGGTTAGATGGACTGGTGTCAGGAACGGCAGCTATTGCGTTTGGTGCTTTTGCTGTATTAGCTTGGAACCAAGCACAGTATGATGTAGCTATCTTCTGCGTAGCAGTTGTGGGAGCTGTACTAGGATTTTTGGTCTTTAATGCGAATCCTGCGAAGGTCTTTATGGGGGATACAGGGTCACTAGCATTGGGTGGCGCAATTGCAACTGTGGCAATCATGTTAAAGCTCGAGATACTACTCATTTTAATAGGTGGAGTATTTGTTATTGAGACTTTATCTGTTATTATTCAGGTAATTTCTTTTAAAACAACAGGAAGACGTGTCTTTAGAATGAGTCCACTTCATCACCATTATGAGCTTGTTGGCTGGTCCGAATGGAGAGTTGTCGTTACGTTTTGGACTGTTGGTTTATTATGTGCGATTCTAGGAATATACATTGAGGTGTGGATTTAATTGAAAAATACTCATAAGTTTACAAATAAGCATATTTTAATAATTGGACTAGCAAAAAGCGGTTTTGCTGCAGCAAAGGTTTTACAGGAGCTAGGATCGTACATTACCGTTAACGACCAAAAGCCTTTCGAGGAAAACCAACCGGCACAGGAATTACAAAAGGCGGGAATTAAGGTAATATGTGGAGGTCATCCAATGGAAATTTTGGATGATCATTTTGACTTTATCATTAAAAACCCGGGTATCCCATATAGCAATCCTTTGCTTATAAAGGCAATTGAAAAAGGTATTCCGATATTAACTGAAGTTGAACTGGCTTATCATATTTCAGCGGCTGATTTTATTGGGATCACAGGTTCAAATGGAAAAACAACAACAACAACACTTATATATGAAATGCTTAATAAAGGAAGTAAAAACCCATTGGTAGCCGGAAATATTGGAACGGTTGCATGCGAGGTTGCTAAAGAAGCCGAGGCAGAAAATATTATTGTTACGGAGTTGTCATCGTTTCAATTAATGGGAATTGATGAATTTGCACCGAGGATAGCGGTTTTATTAAATATTTTTGACGCACATTTAGATTACCATGGGACGAAGCAAGATTATATTAACGCTAAAGCAAGAATTTTTGAAAACCAAACCGAAAATGATTTTTGTGTAATTAATATTGATGATAAAGAAGTATTGCAGGCTTCCGAGAGATGTAAGGCTAAAAAGATTCCTTTTTCAACTACACAACCGATTGAAGAAGGAGCCTACATTAAAAACCAGGCTGTTTACTTTGGTGATGAGAAAATAATTGATATTAAAGATATAGTCCTACCTGGAATTCATAACTTAGAAAATATACTTGCTGCAATAGCTGTTGCAAAGTTAGTTAGAGTTTCAAATTCTGCTATTCAAGAGGTATTAGGAGAATTTACCGGGGTTAAACATCGTCTTCAGTATATTAAAACTGTAAAAGGACGAAAGTTTTATAATGACTCCAAAGCAACTAATATTTTGGCTACTCAAAAGGCGATTACTGCCTTTGAAAAGCCGGTTGTTTTACTAGCTGGCGGACTTGACAGAGGTAATGAGTTTGATGATCTTATTGAACAGCTTAAACATGTTAAAGCTTTGGTTGTTTATGGTCAAACTGCGAAAAAGATAGAACGTGCGGGGAAACTTGCGGGAATAGATTTAATTAAACATGTCGATAATGTTGAAGCAGCGGTTTACGAAGCTTATGGACTTTCAAATGAGGGTGATATTATTTTATTATCGCCTGCCTGTGCGAGCTGGGATCAACATAAAACATTTGAAGAAAGAGGAGACATTTTTATAAACGCCGTGCATAAGCTTAAGTAAGGGCTTGGACAATCTAGAAAAGAGTCTATGGTGGCTCTCCTAAGAAGCCACATTGATTGTCTGCCATAAGCTCTGAATCTAGAATGTAGAGGTGTTTTCATTGTGACCCAAAAAACGACTCCTGATATCATTTTAATTATTACAACACTCACTCTTTTAGCAGTTGGATTAATAATGGTGTATAGTGCCAGTGCAGTATGGGCTACATATAAATTTGATGATTCATTCTTTTTTGCTAAAAGACAATTATTATTTGCTGGTGTAGGAATTATTGCAATGTTCTTCATTATGAATATAGACTATTGGACGTGGAGAACATGGGCAAAAGTACTCGTTATCATTTGCTTTGTTTTACTAGTTCTTGTGTTAATTCCTGGAATCGGAATGGAACGAAATGGTTCTCAAAGCTGGATTGGTGTAGGTGCTTTCTCGATTCAACCTTCAGAATTTATGAAGTTAGCTATGATTGCCTTCCTCGCAAAGTTTTTATCAGAGAATCAAAAAAAGATTACATCCTTTAAACAAGGTTTAATGCCATCACTTTCACTTGTTTTCCTAGCATTCGGAATGATAATGCTTCAACCGGATTTAGGCACAGGTACAGTAATGGTAGGAACTTGTATTGTAATGATATATGTATCAGGAGCAAGAATTGCACATTTTGTAGTGTTAGGATTAATAGGGGTTGCCGGGTTTGCAGGCTTAATTCTCTCAGCTCCATATCGTATTAAACGAATTACTTCTTTCTTAAATCCATGGGAAGATCCTTTAGGTACTGGTTTTCAAATTATCCAGTCTTTGTATGCAATTGGGCCAGGAGGTCTATTCGGTTTAGGATTAGGACAAAGTAGACAGAAGTTCTTTTATTTACCTGAACCTCAAACAGATTTTATTTTTGCTATTTTAGCTGAGGAATTAGGTTTTATTGGTGGCTCTTTTGTCATTATCTTGTTTAGCATCTTGTTATGGAGAGGTGTTCGGATTGCGTTAGGCGCCCCAGACTTATATGGAAGCTTCCTCGGGATTGGAATCATTGGAATGATTGCCATTCAAGTAATTATAAATATTGGGGTAGTAACAGGATTAATGCCGGTTACGGGGATAACACTTCCATTTTTAAGCTACGGAGGCTCATCATTAACTCTAATGCTGATGGCAGTTGGTGTCCTATTGAATATAAGTCGATACGCAAGGTATTAATCCAAAAAGTGTTGAATATATGTTATACTATGATAAAAACCCTGTTAATTAACAGGGTTTCTCATATTTCTATGAAGACTTTCAAAGGGAAGTGGAGGAGTATCCTTGAGAATTTTAATAAGCGGTGGAGGTACTGGAGGACATATATACCCTGCATTGGCATTAGTGAAAGAAATAAAGAAACTGAATCCATCAGCTGAATTTTTATATATAGGTACCGAGAATGGACTGGAGAGCGGTATCGTAAAAAGAGAAAAAATACCTTTTAAAACAATACATATAACTGGTTTTAAACGTAAATTGTCATTTGATAACGTAAAAACAGTTAGCAGGTTTTTTAAAGGTGTAAGTGATAGTAAGAAATACATTAAAGAATTTAAACCAGATGTGGTCATTGGAACTGGAGGTTATGTTTGTGGACCTGTGGTTTATGCAGCTTCCAGATTACACATTCCAACGATAATTCATGAACAAAATAGTGTACCAGGTCTGACAAATAAGTTTTTAAGCCGGTACGTAGACAAAATAGCTGTTTGCTTTGAAGAGGCAAAACAGTATTTTCCAGATAAAAAAGTTGTATTGACTGGTAATCCTCGTGCTTCGGAAGTCCTTAATAAGGATGGTATGAAGGGAAGAACTTCAGTAGGTCTTAATAGCTTTCAGAAATCAGTGTTACTTGTTGGTGGCAGCAGGGGAGCAAGACCAATAAATGATGCTTTTTTAGATGCTCTTGAACTTGTCAAAAACAAAAATTATCAATTTCTTTATATAACAGGTGAGGTTCATTATGATGCAGTTTTAGATAAAGTAAGGGATGTTGGAAACCCGGATAATGTAGTTATCAAACCTTTTATTCATAATATGCCTGATGTACTTTCAGGTGTTGATTTAGTAGTCGCTCGTGCTGGAGCAACAACGTTGGCAGAACTTACTGCTCTAGGGTTACCAAGTATTTTAATTCCTAGTCCTTATGTAACGAATAATCATCAAGAAAAAAATGCGCGATCTTTGAGTGATAAAGGCGCAGCAATATTACGGTTAGAAAAAGAGTTGAACGGAAAACAACTAGTACAAGATATAGATTCAATCCTTTTAGACGAAAAAAGACTTGAGGAAATGAAGAATGCATCTTTAAAAATAGGTATACCAGACGCAGCTAATCGTTTATATAAGCTTATGAATGAACTAGTGTAGGCGTTTGTTCCAGACGGTAAAAAAAAGCATACAATAAAACTAAGAGAACTACTTACCGTTTCTGGTAAAGGAGGTTAATATGGACAAAATTGCAAAAGAACTAATGGATGCAAATGTTGGTAAGGTTTTGGTAAACGAGCCACTAGCAAAGCACACCACAATTAAAATAGGTGGTCCTGCAGATATATTTATAGAACCTAATAGTGTGGAATCAGTAAAAAAAACCATTGATATTGTAAAGAAGCATGGCATAAAATGGAGAGCAATTGGCAGGGGCTCAAATTTATTAGTTTCTGACAAAGGAATAGAAGGCGCAGTAATTAAACTCGGTAACGGAATTAATCATTTGGATATTGAAGGAAATTCGATTACAGTCGGTGCAGGTTATTCAGTGGTTAGTTTAGCAGTACTTATTGGAAAAAAAGGACTGTCAGGCTTAGAATTTGCTAGTGGAATTCCTGGTTCCATAGGCGGCGCTGTTTATATGAATGCTGGTGCACATGGATCTGATATTTCTAAGATCTTAACCAAAGCTCATATATTGTTCGAGGACGGAACATTTGAATGGTTAACGAAAGAGGATATGGAATTTTCATATCGAACTTCAGTATTGCAAACAAAGAGACCGGGCATCGTTGTAGAAGCGACTTTCCAGCTTACAGAAGGTAATAAAGAAGATATTGTAGCAGTAATGAAGAAAAATAAAGACTATCGACGTGATACACAGCCCTGGGATTTACCATGTGCAGGGAGTATATTCCGTAATCCACTGCCAAACTATGCCGGCCAACTAATTGAACAATCAGGATTAAAGGGTTATACAATTGGCGGAGCGAAAATATCCGAAATGCACGGAAACTTTATTGTTAACGCCGGAAATGCAAAAGCTGAAGATGTTCTAGAATTAATAAAATATGTCAAAGAAAAAATACACTCTTTACACGGTGTAACCATGCATACCGAAGTTGAGATAATTGGTAGAAGCTAGAAGTATTTGATTGAAATAGTCTTTTACAAAGGTAGCTTGCACAATTTTTAAATTCGTCTCTTGAGTAGAATAATAAATTTTAATAGAGTGATTGGAGCGCATGGTGCGAGACTCCTGCGGGAAAAGCGTGACCAGGTGAGACCCCGCAGAAGCGTAGCGACGAGGAGGCTCACGGTCCGCCCGCGGAAAGCGAGTACCAGGAGCGGAAATCACAAATCCTTGTACATTCACCTTAAAAGAAAACAGGCAAAAGGAACTTCTTTTTGAAAAGACCCCTTTAAAAAGATATTTTTCTAAAAACTCCACGTAAAAATTAGGAAAATAGGCTTGTTCTTTATCACCCAATTCTTAGGAAATTATGATATAATACAATAACATGTTTATGTTGTTGTACTTCCTACAAAACGGCATGTTTCATGCCGTTTCTTTACGTTACAGAAATAACAAATTGATTAAGAAAATTATCCCTAGTGGGGTGAAGGTTTTTGGCGAAGCAGAAGGTTGTTACCATTGAAGATAGAATTCCTAAGTTAAAGGAAAGACGAAAACAAAAAGCAAATCGAAGGTTAATTATGTACATTACCTTCTTCTTTCTATTGTTGTCAGGAGTCCTATATTTTCAATCCCCTTTAAGTAAAATTGGCACTATTACAGTTAAGGGAAACCAGAGTCTATCAACAGACTTTTTAGTTGGACTTAGTGATTTAAAAATTGGGACAAGCTTTTGGAAGGTTAATCAAAATGATGTAACTGATCGAATAAAGAAGCACTCTGAAATAAAGAATGTACATATTGAAAAAAAACTACCTAATACTATAGTAATAAATATAACTGAGTATAAAAGAGTCGGGTATATTAATATGAATAATCAATTTCATCCACTTATTGAAAATGGGGATATTATTAATCCTATTAAAAAAGATGAAAATATTTTACCAGCGGACGCTCCTATCCTTGTAGGCTGGGAGGAGGCTGGAGCGAAAATTCTTGCTAAAGAATTAGCTGAAATACAACCAACTCTTGCAAATCTTATCTCGGAAATTCATTATACTCCTACTGAGTATGACCCACTTCACATGACTCTATATATGAATGACGGGTATGAAGTGAGAGCGACGGTCCGTAATATTTCGAAAAATATTGAAGCATACCCTTCTATAGTTAGTGAGTTGGATCCAAGCCTAAATGGTTATATTGAGTTGGATGTTGTACCAACCTTTATACCTTATGAATATCAGAACACCACTGAAGAGGAGATGGATACTAATGAAGGTGAGGGGTAGGCATGTCATTCTATCATTTGTCTGTTTAGTTTTAGGTTTTATGATTTCTTTTTCGTATTCGTTTACGAAAGAACAGTTAGAGGCAAATCCAATTTCTGATCAACAATGGAATGAAGAAAATAAGATTAGAACCCAACTTAATAATCAGAATGAAAAGAATCGTGGACTACAAAAGGAATTACTTGAAAAACAAGATCAAATTCAAGCGATAGAAGCAGACCTTGCTAACGAAGAACAAGAGCAAATCTATTATAATCTCGTTGAAGAAGTTGAAAAATATCGTATGGTTGTTGGTGAAATTGCCGTAAAGGGTAGTGGAGTTGTTGTAACGCTAGAGGACGCTTCATATGTACCGTCTGGCAAGGATGTTAATATTAATAATTATCTTGTACATGAAAGTCACTTATTTAAGGTTATAAATGAATTGTATGTGTCAGGGGCTCAGGCTGTTTCAGTTAATGGAAAAAGATTAAATGCAAACTCCTATATCTATTGTAACGGACCTGTAGTAGTAGTGGATGGCAAGCCATACCCGGCACCTTTTGTTATTTCGGCTATCGGTGATCCAGGAGTATTAACTCCTGCTTTGAATATGAACGGTGGTATTACCGACCAACTCATACAAGATAATATTGTCGTGAAAATCGAAACAAAGTCAGATATCGTAATGGACCCTCTATTAAGTGCAGATGAATAAAATGCGTTACTAGAAAGTTAGGTGGTTTTATTGGACAAAAAGAAAGTTATGAGCTTTACAGTTATTACGGGTATTATAGGTTTCATGGTTGCAGTCCAATTTCAAACCATTCAAGAACCTGAAGTTCGTGATACTCGTGACTTATGGGAATTACGTGAAGCATTAAAGCAATCACAAGAGTTGTACACAGATTTATTATCTCAAATATATACTTATGAAGCAAAAATGGAACAGTACGAAAATGAGCGGGACGATAGTAGGATACTTATTTTACAAGAAACATTGGATGAATTAAGGAAAGAGGCCGGTTTAACAGAAATGACTGGTCCTGGAATTACGATTACTGTTGAACAATCCTTTAATGAAGCTGGGAGACAGGCTGGATATATTTCTCCAAGTTTACTTAGATGGCTAGTAAATGAGTTGAATTCTTATCAAGCCAAGGCAATTTCTATTGATGGTCACCGTGTAATTTCTACTACGGTCATACGTGAAATACAAGGTAGACCAAAAATTGACTCATATACAATTTCAACACTACCCATCGAAATAAACGTAATCGCCGATGATGCGGAGAGGTTATATAATAAATTAAAAGCATCTGAGGCTGAACGACAGTTTTTTATTGACAACTTACGTTTGAAAATAACTAAGCCTAGCAAGGCTGTTACTGTTCCTTCTTATGACGATCCGATTCGGATTACTCATATGGAACCTGATAAAAAGTGATAAAGGTGGAAAAGTAGTAATGTGGCTTCCAATTTTCGGTCTAATCGTTGGTATAATCCTTGGTTTATTATCAGAATTTAAAATTCCTGCTGAGTACTCGAACTATTTGTCGATAGCAGTTTTAGCTGCACTTGATACATTGTTCGGGGGAATACGGGCTCATCTACAAAATATTTATGATCAATCTGTTTTTGTTTCAGGTTTCTTTTTTAATATTCTTTTAGCAGCAAGTTTAGCTTTTCTAGGTGTACATCTTGGTGTAGACTTGTATTTAGTGGCTGTGTTCGCTTTTGGGGTAAGACTTTTCCAAAATATCGCAGTAATTAGACGAATAATTATATCCAAATGGAGCCTTTCTCGTGATAAAATAGAAAAAAGTTAATATTTTATAAAGGGAAATATTAAGTTGTTGTTGAATATTTTCCATATGTAGAATAATATTTTGAAAAATAATAATTGTTGTTCGACAAAAATGTTATATTTGAATTGTGTTTTATGAAAAAGGAGGTGCCACAGAATGAACAGCAATGAAATAAGTGTTAGTCTTGACATCGGTACATCCAGTGTTAAGGTTATTATCGGTGAAATGGTCGATGATTCTCTTAACATAATTGGTGTGGGTAATGTTAAATCTGAGGGCTTAAAAAAAGGAACTATAGTTGATATAGACGAAACCGTTCATTCTATCAAAAAGGCAATTGAACAAGCAGAAAGAATGGTAGGAGTCTCTATTAATCAAGTAGTTGTAAGTGTACCAGCTAACAATGTACAATTACAGGATGCCCATGGAGTTGTTGCTGTTTCAAGTGAATCTCGTCAGAATCGAGAAATTAGTAATGATGACGTACTTCGTGTAATTGATGCAGCACAGTTTATCTCTATTCCACCTGAGAGAGAAATAATAGATATGATTCCAAAGCAATTTATTGTAGATGGATATGATGAAATCAGTGACCCTCGTGGTATGTTAGGGGTAAGACTAGAAGTTGAAGGTACAATTATTACAACTTCCAGAACAATACTACATAACTTATTACGCTGTGTTGAAAAGGCAGGTCTTGATATCGCAGCGATTTGCTTACAACCTCTTGCAGCAGGTTCTATATCATTATCAGATGACGAGAAGAATCTTGGTGTTGCTCTTGTCGATATGGGTGGGGGCTCTACTACTATCTCAGTATTTAATGATGGCTTCTTACAATCTACTAGTGTACTTCCTGTTGGTGGTGACCATATTACTAAGGATTTGGCTATTGGATTACGGACATCAACTGAGGATGCTGAAAAAATAAAAATTAAACATGGACATGCCTTCTATGATGATGCATCAGAGGAAGAAGTATTTAACGTACCTATTATTGGCAGTGATCAACATGAACAATATAGCCAATTACAAATCTCTGACATTATCGAAGCTAGATTAGAAGAGATCCTATTATTGGTTCAAAAGGAAATTAAGAAAATGGGCATAGGTGATCTGCCTGGAGGCTTTGTTTTAACAGGCGGAGTGGTTAATTTGCCTGGGGTTTTAGAGCTTTCTCAGCTTGTATTTAGAAGTAATGTACGAATTGCAAAACCAGATTATATTGGTGTTAGAGAACCACAATTCTCAACTGGTGTAGGTTTACTTCAATTTGCTTACGAGCATGCAAGAATACAAGGTACAAAGATTAGTTCTTCAGTTTCGATTGACAGTGCTGAAAAAAGACCTGCTCGCCAGCCTCAAGCTAAAAATAACTCTAAAACCAACACAAATGGTGATCAAAATATAGGGAAAAAGGTTAAGAGATTTTTTGGTCTCTTCTTTGAATAGGTAGAAGTTTAATTCTGCATACGCCGAATTAAAATGATAACCTCCCGGCGGAAGACTCGTGTTTTCAATGTTGGTTTACCAGCATTGAATAGTATTAAGCCAAATAGGCTAACTATCAAAAAATGTCCACAATCAACTAGTAGGATACTTTCCTTTGGTTAAATAGCTGGGCGCAAATACGTATGCGTATTTGTTTAAAAGAGAAGTATATATGCAAATTAGGAGGATCTAATAATGTTAGAGTTTGATACAAATGTTGATCAATTAGCTACTATAAAGGTAATAGGTGTAGGTGGCGGTGGAAATAACGCTGTAAACCGAATGATAGAACATGGCGTTCAAGGTGTCGAGTTTATAGCTGTAAATACAGATGCACAAGCCTTAAATCTTTCTAAAGCTGAAATAAAAATGCAAATAGGTGGTAAACTTACTCGTGGATTAGGAGCAGGAGCTAATCCTGAGGTTGGTAAAAAGGCAGCTGAAGAGAGTAGAGAACAAATCGAAGAAGCTTTAAAAGGAGCTGACATGGTATTTGTTACTGCTGGAATGGGTGGAGGAACTGGAACTGGTGCTGCTCCTGTTATCGCTCAAATTGCAAGAGATTTAGGTGCATTAACAGTAGGTGTAGTAACAAGACCATTCACGTTTGAAGGCAGAAAGCGTGCAACACAAGCAGCAGGCGGAATTTCTGCAATGAAAGAATCAGTAGATACACTAATTGTTATTCCAAACGACCGCTTATTAGAAATTGTTGACAAAAACACACCAATGCTTGAAGCATTCCGTGAAGCAGATAATGTTTTACGACAAGGTGTACAAGGTATTTCTGACCTTATCGCGGTACCAGGCTTAATTAACTTAGACTTTGCCGATGTTAAGACGATCATGTCGAACAAAGGATCTGCATTAATGGGTATTGGGGTTGCTACTGGTGAAAACCGTGCTGCTGAAGCTGCTAAAAAGGCTATTTCAAGTCCATTACTTGAAACTTCTATTGACGGTGCCCAAGGTGTCTTAATGAATATCACTGGTGGTACGAATTTAAGTTTATATGAAGTTCAAGAAGCTGCTGATATCGTAGCATCAGCCTCTGATCAAGAAGTAAATATGATTTTCGGTTCCGTAATCAATGAGAACCTTAAAGAAGAAATTATCGTTACTGTAATTGCTACAGGGTTTGTTGAGGCAGAAATTGACCCAACTCGTCAATCTCGCCCTTCATTCAATACAAAACAACAAGCAGTAGCGCCTAAGCGTGAAGTTAAGCGTGAAGAACCACAACAGGAAATGCATACACGTTCATCTCATCAAGCTGAGGATGCACTTGACATCCCTACTTTCTTACGTAATCGTAATAGAAGAGGGTAAGTAAGACTAGCATTTACCTTATTATAATAGAAAAGGCATTTGACAAATAAATTGTCGAATGCCTTTTTAACTTGTTTTCATCTCGTTTACATCAATCTTTTCCCCAATGAATTTAACCCTACTGACAAAAATAGAAGTAATCTTTCAAAATTTCTCCTTTGTAATCGGCATGAAATGACAGACTTCCATATAAGATGTACTATATACTAATTTTTAAGCTTGAATACAAAACTTTCAAACAATAGAATCTCAAAAGCTAACTATTTTTATTTACAAACAATGGGAGTATGAATCCGTGAAAGGAGAAATCGATTGTATATCTATTTGGATGTCATTTGGTTATTAAACTTTTCCTTTGACGCCTTATTGTTATTATTAACAGCATTTATCCTAAAACGAAGGATAATTAAGTGGAGAATAGTAGTTGGTGCGTTTATTGGATCGCTTCTTGTTCTTTTAATCGTATCGCCATTTGCAACCATTGCTTCCCATCCACTTACAAAATTACTATTTTCATTCGCTATAGTTGGGGTTGCTTTTGGTTATAAAAGGTTTCGTTATTTTTTTCAAGGTCTTTTAACCTTTTATTTCACTACGTTTATGATTGGGGGTGGAATGATAGGTGTGCATTACTTCTTGGAATTTGAAGTTGCTGTATTAGATGGAGTGTTATTAACTGATTCCACACGTTACGGTAATCCAATAAGCTGGGGCTTTGTATTACTAGGGTTTCCTATACTTTGGTACTTTTCTAAAAATAGGATCTCTGATATAGAAACGAAGCAAATATTTTATGACCAGATTGTTGACGTAACTATTCAAATTGATGATGTAGAGTTAAAAGCGAGAGGGTTAATTGACAGTGGTAACCAACTGTTTGATCCTATAACGAAAAGACCAGTAATGATATTAGATACTCCTAAATTTGAAAGTTATTTTCCAAAATCCCTAATTGAACAGTCAAAGAATATTGAATTATTAACCAGTGATTCATTAACAGAACCACATAAATGGGAAAATCGTGTTCGGCTCATTCCATATAGAGGAGTAGGGCAGAATCACCAGTTTTTATTTGCTCTTATACCAGATCTTATTACGATTCATAAAGGAAATGAGGATATCATCGTTAAAAAAGGACTAATCGCATTAAATCACACAACATTGTCAACAGATGGTGAATATGACTGTATTGTTCATCCTAAGATGCTTGTTTCGTCAACTATCCCATCAGCATCTTAAAAAAGGGAGAAAACAGGTAATAAGAATCAGTTCTTATAATAATCATACTCTGAAATTTACAAAATAGAAGGGAGAACTTTCAGTGGCAAAGCTAAAACTAAAATTTACATATTTATGGTATAAACTTTTAATAAAACTTGGATTAAAAACAGATGAAATATATTATATTGGCGGTAGTGAAGCATTACCACCTCCACTTTCAAAGGATGAAGAAGAACATCTCTTAGGGAAACTGCCCAGTGGTGACCAAGCTGCTCGTTCTATTTTAATTGAGCGCAATTTACGATTAGTAGTATATATTGCAAGGAAGTTTGAAAATACTGGTATAAATATCGAGGATTTAATTAGTATTGGAACAATCGGATTAATAAAAGCTGTTAACACATTTAATCCCGAAAAGAAAATTAAACTTGCCACTTACGCTTCAAGGTGTATTGAGAATGAAATCCTAATGTATCTTAGAAGAAATAATAAAATTCGTTCTGAGGTTTCATTTGATGAGCCGCTAAATATTGATTGGGATGGCAATGAGTTATTATTATCAGATGTATTAGGTACAGAAGAGGATATTATTACCAAAGATTTAGAGGCAAACGTTGACCGAAAGTTATTGGTTAAGGCACTGCACCAATTAAATGATAGGGAGAAACAAATTATGGAATTGCGTTTTGGATTAATTGGTGGTGAAGAGAAGACACAAAAAGATGTAGCGGATATGTTAGGAATTTCCCAATCCTATATTTCAAGATTAGAAAAGCGAATCATAAAACGGTTAAGGAAAGAGTTTAATAAAATGGTGTAATATTGCTTTTGAAAAAATATTTATTCCATGTAACTTGTTGATTTGTAAGGATATTGGAGGAAATCAGATAAATACTTGTCGATAGGAAATGCATATTTTTCCCTCTTACGGAGATACTTAACTTTGTACAGCAACTCCTGTTAGGAGGGAAAGAATTGACACGAAATAAAGTAGAAATTTGTGGTGTAGATACTTCAAAACTTCCAGTACTTAAGAATGAAGAAATGCGAGAATTATTTAGACAAATGCAAAGTGGAGATTTGTCTGCTCGCGATAAGCTCGTAAATGGAAATTTACGATTAGTGCTTAGTGTGATCCAACGTTTTAACAACAGAGGCGAATTTGTTGATGATTTATTTCAGGTTGGCTGTATCGGACTTATGAAATCGATTGACAACTTTGATCTAGGCCAAAATGTTAAATTCTCAACATATGCTGTACCGATGATTATCGGTGAAATTAGACGATACCTACGAGACAATAATCCGATAAGGGTTTCACGGTCTTTACGGGATATTGCCTACAAAGCTTTACAGGTTAGGGAGCGTCTAATGAGTGAAACTTCAAGGGAACCTACAGCTGAGGAAATTTCAAAGGTACTAGAGGTACCGCATGAAGAAATTGTATTTGCTCTTGATGCAATCCAAGACCCGGTTTCATTATTTGAGCCAATTTATAATGATGGTGGCGATCCAATCTATGTTGTGGATCAATTAAGTGATGAGCGCAACCGTGATTCCCATTGGATTGAAGAAATTGCTCTAAAAGAAGGTATGAGACGACTAAATGATCGAGAAAAGCTCATTCTTCGGAAGAGATTCTTCCAAGGTAAAACACAAATGGAGGTTGCTGAGGAAATCGGAATTTCGCAGGCTCAAGTTTCAAGACTTGAGAAGGCAGCAATAAAACAAATGAATAAAAACATTCAAAACTAATGATAACTATGTAAAGAACTTTTACATAAATGGTACAAGCATTGTCAAACTCTAAATTGAAAAAGAACCGGCATTCGTAGCTTCATACGAATGTCTTTTTTGTTTAGAAAGTATAATTACCACCGGCATAGCGAAACTATTCCCGGCTAGCCTCTATTGTAAGAATATCGACCACAGGGAATGGGGAAAATCAGTCGAAATTTTATTATCATTTCCTTGTATTTATTTTATATAAGTATTTAATCATTTATCTCATAAAAAGTAAGAATTCAATCATATATTTATAATAATGGAAATATAGGAGGAGCGGTTGCCGATGGTGAAAATATCAGACTTTCAAACAAAAGACGTTGTTAGTGTTGCTGATGGACGCAGATTAGGAAATATTGGAGATATTGACATAAATCTTGCAACAGGAAAAATTGAGTCCATTGTAATAACTGGATCGGGTGGAGTATTAGGCTTATTTGGAAGGGAGCAAGAGGTAGTCATTCCTTGGAGAAACATAATTAAAGTGGGGAAAGATGTAATTTTGGTTAGAACACACAAAGAGGTAGAATAAATCAGGCTAAATTTTGACATTTTTCCTATCATCCACTCCTTTCTTTTGCTAAACTATGATAAAATAGGCAAAAGAAAGGCTAATTTTTTATAAGTGGCATATTAGATGACCATTCTAAATTACAAATAACGACATAAAAAAGGGTTGCTGTTATGAGTATAGAACCATTTGTTAGAAAAAGTGAACAAGTGCTCGAGTTATCAACTTGGAATAATTTATCGGCTGATATGCTAGTAGCTGGTTTTACAACAAGAGTTGGAGGGATAAGTTCAACTGACTACGAGTCCTTCAATCTCGGACTTCATGTAAAAGATAATCCAAATACAGTTGGTTCAAACCGTAATTTGCTAGGTACACTCCTTGATTTTCCAACTTCGAGATGGGTTTGTTCTGAACAAACACATGATAATAAAATAGTAAAGGTTTCAAGTAGTGACATTGGTGCCGGAGTTTATGACTATTCTAATAGTATAAAAGATACTGATGGACTATATACTGACGATAAAAACATACTGTTAACACTTTGTTATGCTGACTGTGTTCCTCTCTTCTTTTATTCGCCTGATAGGCAGTTAATTGGAATTGCTCACGCGGGCTGGAAGGGAACTGTGAAGAATATTGCAGGTGAGATGGTACAAAAATGGCGAGAAGAAGGTGTATTACCTCATCAAATATTTGCCGCTATTGGACCAGCAATAGGGAAGTGTTGTTACGTTGTAGATGATTATGTTATCAACTTAGTTAGAGATCTAGAGATAGAAAGTGCTAACATTTTCAGTAATAAAGAGGACGGTCAATATCAATTAGATTTAAAACAATTGAACTATGAGTTATTAAAAAAAGCTGGAATAAGAGAAAATCATATTAGTGTTTCTTCATATTGTACTAGTTGTGAAAATAATCTTTTCTTTTCTCATCGTAAGGATAATGGTAAAACTGGACGAATGATGAGTTTTATTGGCATAAAGGAGGTTTGATGAGATGAATGTAAAGACAAACCTTGAGGAAATTACTACAAAAATTGCTGCAGCGTGTGCCCGTTCAAATCGTAGTGAAGAAACAGTTTCAATTATTGCCGTAACGAAATATGTTAGTATTGAAACTACTAAGGAAGCTATAGAGGCAGGAGTTATACATATTGGTGAAAATCGAGATAATGGGCTTCTCAAGAAAAAAGAGGCTATTGAGGATAATGCAACTTGGCATTTTATTGGATCTCTTCAAACAAAGAAAGTAAAGAGTATCATTAATCAAGTCGATTATCTTCATTCTTTAGACCGAATATCGTTAGCCGAAGAAATTCAAAAGAGAGCAGAAAACAAAAAAAAATGCTTTATTCAAGTAAATACATCTGGCGAGGAATCAAAGCATGGAATTGAGCCTGAACAAGTTATTCCATTTGTTAAGGCACTTATTGATTTTCCTTCAATTGAGGTTGTTGGTTTGATGACCATGGCTCCATATACGGAAGACGATGCACTAATAAGAAACTGTTTTCGAGACTTGCGTGAGTTGAAAAATAATGTACAAGCTTTAGGTCTTACATACGCTCCTTGTAACGAACTTTCAATGGGAATGTCAAATGATTTTGAAATTGCTATTGAAGAAGGGGCGACATTTATAAGGCTAGGAACTTCATTGGTAGGAAAAGAATTTTAAAAGAGGGTGTTCATTATGAGTATAAAGTCAAAATTTAAAAGTTTTTTTGCACTTGAAGATGAATATGAATATGACGAAGAAGATTATTTTGAAGAAGAGGCAGAACCTACTAAACCAGTAAAAGCTGCAAATAAACAAAATGTCGTAAGCCTTCAGAGTGTCCAAAAGTCTTCAAAAGTCGTTTTATTTGAACCTAGAGTATATGCAGAGGCTCAAGAGATCGCTGACCATTTAAAAAATCGACGAGCTGTAGTAGTTAACCTGCAACGAATTCAGCATGACCAGGCAAAGAGAATTGTTGATTTCTTAAGTGGTACAGTATATGCCATAGGTGGAGACATTCAACGTATAGGATCTAATATTTTCCTATGCACACCGGACAATGTAGATGTGTCTGGTAATATTTCAGAAATTGTCTCGAATGACGAATACGCAGATAAGGGGTGGTAAGTGAATGGCGCTTGTTATTTATATCTTAAGTAAGGCGTTAGAGATTTACTCATACGCATTAATTATTTATATTTTAATGTCATGGTTTCCCAATGCTAGAGAATCAGCAATTGGGCAGTTTTTAACAAGAATTTGTGAACCATATCTTGAACCGTTTCGCAGGTTTATCCCACCACTTGGTATGATTGATATTTCGCCTATCGTTGGTATTTTAGTTCTAAATTTTGCAGGTCGAGGATTATATGCATTACAATCCATGTTTTAAATAACTGGTTTGTAGAAAGGGGGCTCAAATTAAAAAGTTCCCTTTCTTTTTTGCTACTATATAATGAATTGTCATTTTATTGTTAATTCATATAAGTTGGAGAGTATCAATGAATCTATATCAACATTTTCGAAAAGAAGAGCATGCATTTATTGATCAAGTATTAGAGTGGAGAGAAAACGTCGAGGAACAATATAGTCCAAAGTTAATTGATTTTCTTGATCCGCGTGAACAAGAAATCGTTAAACTAGTGATTGGTTCGAGTGGAGATACATTAGTAGAATTTTCAGGTGGAAAAGAATCTTGTGAGCGGAAGCGGGCACTTATTTACCCTAGCTATTTTCAACCGAATGAAGAAGATTTTATGCTATCCTATTTTGAGATACAGTATCCCACAAAGTTTGTAACCATTGATCATCGTAAGGTTTTAGGGTCATTAATGTCCCTCGGACTTAAACGGTCAAAATTTGGTGATATTGTCACGAATGAAGAAAGAGTTCAATTGGTAGTTGCAACAGAGATCTCAGACTACATACAAATGAATTTTAATTCGGTAGGAAGAGCAACTGTTTCCCTTAAGGAAATCCATAGTAAGGATTTGCTCGAGATCAAGGATCAATGGGCCGAACAGGCAGTAACTGTCTCTTCTTTGAGGTTAGATGTGGTTTTGGCATCTATCTATCAAATATCGAGACAGAAGGCGCAAGCATTTATTGAAAATGGTCTTGTTAAGGTTAATTGGAAAAAAATTGAACATTCCTCCTTTGAATGTAAGGAAGAAGATGTTCTTTCGCTTAGGGGCTATGGTAGAAGTAAACTCCATACGATTGATGGTAAGACGAAAAAAGATAAATGGAAAATTAATATTGGTAAACAAATTTAGGAACAAAAACGTACGCCTATGGAGTTGGAATTGAATTAACCCTAACATCAGTTTATACATATCATTATTTTTATAAATTTCCTTAAACAAAAAATTCTTGAAGGATTTTAAGGATTTCTGTCGAATATTAAAGTATTCATTTTATGTAGTGAATAAGGAATACATCATATAAATTTTTTTGGAGGTGGCACTTGTGCCTTTAACGCCATTAGATATTCATAATAAAGAATTTAATAAAGGGTTTCGTGGTTATGATGAAGATGAAGTAAATGAATTTCTTGATCAGGTAATCAAGGATTATGAATTAGTCATTCGTGAGAAGAAAGAGCTTGAATCTAAATTATCCGAACTAAATGAAAAACTAGGTCATTTTACAAATATCGAAGAAACATTAAATAAGTCCATTTTGATTGCGCAAGAAACTGCAGAGGAAGTTAAGCGTAATGCATCTAAAGAAGCTAAACTAATTATAAAAGAAGCTGAGAAAAATGCAGATCGTATTATAAATGAATCACTTGCCAAATCAAGAAAGATTACAATAGAAATTGAAGAACTTAAAAAGCAATCAAAGGTCTTTAGAAATCGTTTTAGAATGCTAATTGAAGCACAATTGGACATGCTTAGCAATGACGATTGGGATCACCTAATGGAATATAATGTTGATCCTGTTTTTGCAGAAAGTGAAGAAAAATAAGTTCTAAACCTTGACTCAATCAGTTATTACGAATATAATTTTACAACAAAGCTAAAAAGTGAAAAGAACAATAAAATATACTAGTAACTATGAAAGGGACAGTAGTTTCTACAAAAGCTTATAAACAACTAGCGAGTCGAGGACGGTGGAAGCTCGATATAAGCAGTGGAAATGAAAATCACCCTGGAGTTCAGTACTGAAATTACTGTAAGTAACTGCGATTACATTCACGTTACGAATGATAAGTGGACTATTTGATTTCTATATAGTCTATAAGGGTGGTACCGCGGGAGACCTTCTCGTCCCTTTCTGGGATGAGAAGGTCTTTTTGTATTTTCTTAAATTTCAGAACTTCTACTTCTGTATGTAGATATGAAATTTTGGTTACATAAGAAGTAAGAGGAACTGACTTACAGTAGCTAGTATAGTTGTGTAAGTTTTTAAACTAAGCTGATATTAACTCGTAGGAGGATAAAAAATGGATTACAAAGATACGTTATTAATGCCGAAAACTGAATTCCCAATGCGTGGGAATCTTCCAAATCGTGAACCTGAAATGCAAGAACGATGGGAACAAATGGATATTTATAAAAAGGTGCAAGAGCGAACAAAAGACCGCCCATTTTTCATTTTACATGATGGACCTCCATATGCGAATGGTGATATTCATATGGGTCATGCTTTAAACAAAATCCTAAAGGATATGATTGTTCGATTTAAGTCCATGAATGGATATAATGCACCTTATGTGCCAGGGTGGGATACACATGGCCTTCCTATTGAAACTGCACTTACTAAGAATAAAAAAGTAAAACGAAAAGAGCTAAGTGTTGCAGAATTCCGTAAACTTTGTGAAGAATATGCCTATGAACAAATTAATAACCAACGTGAACAATTTAAAAGATTAGGTGTACGAGGTGATTGGGAAAACCCATATATCACACTAAAGCCAGAGTATGAAGCACAACAAATTAAAGTTTTTGGTGAGATGGCTAAAAAAGGCTATATTTATAAAGGATTAAAGCCTGTTTATTGGTCTCCATCAAGTGAATCTGCACTTGCTGAAGCAGAAATCGAATATCAAGATAAAAAATCACCTTCAATTTATGTTGCCTTTCCTGTAAGAGATGGTAAAGGTGTTTTAGAAGGGGACGAAAAAATTGTTATCTGGACTACTACACCTTGGACTATTCCTGCAAACTTAGGTATTAGTGTACATCCAGACCTTGAATATAGTGTTGTTAATGCTGATAATAACAAATATGTTGTTGCTTCCGCATTAGTTGAGTCTGTTACAAAAGAAGTGGGCTGGGAGTCTGTTTCAGTTGTAAAAACGTTTAAGGGAAGCCAATTAGAAAATGCTGTTGCAGTTCATCCTTTGTATGGTCGCGACTCATTAGTAATGCTAGGGGATCATGTAACGACAGATGCTGGTACAGGATGTGTTCACACAGCTCCAGGTCACGGTGAAGACGACTTTATTGTCGGACAAAAATACGGTATTGGGGTTCTTTGTCCAGTTGATGAAAAAGGATATATGACAAGCGAAGCGGAAGGTTTTGAAGGTTTATTCTATGATGAAGCCAACAAGCCAATTACTGAAAAGTTAACTGAAGCTGGTGCATTACTAAAGCTTTCATTCATTACACACTCTTATCCACATGACTGGAGAACAAAGAAGCCTACTATTTTTAGAGCAACTGCTCAATGGTTTGCTTCAATAAAAGATTTTAGAGAAGACTTATTGCAAGCTGTAAAGGAAACGAAGTGGGTACCGGCATGGGGAGAAACACGCTTGTTTAACATGGTACGTGACCGTGGCGATTGGTGTATTTCGCGTCAACGTGCATGGGGAGTGCCAATTCCAGTGTTCTACGGTGAAAATGGTGATCCAATTATTACAGATGAAACAATTGACCATGTTTCAAACCTTTTTAGAGAATATGGTTCAAATGTCTGGTTTGAAAGAGAAGCAAAGGATTTGTTACCAGAAGGTTTTACTCATGAATCAAGTCCAAATGGTGTATTTACAAAAGAAACAGACATTATGGACGTATGGTTTGATTCAGGTTCTTCTCACCAAGCGGTTCTATTAGAAAGAGACGATTTACAACGTCCTGCTGACTTATATTTAGAGGGCTCCGACCAGTATCGAGGATGGTTTAACTCTTCATTATCTACTGCAGTAGCTGTTACAGGAAAAGCTCCTTATAAGGGAATTTTAAGCCACGGATTTGCTCTTGATGGGGAAGGCCGTAAGATGAGTAAATCTCTAGGAAATGTTGTTGTTCCTGCGAAAGTTATGAACCAGTTAGGTGCAGATATTCTTCGATTATGGGTTGCTTCAGTTGATTATCAATCTGATGTAAGAGTATCAGATAATATCTTAAAACAAGTAGCAGAGGTATATCGTAAGATTAGAAATACATTTAGATTCCTCTTAGGAAACTTAAGTGATTTCTCACCTGAAACAAATGCTGTTCCAGTTGAGGAGCTTCGTGAGGTTGACCGATATATCCTTGTTAAGTTAAATAAGTTAATTGATAAGGTTAAATCATCATATGATAATTATGAGTTTGCAGCTGTATATCATTCTGTTCATAATTTCTGTACTATTGAGCTAAGCTCGTTCTATCTTGAT
This sequence comes from Ferdinandcohnia jepli, assembly GCF_047246645.1. NCBI lineage: Bacteria > Bacillati > Bacillota > Bacilli > Caryophanales > Bacillaceae > Ferdinandcohnia > Ferdinandcohnia jepli. The sequence goes on from NZ_JBFOKR010000001.1 coordinate 342,314, forward strand.
TTTGCAAAGGATATTTTATATATCGAGGCACCAGATCATAAAGATCGTCGTGCAATTCAAACAGTATTATATGAGACATTATTAAGCTTAACGAAGCTTGTTACACCAATTTTGCCGCATACAGCTGACGAAGTATGGTCTCATATTCAATCTGTTCAAGAAGAAAGTGTGCAATTAGTGGCTATGCCGGAATCTGTAAATATTCCAAATGCACAAGCTGTTGAAACCAAGTGGGATGCATTTATGGAGTTACGCGATGATGTATTAAAGGCACTTGAAAATGCAAGAAATGAAAAAGTTATCGGTAAATCATTAGCTGCAAGTATTACTCTATATCCAAATTCTAAGACTCAGGAATTACTAGCTTCTGTAGAAGAAAATGTACAACAACTATTTATTGTTTCGGGATTTGAAATCGGTGGTTCTTATGAAGATGCACCAGAGTCAGCACAAGTTTTTGATACTGTTAAAATTGAAGTGAAAGTAGCAGAGGGAGAAACTTGTGATCGTTGTTGGGTTGTTTCGACAACAATTGGTGAAAATGAAAACCATCCAACTCTTTGCTCCCGTTGTGGATCAGTAGTAGATACACATTATGCTAAGTAATTGAATATAATAAAAGAAAAATACCATGTTAAGTTCATGGTATTTTTCTTATTGCTTCATATTAAGAATACATTTTATTCTGTACATCAAAACACAGCTTGCCAGCGGTCATAAGGAATCATGTTTTTCGTATTATGTGAGTAACAAATAAACTATCAAATGCGCCTTGGCATATTTGCGCCCGATTTTTTTCGAGTTTGCTCGATAGAGTGAAACTTAATCAGTGGTGATTTTCCACTGATCCTAGTTGCGGCCCACAGGAAGTGGGTCACACAGACGTTGCCACAGGACGTGGCGCTGTTAGTCTTTGTTCACTCTCAGGCTTTTACTGGCAGTTGGCCGTTAGGGCAATATTGCCAGTTAAAGCGTGGAAAATTTCCTTTTAAAAATCGTGGCGTCCGCCGGAGGCTTTAACTTTATTCTGTCGTAGTATGAATCGCGACTGAATTGTATACTCTTTTTGCATCCCACTTATAGAAGTAAGGGGACTTCTGCTGAATAAAGTTAAAAGGAAAAACTTGTTGGCTTTAATGAAAACTCAAAAAGGTAACACTATCTATACTACCTTATAGAGATGTTATTTAAGCATTAATCAAAAGCATGATAAGGAGGCGTTCCAATGAACGGTCAATATGCAGAGATTAAAGCGGAGTTAGAGTTAACAAAACAAGAATTATTGTCTAGGTTAGCACAATCAACACAATATGAGGTTAGTTCAGAACTCTTTTTTCAAGATGAAAAGACAGAGAAAGAAAAAATTGTCATCACACATATAAAAGAAGATTTACAGGACGTGGACCGTGCGTTACGAAAAATGAAACTTGGTTCATATGGGATATGTGAGGAAACAGGTCAAGAAATACCGTACGAAAAACTAAGAATATTGCCTACTGCACGATCCATTTATGATTTTACCTTCACTGATTTATATGATCGTAACGTTATTCCTCTTCAACGTGAAAACCATCTTTACTTAGTTGAACAGAAGTAATAGTATTTTACTTCTGTTCTCTTCTAGGTTTCCCCAGTTTAGATTGTACAGCAAATCAATCATATGCTAAAATTCAATAGGTATAGTAAGTTGATATGGGGGCGTTTTTGTGTATTATTATTTACTGGCATTGTTTGTTGTTATTTTGGACCAGCTTACCAAATGGGTAATTGTAAAGTATATGGAGATTGGAGACCGTATTTCTGTAATTGAGAATTTTATATACATAACTTCTCACCGAAATAAAGGCGCAGCTTGGGGAATACTTCAAGGACAGATGTGGTTCTTTTATATCGTTACCGCTATTGTGCTAGTTATGCTTGTTATTTATATCCAAAAGCTAAAGCCGAATCAAAAATTGTTTGGTATTGCATTGGCTTTTATGCTTGGAGGAGCAATTGGAAATTTTATAGACCGTATCTTTCGTAAAGAAGTTGTTGATTTTATAGATACATACATTTTTACATATGATTTTCCTATTTTTAATATTGCAGATTCAGCACTTGTGATAGGCGTAGGTTTTATACTAATACTTACATTATTCGAAGGAAAATTAGATAAGGAGAAAACAGATGAATCAATTCGAACTAACGATTGAAGAGAATCAGCAAAATGACCGAATTGATAAGGTTGTTTCTAGCTTCAATACAGAGTGGTCAAGAAATCAGGTACAAGGATGGATTAAAGAAGGCAATGTTACTGTAAATGGTAAGATTGTAAAAACGGGTTACAAGTGTAATCAAGGTGATGTTATTGAAGTTAACATACCTGAACCAGAAGCATTAGATGTTGTACCAGAAGAAATGAACTTAGATATTTATTATGAGGATTCAGATGTACTTGTAGTGAACAAGCCTAAAGGGATGGTTGTTCATCCAGCTCCTGGTCATATGAGTGGCACACTTGTTAATGGCTTAATGGCGCACTGTAAGGACTTATCAGGTATTAATGGGGTACTTCGACCGGGAATTGTGCATAGAATTGATAAGGATACTTCTGGTTTGTTGATGGTGGCAAAGAACGATTTAGCTCATGAATCATTAGTCAATCAACTAGTAGCAAAAACTGTAACCAGAAAGTATAAGGCAATTGTACATGGTGTTATACCGCATGACCAAGGAACGATTGATGCTCCTATTGGCAGGGATAAGCGAGACCGCCAGAGTATGACAGTTACTGACGAGAATAGTAAAGTAGCTGTTACTCATTTTAATGTCATTGAGCGGATGAAGGATTTTACTTTTGTTGAATGTCAGCTAGAAACAGGCAGAACGCATCAAATTAGAGTTCACATGAAGTATATCGGATACCCTTTAGTTGGTGATCCAAAATATGGTCCGAAAAAGACTCTAGATATTGGTGGACAAGCATTACATGCAGGTTTGTTAGGCTTTATTCACCCACGAACCTCAGAATATCTTGAGTTCGAAGCTCCTTTACCAAATGACTTTGAAGAATTACTTGAAAAACTTAGACGATAAAAGACCTGATAAATAATCGTTGACAAATTTCGATAGTCAACGTATGATTAAGTTAATTAAATGAGCCCCTTTAAAATCAGTCCCGTGAGGCTGAGAAGGAAACGGATGTCAATGGGATAGGTGTATCCTGTTGTGTATTATCTATGTCCTCTCACTAGCGGTGAGAGGACATTTTTCGTTACAAGGGAGTTTGCAAAAAGTGAGGTGAACAAGTTGACTGAAAAGGCTGTTGTACTTGATGTTCAAGCAATTAGAAGAGCGCTAACAAGAGTTGCCCATGAAATTATCGAAAAAAATAAAGGAATTGAAGATTGTGTAATCGTGGGAATCAAAACAAGAGGAATTTATCTGGCTCAACGAATTGCAGATAAAATCGAGCAAATTGAAGGTAAAAAGATTGTTGTAGGGGAGTTAGACATCACACTATATAGAGATGACTTAACAACAAAAACAGCGGATAAAGAGCCGATTGTTAAAGGATCTGATATACCGGTTGATATCAACAATAAAAAAGTAATCTTGGTGGATGACGTATTATTCACTGGTAGAACAGTTAGAGCTGCATTAGATGCTCTAATTGACATAGGAAGACCAGCTCAAATTCAACTTGCAGTTCTTATCGATAGAGGACATCGTGAGTTTCCGATTAGAGCTGACTACGTAGGGAAAAATATCCCTACTGCTAGCTCAGAAAAAATAGTTGTTGAATTAGAAGATATTGACACAGTTGATCAAGTAACCATTCATAAAAATTAATAAAAACCCTTTAATTGTAGTCCAGAGAGGCTAGCAAAGGGGTAACATTCCTTCTCACTTTGTAAGGATTCGTCTACCTCTTTGTGTAAAAAACACAAAGATTTTTTTATTTAGGGCATTTTATTTATGAGGAGGAATTTTTAATTATGAACAAAGATAATCAAAAACCGGTTTTGGGAATACGAGATGTACCTAACATTGGAATGTTCGGACTTCTAAGCATACAGCACTTGTTTGCAATGTTTGGAGCAACGATTCTTGTGCCAATTCTTGTAGGAATTAGCCCAGCAGTAGCTCTTATATCAAGCGGATTAGGAACTTTAGCTTTCTTACTAATTACAAAAGGTCAAGTACCAGCATATTTAGGCTCTTCTTTTGCATTCATTATCCCGTTACAAACAGCAATTGCTACAGACGGCCATGGGGCAGCTATGGTTGGAGCATTTTTAGCAGGACTTGTATATGGTATTGTGGCACTATTAATTAAAGCAACTGGACACAAGTGGTTAGTTAAAATTTTACCACCAGTTGTCGTAGGACCAGTTATAATCGTTATCGGATTAAGTTTAGCGGGAACTGCAGTAGGTATGGCAATGAATGATCCAAGTGGAAACTATAGTCTACTTCATTTTTCAGTAGCATTAGTTACATTGGCAATCGTAATTCTGGCAACTATCTTCCTAAAAGGCTTCTTTAGCCTAATCCCTGTTCTTATCGGGATCGTCGGTGGATATTTATACGCACTAGCTGTAGGTTTAGTTAATTTTACTGGTGTGAAAAAAGCCGATTTCTTTGAAATGCCAGACTTTTTGATACCATTTGTTTCATACACACCAAGCTTCTCTTGGGATATTGTGATGTTAATGGTACCTATCGCTGCAGTTACATTATCAGAACATATTGGACATCAAATGGTATTAAGTAAAGTAGTTCAAAAGGATTTAATTAAGAAGCCAGGCCTACATCGTTCAATTATGGGGGATGGTGTAGCAACAATGATTGCTGCATTCCTTGGCGGACCACCTAATACAACGTATGGAGAAAATATTGGTGTATTAGCCATTACAAGAGTATACAGCATTTTCGTTATCGGAGGAGCTGCTGTAATTGCGATCTTGTTTGGCTTTATTGGTAAGGTCAACGCATTAATCAGTTCAATACCAACCCCTGTTATGGGTGGTGTATCTATCCTGTTATTCGGTATAATTGCTTCTTCAGGTTTACGGATGTTAGTTGATAGCAAGGTTGACCTAGGTGTGAATCGAAACCTTATCATCTCATCTGTAATCCTTGTCATTGGAATTGGTGGAGCAATCATTAAGGTTACTGAAAACTTTGAAGTACATGGTATGGCTTTAGCAACTATCGTTGGTATTTTATTAAATGTAATACTTCCTGGTGGAGAAATTCAAGAAGACGAAGATATATATGAAACTCAGTTAGAGGATGATAACTCTGTTGCATAATGAATCACCTTTTAAGATAGTCCAGAGAGGCTAAAAAGGGTGTAAGTGATTAGCACAAAAAGGGTGTATCTTTTCGCATACCCTTATCGCTACTCTCTTGCTACAACACCCTTGCCTAATTTAGGTGAGGGTGTTTTTTTAGCAGATTGGAAAGTATAAAATTTTTTCCTATCTGCATAAGTGCAACTACGGCCCTGCTGTCGCCTAAAGGCTCTGCAATCGCCGAGTTTTCTATTAGCTAAAAATATCGGGCAGACTTCCGATTAGGATGAACTGCATTTGTAAAAGTACCCTTTAGGAGGAAAAATGATGAATCATTTATTGACAATGTCAGAGTTATCAATAGAAGGGATTAACCGAATTTTATTTGATGCTAGTCTTTTTGCAGAAGGAAAGACTTGGAATGTTGATAAGCAAACGTTTGTCGCTAATTTATTTTTTGAGCCAAGTACCCGAACAAAATTCAGTTTTGAAGTAGCGGAGCGTAAATTAGGTATCGATGTTCTTCATTTGGAAGCAAGTACATCAAGTGTACAAAAAGGGGAGAGTCTATACGATACAGTAAAAACGTTGCAATCCATTGGTGCTAATGCAGTTGTAATTCGTCACCCGAAAGATGAATTTTATTCAGATCTACTTAGCAAGATTAGTATTCCAATAATTAATGCTGGTGATGGTTGTGGACATCATCCAACTCAGTCATTATTAGACCTATTAACAATCCAACAAGAGTTTGGTAGCTTTCAAGGTTTAAAGGTTTTAATAGTCGGAGATATTCGCCACAGTAGGGTTGCAAGATCAAATGCTGAAGTGTTAACAAGACTAGGTGCTAAAGTAAGCTTTTCAGCTCCGATAGAGTGGCAGGATGAATCGAATCCATATGGTGCATATATTGATTTAGACTACGGAATTGCGGAGGCAGATGTTGTCATGTTACTTCGTATACAGCATGAACGTCATGAAAAATCAATGGGGCTATCAAAGGAAGAGTATCATCAGAAATACGGCTTAACAATTAAACGTGGAAAAGGTATGAAAAAAGGAAGTATTATCATGCATCCAGCACCTATAAATCGAAATGTGGAAATAGCAAGTGAGTTGGTTGAGGCAGAACATTCAAGGGTTTTTAAGCAAATGGAGAACGGAGTATACGTACGAATGGCAGTACTCAAGAGAGTTTTACAGCATGCAGAAGGAGGAATATTGATATGAACACTGCTTTAGTAAATGGAAGAATTCTTAACAAACAAGGTGAATTTGAGACAGTTGACATAAGAATTGTAGAAGGAAAAATTAGCGAAATTGGTGTTGATATCGATACGGCTGGTTGTGAGGTACTAGATTTACAAGGGAAATTTATTTCAGCTGGTTTCGTTGATGTGCATGTTCATCTCCGTGAACCAGGAGGAGAGCATAAAGAAACAATTGAAACGGGTACGTTAGCAGCTGCAAAAGGTGGTTTTACAACAATAGCGGCAATGCCAAATACTAGACCTGTTCCAGATACAGTAGAACAAATGAATTGGCTACAAAATAGAATTAAAGAAACCGCACATGTAAATGTATTACCATATGCATCGATTACAGTTCGTGAACTAGGACAAGAAATTACTGATATGCAAGGGTTAAAGGATGCAGGTGCGTTTGCTTTTACAGATGATGGTGTAGGTGTACAGTCTGCAGGTATGATGTTAACTGCAATGAAGGAAGCTGCAAAAGTAGGAATGCCAATTGTAGCTCACTGTGAGGAAAATACGTTAATTAATAAAGGTTCTGTACATGAAGGAGAATTTTCTAAAGAAAATGGATTAAATGGAATTCCTTCAGTGTGTGAATCCGTACATATTGCAAGAGATGTTTTATTAGCAGAAGCGGCAGGTTGCCACTATCATGTTTGTCACGTAAGTACTAAGGAATCTGTAAGGGTAATACGCGACGCTAAACGTGCAGGAATTCAGGTAACAGCTGAGGTTACACCTCATCATCTTTTACTGTCTGAAGAAGATATTCCTGGATTAGATCCGAATTATAAAATGAACCCTCCTTTACGAGGAAAATCTGATAAGGAAGCACTAATTGCCGGGTTATTAGATGGTACTCTAGACATGATTGCTACAGACCACGCCCCACATACAAGTCAAGAAAAAGCAGAGGGTATGTCACTTGCACCTTTTGGGATTGTTGGTCTTGAAACAGCATTTCCACTTTTATATACAAACTTAGTACTAAATGGAGTTCTGACACTTCAAAAACTGGTTGAGTTTTTAACAGTAAAACCTGCTGAAACTTTTAATCTTAAATCGGGAGCATTAAAGATAGGTTCACAAGCTGATATAACAATAATTGACCTTGAGATGGAACATGATATAAATCCTAACGAATTTGTATCAAAAGGGAAGAATACTCCATTTACAGGTTGGAGATGTAAAGGCTGGCCAGTATTAACACTAGTAGCTGGCAACATTGTATGGCAGAAAGGAAGTGTATTAGTTTGAAGCGACAATTAATTTTAGAAGATGGAACGGTTTTTGTTGGAGAAGGATTTGGAAGTACCGTTGATACAATTGGTGAGGTCGTATTTAATACTGGTATGACTGGGTATCAAGAAATATTATCTGATCCATCTTATTGTGGTCAAATCGTTACCTTAACATATCCGATGATCGGAAATTATGGAGTAAATCGTGACGACTTTGAGTCGATTCATCCAGCTATTAGTGGATTAATTGTGAAGGAAGTGTGTGAATATCCTTCCAACTTTAGAAGTCAATACAGCCTTAATGATTATCTAAAAGCCAAGAACATTCCGGGATTATCGGGTATTGATACTAGGAAGCTTACAAGAATTATTCGCTCGTTTGGTACATTACGAGGAGCAATCTGCAGTTTAGAAGTTAATGTAGATGAAGTTGTAAATCAATTGAAAACAAATACATTACCAATAGACCAAGTTAAACAAGTGTCAACAAAAAGCTCATATCCAAGTCCAGGTAGAGGAAAGCGGGTTGTTTTAGTAGATTTTGGAATGAAACATGGTATTTTAAGAGAATTAAATAACCGTGACTGTGATGTAATTGTTGTTCCTTATAATATTACTGCAGAAGAAGTCTTACAGCTTAACCCTGATGGTGTGATGTTAAGCAATGGACCTGGAGACCCGAAAGATGTTTCAGAAGCGATTGAAATGATTAAGGAAATTCTAGGACAGGTACCGGTATTTGGGATATGTCTCGGTCACCAATTATTTGCACTTGCTTGTGGAGCTGATACAAAAAAGATGAAGTTCGGTCATCGCGGCTCCAATCATCCTGTAATGGATCTTAAAACTGGAAAAGTTGCGATAACGTCTCAAAACCACGGATACACAGTGGATGAAAACTCACTTGCTCATACTAAGCTTGATGTTACACATATTGCGTTAAATGATGGAACTGTGGAAGGATTGCGTCATCTCGAATATCCTGCATTTACAGTTCAATATCACCCAGAGGCATCACCGGGACCTGAAGATGCAAATAATCTTTTTACTAGCTTTTTACAGATGATCCAAGACTTCAAGGAGGAGGGCGAAATCGTATGCCAAAACGCGTAGATATAAACAGTATTTTAGTAATAGGGTCTGGTCCGATTGTTATCGGTCAAGCCGCTGAATTTGATTATGCAGGTACACAAGCATGTCTAGCTTTAAAAGAAGAGGGATATAAGGTTATCCTTGTAAACTCTAATCCAGCAACTATTATGACAGATGTTGAGATTGCAGATAAGGTATACATTGAACCATTAACACTTGAATTTGTTAGTAAAATTATACGTAAAGAAAGACCAGATGCAATTCTCCCTACATTAGGTGGTCAAACTGGCTTGAATTTAGCTGTTGAACTATCAAAATCAGGAGTTCTACAGGAGTGCAGTGTTGAAATCTTAGGGACGAAGTTATCTGCTATTGAGCAAGCCGAGGATCGCGACTTATTTCGTAACTTGATGAATGACTTGCAAGAGCCAGTACCAGAAAGTGAAATTATTCATACACTTGAAGAAGCATTTACTTTTGTAAATGATGTGGGTTATCCGGTAATTGTTCGTCCAGCCTATACATTAGGAGGAACAGGTGGCGGTATATGCAGTGATGAAGAAGAATTAATTGAAATCGTGACAAGTGGTTTAAAAAATAGCCCTGTAACGCAATGTTTATTAGAAAAAAGTATAGCTGGGTTTAAAGAAATTGAATATGAAGTTATGCGAGATTCAAATGATAATGCAATCGTTGTTTGTAACATGGAAAATGTTGATCCGGTAGGTATTCATACAGGTGATTCTATTGTTGTAGCCCCAAGTCAGACATTAAGTGACCGTGAATACCAACTTTTGCGTAATACATCTCTAAAAATTATTAGAGCATTGGGAATAGAAGGCGGTTGTAATGTTCAGTTAGCTTTAGACCCAGATAGCTTTCAATATTACATAATTGAAGTGAATCCTAGGGTGAGTCGTTCTTCAGCACTTGCTTCTAAGGCAACAGGTTATCCAATTGCTAAACTTGCTGCGAAAATAGCAGTAGGTTTAACGCTTGATGAGATGATTAACCCTGTAACTGGAAAGACATATGCCTGTTTTGAACCTGCATTAGACTATATTGTAGCGAAGATTCCACGCTGGCCATTTGATAAATTTGAATCGGCCAATCGGAGACTGGGTACTCAAATGAAAGCTACTGGCGAGGTTATGGCTATTGGAAGAAACTTCGAGGAATCAATCTTAAAAGCCGTACGTTCACTTGAAGCAAACGTAGTTCATCTAGACCTTCAGGAAGCTGCAGAAGCAGATATGACTACTATTGAAAAGCGAATAAAAAAAGCTGGTGACGAAAGAATCTTTTATGTAGCAGAAGCGATTAGAAGAGATATTACGATTGAAGAAATTCATGAGTGGAGTAAAATTGATTTATTTTTCTTACAGAAATTCAAAAATATTATCCTTCTTGAAAAAACACTGGCAAATAATATTGGAGACAAAGAAGTACTTAGACAAGCCAAAGAAAAAGGCTTTGCAGACACCGCGATAGCAAAACTTTGGAATCAAAGTGAAAAAGAAATCTATGAAGCTAGAAAGCTTTCAGGTATCATACCGGTCTATAAAATGGTTGATACATGTGCCGCAGAATTCGAATCGGCAACTCCATATTATTATGGAACGTACGAAGAAGAAAATGAATCTATTGTAACTGAACGAAAAAGTGTAATTGTACTTGGTTCTGGTCCAATTCGAATTGGCCAAGGAATTGAATTTGATTACGCTACTGTTCACTCTGTATGGGCAATTAAAGAGGCTGGCTATGAAGCAATTATTATTAATAATAACCCTGAAACGGTGTCAACAGATTTTAGTATCTCAGATAAGCTTTACTTTGAACCTCTAACAATTGAAGATGTGATGCATATTGTTGAGCTGGAAAAACCAGAGGGTGTGGTTGTTCAATTTGGAGGACAAACAGCAATTAATTTAGCAAGTGCCTTATCAGAGCGGGGAGTAAAAATACTAGGAACGTCATTAGAGGATTTAGATCGTGCTGAGAACAGAGATAAGTTTGAGCATACTTTGTCCTTATTAGGAGTACCGCAACCAAAAGGAAAGACTGCTACATCTGTTGAAGAAGCCATTGGTATTGCTGAAGAGATAGGTTACCCGGTTTTAGTACGTCCTTCATATGTTCTCGGTGGAAGAGCAATGCAAATCGTGTACCAGACTGACGAGCTTTTACATTATATGAAAAATGCTGTGAAAATTAATCCGCAGCATCCTGTGTTAATTGACCGCTACTTAATTGGTAAAGAAATTGAAGTAGATGCTATTTCGGATGGAACTACTGTATATATTCCAGGGATTATGGAGCATATTGAGCGCGCTGGTGTTCATTCGGGGGATTCAATAGCAGTGTATCCATCACAAAGTCTTACAACTGAAATAAAACAACAAATAATCGACCATACGATTGCGCTCGCTAAAGGCTTAAACATAGTAGGATTGTTAAATATCCAATTTGTTGTTTATAAAAATGAGGTCTATGTATTAGAAGTTAACCCACGTTCAAGTAGAACTGTTCCGTTCTTAAGTAAGATAACAGGGGTTCCGATGGCAAATCTTGCAACAAAGGTGATCTTAGGGGAATCACTTTTATCATTAGGATACTCTACTGGCTTACACCCAGAAAGTGACGGTGTGTTTGTAAAGGTACCGGTGTTCTCATTTGCTAAATTACGCAATGTTGATATCTCACTTGGTCCTGAAATGAAGTCGACCGGTGAGGTAATGGGGAAAGATGTTACTCTTGAAAAAGCTCTTTATAAAGGTTTGGTAGCTTCAGGTATTAACATACCGAATTATGGAGCAGTTTTACTAACTGTTGCTGACAAAGACAAGGAAGAAGCATTGGAAATTGCAAAGCGATTTCATGCAATTGGTTATCGTTTACTAGCAACTAGTGGGACTGCAAGCTATCTGCAACAAGCGAATATTCCAGTTACTGTTGTTAATAAAATTGGAAACGATAAACCAAATTTAATAGACACAATACGTCAAGGTAACGCTCAATTTGTAATCAATACTTTAACAAAAGGGAAGCAGCCTGCACGAGATGGATTCCGCATTAGAAGAGAAACTGTTGAAAATGGTGTTGCTTGCTTAACCTCTTTAGATACGGCAAAGGCAATTTTACGAGTTTTAGAGTCAATGACTTTTTCGAGTGATGCTATGAAACACCATACAAAGGACCGTGAGGTGGTTCTACATTGATTTTAAATGAGAAAATGGTGATTGTAGACCAGCACATTCTAGCTGACGACATTTACGAAATAACATTAAAGGGCTCTTTGGTTATGGAAATGAGAGAGCCTGGGCAATTTGTTCACCTGAAAATTACAGAAGGACCAGAAGCATTCTTACGTCGGCCGATAAGTATTTCTGCAATTGACAAAAGTAAAGAACAATTTACGATGATTTATAGAAAAGACGGGGTAGGCACACGAATTTTATCTGAAAAAACTATACATCAAACAGTTGATGTGCTAGGCCCACTCGGAAATGGATTTCCAGTTGAGCAAGTGCAAGCAGGACAAACAGCTTTACTCGTTGGTGGCGGAATTGGTGTTCCCCCACTTTATGAATTATCTAAACAGTTACACGAAAGAGGAGTACATGTCATCCATGTACTTGGCTTTCAAGCTCGTTCTGCTGTTTTTTATGAAGAGAAATTCGAAGAACTTGGCACGACTTATATTGCCACTGTTGATGGTTCATATGGAACGAAGGGCTTTGTAACAGATGTTATTGAAAAGTTTAGAATTGAATGTGATGCATTATATGCATGCGGTCCCACTCCGATGTTACGAGCGTTAGATGAAAAATACAGAGGATTCAATGCGTACCTGTCATTAGAAGAGAGAATGGGTTGTGGAGTAGGTGCATGTTTTGCATGTGTATGTCATCTTCAATCTGACCCACACGGACATAGTTATAAAAAGGTTTGCAGTGATGGCCCTGTATTCAAGGCTGGTGAGGTGGTACTATGAGTCAATTACAAGTAAATTTACCAGGTTTGTCATTGAAAAATCCAGTGATGCCAGCTTCTGGTTGCTTCGGTTTTGGTAAAGAATATGCCCAGTTTTATGATTTAAGTAAACTCGGTGCCATCATGATTAAAGCTACAACTGTTGAACCTAGATTTGGAAATCCAACTCCACGTGTAGCTGAAACCAGTTCTGGAATGTTAAATGCAATTGGCCTGCAAAATCCAGGGTTAGATAAGGTTATGTCTGAGGAACTGCCGTGGTTAGAGCAATTTGATGTACCGATTATTGCTAATGTAGCTGGATCACAAATTGAAGATTACGTTGAGGTGACAAGAGAAATATCAAAGGCGAATAATGTACATGCGATTGAACTTAATATCTCTTGTCCAAATGTAAAGACAGGAGGGATAGCTTTCGGAACAATCCCAGAAATAGCTGCAGAATTAACAAAGCAAGTAAAAAATGCTTCCAGTGTTCCTGTTTATGTCAAGCTATCACCTAATGTTTCTAACATAGTAGAAATGGCAAAGGCAATTGAAAATGCAGGTGCGGATGGACTAACAATGATTAATACACTAATTGGTATGAGAATTGACTTGAAAACAGGGAGTCCGATACTTGCAAATAAAACTGGTGGATTATCTGGGCCAGCAATTAAGCCCGTCGCTATTCGAATGATACATGAGGTAAGTCAGGCTGTCTCAATACCGATTATTGGGATGGGTGGTATCCAAAGTGCAGAAGACGTGCTTGAATATTTCTATGCAGGTGCAAGTGCGGTAGCTGTCGGTACGGCTAATTTTATTGACCCGTATGTTTGTCCAACAATCATAGGAGAACTTCCAAGTTTATTAGATAAGCATGGATTTGAGCATATTTCAGAGTGTCAAGGAAGGAGTTGGAAACGCCATGCAACGACCTATTATAGTGGCTCTTGATTTTCCGAGTCTTGCTGATACTAAGAGCTTTCTTGAGCATTTTCAAAGTGAGTCCTTATTTGTAAAGGTTGGTATGGAGCTGTTTTATCAAGAAGGACCAAACATACTTACTTATTTGAAGGAAGCGGGTCACTCCATTTTTCTGGACCTTAAGCTTCATGATATACCTAATACAGTCTATTCTAGTATGAAAAGACTGGCTAACTTGGGAGTGGACATTGTTAATGTTCATGCTGCCGGTGGCTCGAAAATGATGGAGGCAGCAATGGAAGGTCTTGAGTCTGGAACAACATCGGGCCAAAACCGCCCATTATGTATCGCCGTAACACAACTAACAAGTACTACTGAAGAAATCATGAAAAAAGAAATACTGATTGAAAAAAGTTTGTTGGAGGTAGTGACGCAATATGGGCTACTTGCTAAAAAAAGCGGGTTAGACGGTGTGGTTTGCTCGTCGCTAGAGGTACCCCATATCAGAAGTTCTGTTGGTGAGGATTTTATTACCGTTACACCAGGGATTCGACAAGCTTGTGACGACAAGGGTGATCAGGCACGGATTGTTACTCCGGAAAAAGCCCGTGAACTTGGAGCAACTGCTATCGTTGTAGGGCGCTCAATCACAAAGGCACTAAACCCATTACAGGCATATGAGCAAATAAAAGGAGCATGGGAAGGGGTAATCGTATGAAAAAAGAGATAGCAAGTAAATTACTAGATATTGAGGCAATCTTCTTGCAGCCCAATGACCCATTTACATGGTCATCGGGGATTAAATCACCAATTTATTGTGATAATCGTCTCACTCTATCTTTTCCATCAGTACGTAAAGAGATTGCTAAAGGCTTGAGAAATCTTATTGCAACTCATTACCCTGATGCTGAAGTTATAGCGGGAACGGCAACTGCTGGTATTCCTCATGCTGCTTGGGTTAGCGATCTATTAAACCTGCCAATGTGTTATGTGCGAAGTAAAGCAAAAGCACATGGTAAGGGAAATCAGATCGAAGGCAAGGTAATACCTGGTCAAAAGGTTGTAGTTGTGGAGGATTTAATTTCTACTGGTGGGAGTGCAATTACTGCAGTTGAGGCTCTTCGTGAAGCAGGTTGTGAAGTAGTAGGGATTGTCGGTATATTTTCTTACAATCTACCTGTTGCTAGTAATAGTTTAGAGAATGCTAGTGTATCTGCACATACTCTTACAGATTATTCAACATTAATAGAGGTGGCGTTAGAGAAAGGTGTTATTTCTGAACAAGATGTCTCAAAATTAGAGAGTTGGAGAGTGAACCCGTCGGAGTGGTTTGTCAGAAATTAAAAAGAGATTATAACTATACTGCTTAAAATAATGAAAAAAGTGTCCAATTTTAAAGTTGGACACTTTTTTAATTTGAAAAATACGAAAAGGTTGTTTGTAAGTGACTGCTGCGATACACGTATTTACAAATATCCCGAAAAGGTGTTTAGCAAGTGACTGATACGGTACACGTATTCTCGAAAATAGCGAAAAGATGTTTCGCAAGCGATTGATGCGGTACAAGTATTATTGTTATCTCCTTAACTTCAATATTAGATCTTCTTCAGGTGTTACGTACAAGGTTTGTTGATTGTCATAGATAACAAAACCAGGTTTGGCACCGCTAGGTTTTTTGACATGTCTTACTAATGTGTAATCAACAGGTACTGAAGAAGAATTTTTGGCTTTACTGAAATAAGCGGCTATAGTAGCTGCTTCAAGAATGGTTTTTTCCGAAGGTTGCTTACTTCTGATAATAACATGGGAACCAGGTATATCCTTAGTATGAAGCCAGATATCATCACGTGCAGCAACTTTATTCGTTAAATAATCATTCTGTTTATTGTTTTTCCCTACTAGAATTTCTATGCCTTCACTTGACTCATACTTCTCAAAAGAAGGTTTTGTCGGTTTAACCTTTTTACCTTTTTGTTGCTTGTTTTTTAAATAGCCTTCTTCCATTAACTCTTCTCTAATTTCTTGAAGGTCTTTAGGTGCTGCAGATTCGATCTGCTGAAGCAATGAATCAAAATAATTGATTTCTTCCTTCGCCTTATTTATTTCATTTTCAACGAACACAACAGAATTCTTTGCCTTTTGGTACTTTAAGAAATAACTCTGTGCATTTTCTGACGGTGTTTTTTGAGGATTTAATGGAATGGTAACTGTTTCATCCTCTGTGGAATAATAATTTTGTACAATTATTTCTTTTTCACCACGCTTAAAGGCATACATATTCGCTGTGAGCAACTCTCCGAATAGCTTATATTTCTCTGCCTTCTCGGATTCAACTAAGGTAGCTTCCAGCTTTTTAATTTTCTTAACATTCTTCGCCTTTTCGTTAGCTATAAAACGTTCGAGGTCATTTCCTTGCTGTTTTACACGGTCTCGTTCAGCTTTCCCAAAATAAAAGCGATCAAGCATTTCACTGATAGTAGGGAATTCTCTACTTACCCCACCTAGATGTGTAAGAGGAAGTATATAGAAATAATCTTTCTCATTTTTTGTGATAATCTGTGGTGAAATGCTGCCTTCTTTTATAATATCAATAAGTGAAATAAAAGAGGCAGGTAATGACCTTCTGTTTGCAAGTCCTGCTCGGAATACAGCCTCTTTAGCAAACAGAGGAGATATACCAGAAAATTTACTAACAATTTGCTGATCGAGTTTGCCAGCGTTGAAGTCTAGCTTCCTAACAAATCCTTCTTCATCCACCAATAACGGGTCTGTTTTATCTTGAACTGGTGGTGATACGTATGTATACCCAGGTAAAACTGTACGATGCCGGTTTACTGCGGGTGAAATATGTTTAATGCTATCTAAGATCATTTGTTTTTCTTTATCAACAAGAATAATGTTACTATGTCGTCCCATAATCTCTATAATAAGTTGTTTGTATGATACATCCCCAAGTTCATTTCTCCCTTTTATGTCAAAGACGATTATTCTGTCTAAGTCAACCTGGCTAATTTGTTCTATGATACTACCATCAAGGTGTTTGCGTAGAAGCATGCAAAACATTGGTGGTTCATTCGGATTATCATATGATTCATTTGTCACATGTACCCTTGAGTAACTAGGGTGTGCAGATAACAACAGTTTATAGTTCTTTCCGTTTGCACGGACCTGTAATATTAATTCGTTTTTATATGGTTGATAGATCTTTGAAATTCTACCGTTTTCAAGGGAACTTTTTAGTTCATCTACTATCGCATGCGTAAATATTCCATCAAATGTCATTTCGTGTTTTCCTCATTTCTAATTGTAACCTCAATTATTTTATGTAAAGGATATTAAAATCTTTGCTCTGGTAGTAAAAGTGAATTCTAGTGTTTCAAAAAGCCATTTCCCCTTTTTAGATACAGTTTTACTACAAATCAAACTCCTTGAATAAGTATCTTAGAAAAAGTATAGCATTTTTTGGGACGAGACTGAATAAGCTTTCATAGAGATATTCGATTTAACTTTATTCAGTAGCAATCTACCACTCTATAATGTGTCGTGAATGCATTAAGAGTATACTACTTCGCGGGGGAAAGTCTGTCTGAATAAAGTTAAAGCCTCAGGCGGATGCCTCGATTTTTTAGAGGGAGCTTTTCGAGCAAGCTCGAAAAAAAAATCGGGCGCAAATACGCCAAGGCGTATTTGAATTTAGAGGGGTGTGTAAATACGGATGAACTGGTATGAGCTTAGAACAGAAGAGGTGGAAAAGAAAGTAAATACAAGCCTTTCAGAGGGTCTTACTGACCAAGAAGTAAAACAAAGACAAAAACAGTTTGGATATAATGAATTGGAGGAGGCTGAGCGTCCATCAGCACTTTTGCTTTTTTTAGCCCAATTTAAGGATTTCATGGTAATTGTGTTACTTGCTGCAACCTTAATTTCAGGTCTATTGGGTGAATATATAGACGCTATTGCTATAATTGCGATTGTCCTAATTAATGGTTTTTTAGGGTTCTTCCAAGAAAGAAAAGCAGAAAAGTCCCTCTCGGCATTAAAGGAACTCTCTGCACCGCAGGTAAATGTTTTCCGTAATAATGAGTGGACAAGAATACCTTCACGAGACCTGGTTATTGGAGATATTATTAAATTTTCGAGCGGAGACCGAATTGGTGCCGATGTGCGGCTTATTGACGTCAAAAGCTTGGAAATTGAAGAATCTGCGTTAACAGGTGAGTCAGTTCCAGTTGCAAAACATGTAAACCCAATTACAAATGGAGAAATCTCTCTGGGCGATCAAGAGAATATGGCATTTATGGGAACGATGGTAACAAGAGGTAATGGAATTGGAGTTGTAGTCGGTACCGGAATGAACACAGCAATGGGGCAAATTGCTGAGTTACTTCAATCGGCAGAAACAATGATAACACCATTACAAAGGAGATTAGAGCAATTAGGTAAAATATTAATATCAGTTGCGCTAGTATTAACATTGTTAGTGGTTGTGGTAGGTGTTATAAATGGACACGACCTTTACAATATGTTCTTAGCTGGAGTATCGTTAGCGGTTGCCGCAATACCAGAAGGTTTACCTGCAATTGTAACAGTCGCTTTATCACTTGGTGTCCAGCGTATGATTAAGAAAAATGCAATTGTCAGACGTTTGCCTGCAGTTGAAACTCTTGGATGTGCATCTGTCATATGTTCAGACAAAACAGGGACAATGACACAAAACAAAATGACAGTTACCCATTTATGGTCAGGCGGTAAAACATGGACTGTTTCTGGAACAGGATATGACTTGAAGGGCAGCTTCTACGCAGGAGAGCGAGAAATAAAACCTACAGAAAATAAAGCACTACAGCAACTATTAACCTTTGGTGTATTGTGTAACAATGCAACTTTAAAAAGAAATGACGAAGAAATTATAGTTGATGGTGATCCGACAGAAGGTGCACTTGTGGTTGCGGGTGTAAAAGCAGGGATGTCTAAGGAATTTCTTTCAAATCAATTTGAAGTGATTGAGGAATTTCCATTTGATTCTGGAAGAAAAATGATGAGTGTTATTGTCAAGGATAAAGCTGGTAATCAATTTGTTATTACGAAAGGTGCACCAGATGTACTAATCGGTGTAAGTGAATCTATACTTTGGGATAATAGACAACAAAATCTTTCAACGGAATATGAAACTAAAATTAAAGATGCAATTGAAGGGTTAGCTTCAAATGCTTTGCGTACAATTGCTGTTGGATTTAAGCCTTTACGTCCAAACCAAAGGATAGTGAATGAGCGTGATGCTGAATCAGGCTTAACCTTTATTGGTATCCAGGGCATGATTGACCCTCCTCGACCAGAGGTAAAAGCAGCTGTTAGGGAGTGTAAAGATGCAGGTATAAAAACAATCATGATTACTGGGGATCATCTTATTACAGCGAAAGCTATTGCTACCCAACTTGGCATCTTACCAGCAGGAGGAAAAGTGTTAGATGGCAACACATTATCTAAAATGGAAGTTGAAGAATTAGAAGAGATTGTTGATGATGTTTATGTGTATGCAAGGGTTTCTCCAGAGCATAAACTTAAGATTGTTAAAGCACTCCAAAAGAAGGGTCATATAGTAGCTATGACTGGAGATGGAGTAAATGATGCACCTGCTATAAAAGCTTCAGATATCGGAATCGCGATGGGAATAACAGGAACTGATGTAGCCAAAGAGGCATCATCATTAGTTTTACTTGATGATAACTTCGCTACTATTAAAGCAGCAATTAAAGAAGGTCGTAATATCTATGAAAATATTAGAAAGTTTATTCGATATTTATTAGCTTCTAATGTTGGAGAAATACTTGTAATGTTGTTTGCAATGATTCTTAGCCTTCCACTTCCACTCGTTCCTATCCAAATTCTTTGGGTAAATTTAGTGACTGATGGATTGCCAGCTATGGCTTTAGGACTAGATCAAGCTGAAGGAAATGTTATGAAACGTGGCCCAAGAAGCCCAAAAGAAGGTGTATTTGCAAGAGGACTTGGATGGAAGATTATAAGTCGGGGATTCCTAATCGGGATCGTAACACTTGCAGCGTTTATGATTGTGTATTACAGAGATCCAAACAATCTTGGTTACGCTCAAACGATTGCATTTGCTACATTAGTTATGGCACAGTTAATCCATGTGTTTGACTGCAGAAGTGAACGTTCTGTGTTCCACAGAAATCCATTCCAAAACATGTATTTAGTATGGGCGGTAATTTCATCAATTGCATTAATGCTTGTTGTCATTTACTATCCACCTTTACAACCAATCTTCCATACGTATGCTATTGAACCTAGAGATTGGTTACTAATTCTTGGAATGTCAGCTATCCCAACATTCCTACTTGCAGGATCCTTATTAACAAGATCTCGTAACCCACAAACGGCTTAATCGTCAATTTGGAAATTGTTTATAACTTTATGTTATACTTCTAAAGGTAATGGAGTTAATACTCTATTACCTTTTTATTTTACTTAATAACAACTATTCTATTTATTAAATCAATGGTAAAATAAGTATTGCTTTTAAATTACATCATACTAATGTACATACGAAAATTCTGTTGAAAATAATTTATACCTGGAACGTTAGAATGGACGTGAAAATATGATTGTAAGTATGACAGGTTTTGGACGTGCTAAAAAAGGGATTGGAAATGTAACTGTCCAGGCAGAGCTAAAGTCAGTTAATCATCGATTTTGTGAAATCAATATAAGAATGCCTAGACAATTATTCATACTTGAGGATAAAATGAAAAAGGCAATTATGAAGCACGTGCAAAGAGGACGTGTAGAGGTTTTTATAACAATTGAGGGAGAGGGACTTGTTCAGAAGTCACTCACAATTGATTGGGCCTTATTGGACAGCTTGGTTACTTCCATGAATCAAGTAAAAGAAACATATCAACTTTCGTCTAAAGAGATAAGCCCTCATGAACTTCTTTCCTATGACCACATATTGTCGGTTGAAGAAAAGGAGATAGAAAACAAAGATCTTGAATTGTTAGTACTTGAGGTTATTCAAACTGCAGCTATAGAATTAAAGAAAATGAGAGTACGCGAAGGCGAGAAACTCTTAGAGGATATTACTAATTTCCTTAATCAGATAGAGATGAATGTACATAGTGTTATAGAATACGCACCACAGGTGACCAGCCAGTACCGTAATCGAATCCTTAAAAGGGTAAAAGAATATGTAGGAAATGAGTTTGATGATAACCGTCTCTTAACTGAAGTAGCTGTATTCGCGGAAAAAGCAGATATTAGTGAAGAACTTACACGTTTACAAAGTCACATAAGTCAATTTCGGGAAACAGTAGTGACTAGTGGGCCAGTTGGGAGAAAGTTAGATTTTATCGTCCAAGAAATGAACCGTGAAATAAATACAATCGGTTCCAAAGCAAATGATAGTATGCTCGCTAAACACGTTGTTGAAATGAAGAGCTTATTAGAAAAAATTAAGGAACAAGTACAAAACATTGAATAAACGTGATTACAAAGCAAGTATCACGGTAAAAATAAAGGAGTACATATAGGGGGAGATTGTGTGCAAATTAAGTTAATTAATATCGGTTTTGGGAATATTGTCTCAGCTAACAGAATTATTTCAATTGTTAGTCCTGAATCTGCTCCTATTAAAAGAATTGTACAAGACGCTCGTGACCGAGGAATGCTAATTGATGCTACATATGGTAGAAGGACCCGTGCAGTTATGATTATGGATAGTGACCATATTATTCTATCGGCGGTACAGCCGGAGACCGTTGCACAAAGGCTAACAAAAGAGGATGAGCTAACAGACGAAGGGTAGGTTTAAGAAGTAATGAATGAAAGAGGTTTACTAATTGTTTTATCAGGTCCTTCCGGTGTTGGAAAGGGTACAGTACGAAAAGCTATATTTTCAGAGCCTAATACACAGTTCCAATACTCAATCTCAATGACCACAAGACAGCCTCGTGAAGGCGAAGTTGATGGTGTAGACTATTTCTTTAAGTCAAGAGATGAGTTTGAGGATTTAATCAAAAACAATAAATTACTAGAATGGGCAGAATATGTTGGGAACTATTATGGTACACCAATTGATTATGTTGAATCTACACTGCAATCTGGTAAAGATGTGTTTTTAGAAATAGAAGTTCAGGGAGCACTACAAGTTCGTAAAGCTTTTCCAGAAGGTTTGTTTATCTTCTTAGCCCCACCTAGTCTTAAGGAATTGAAGAACAGAATTATTACAAGAGGTACTGAATCTGAGGAATTGATTCGTAATAGAATGAAGGTTGCTAAAGAAGAAATTGAAATGATGGATGCCTACGATTATGTAGTTGAAAATGATGAAGTGGAGCTTGCTTGCAAACGTATTAATGCGATTGTAACTGCTGAACACTGTAAACGTGAGAGAATTGCAAGACGATATAAAAAAATGTTGGAGGTCGATTTTTAAATGTTATATCCTTCTATTGATTCATTAATGAATAAGCTTGATTCTAAGTATACGCTGGTAACTGTTGCGGCTAAACGCGCAAGAAAAATGCAAGAAAATAATGATGCAAAGGTTCAAAAGCCGAAATCTTATAAATCTGTTGGTAAAGCACTAGAAGAAATTGATGCTGGATTGTTACATTACACAACTGAAACAAAACTGGAAGTGGATACAACACCAACTGTTACAGAATAATTATTATTTCTGCAGGTGGATTGATAAATTGCAATAACAACCTCTCTTGTAGGTTGTTATTTTTTTACATAGGTCTTTCAAAAATTGTATAGAATCCTTAATTTGTTTTTTAGGGGGAGACGGAAATGAACAACAAAAAAATTCTACTTTGTGTTAGTGGCGGTATTGCAGTATATAAGGCCGTTGCTTTGACTAGCAAACTAACACAGGCAGGAGCTACAGTAAAAGTGATCATGAGCGAATCTGCTATGAAATTTGTTACTCCTTTATCATTTCAAGCACTTTCCAGGAATGAAGTATATTATGATACATTTGATGAAAAGGATCCTTCTGTCATAGCACATATTGATCTTGCGGATTGGGCTGATTTGATAATTGTTGCACCGGCAACAGCAAATATCATTGGTAAACTCGCAAATGGGATTGCTGACAATATGATTACTACGACACTGCTTGCAGCTACTGTCCCTGTATGGATAGCACCTGCAATGAATGTACATATGTATGACCATCCAGCTGTAAAAAGAAATATTTATGTTCTAGCAGGAGATGGGTATAAATTTATCGAACCATCAGAAGGTTACTTGGCATGTGGTTATGTAGGAAAGGGTAGACTCGAAGAACCCGAAAAAATTGTCGAGTTAGTAGGAGCACATTTTTTCCAACAGCCCTTCTTAAAGAATAAAAAAGTCCTAATTACAGCTGGTCCAACTCGGGAAAAAGTTGACCCAGTACGCTTTTTTACTAATAGGTCTACAGGTAAGATGGGATATGCACTTGCCGAAGCAGCCAGCTTGGCTGGAGCAGATGTTACGTTAATCTCTGGACCTACTAATTTATCAAGTCCAAGAAATGTCAAGACGATACGAGTTGAATCAGCTGATGAAATGTTAAAGGAAGTACTAACTTACTATAAACAAAGTGATATTGTCATCAAATCAGCTGCTGTTGCAGATTATCGACCAAAAAATGTGTACGATGAAAAAATGAAGAAGCAATCCGGGGAAATGGTGCTCGAGCTTGAAAGAACAACTGATATTCTTAAAACACTTGGAGAACAAAAGGAAAATCAATTGTTAGTTGGTTTTGCTGCTGAAACTACTAATGTTGCCGAATATGCCAAAAGAAAACTCGAGACTAAAAACTTAGATTTAATTGTAGCAAATAATGTGACCGAAACAGGTGCAGGCTTTGGTACGGATACGAACATTGTAACCATTTACAAAAGAGATGGAAGTCATGTTGAATTGCCCTTAATGTCTAAACTGGAAGTTGCTAAAGCGATACTTCAAGAGGTAAAACTTATTTTGGATGAGGAAGGAAAATGAGAATAGCTAATATTATAGTTGATGTACCGGCAATGCAAACCGATAAGACGTACGACTATATTATCCCTGAAAGATGGCGGGATATTGTTGTGCCTGGTATGAGGGTAGTCGTGCCTTTTGGTCCCAGGAAGGTCCAGGGGTTTGTAATGAGTTTATCGGATCATGCAGAAATAGATAAGCTAAAAGAAATTCATTCACTTCTCGATTTAACTCCTGTACTAAATGAAGAGTTATTACATATTGGTGCTTGGTTAACCGAGAAGACCTTATGTTTCACAATATCAGCATTACAAGTTATGCTTCCTGCAGCAATGAGAGCTAAGTACGAAAAGGAAATACGACTTCTTGACGAATCAAAGAGAACTGATTTGGATTCAGCCGTACAGGACTTATTACGTAATAGAGATTTCATTCATTGGGATGAAGTTGAAAAAAATGACATGTTGCATGTATTTCAAAAAGACATAAAAAAAGGCTTGCTTGATGTGGTTTATAAAGTGAAAAATCGTACAAATAAAAAGACCTTAAAACAGGTACAACTTTCACAAACTGTTGAACAGACTTTAAAAGAGATTCAAGGACTGTCTACCAGCGCTTCTAAACAGAAAGAGGTTCTTAGCTACTTTATTGAAAATCCTAAACCAATTGTAGTTAGAGATTTACTTCAAAAAGTCAATACGACAGACAGCACTATTAAGACCCTTGTAAATAAGGGTCTTCTCGTAGAAAAGGTAGTTGAAGTGTATAGAGACCCCTATGCAGAAAGGGAATTCAAAAAAACTGAACCATTACCACTTACTACAGAACAACAACAAGCTATTTCTCCAGTACTCTCTTCAATAGAAAATCAGCTGCACAAGGTGTTTTTGATGTATGGTGTTACAGGTAGTGGAAAAACAGAAGTGTATATGCAATCAATTGATGCAGTTTTAAAAAAAGGAAAAGAAGCAATTGTTCTTGTTCCAGAAATTGCACTTACCCCACAAATGGTTAATCGATTTAAGGGGCGATTTGGTTCACAGGTAGCTGTACTTCATAGTGGACTAGGTGCTGGAGAAAAGTATGATGAATGGAGAAAAATACATCGTAAGGAAGTTCGAGTTGTTGTTGGGGCTCGTTCAGCAATTTTTGCTCCTTTTGAGAATTTAGGGATTATTATTATTGATGAAGAACATGAATCAAGCTATAAGCAGGAAGATAATCCACGTTATCATGCAAAAGATGTTGCTATTTTTCGAGGACAATTACATAAATGTCCGGTTGTACTTGGAAGTGCAACACCAACACTTGAATCTTTTGCACGTTCTTCCAAGAATGTGTACGAGCTGATTACCTTGAAGGAAAGAGTTAACAACAGGCCGTTGCCTACTGTTGAAATCGTGGATATGAGAGAGGAATTGAGAAGTGGCAATCGGTCTATGTTCTCTACTTCTCTATTTGATAAATTACAGTTGAGGTTAGATAGAAACGAACAATCAGTATTATTTTTAAATAGAAGGGGCCACTCTTCTTTTGTTATGTGTAGAGACTGTGGTTATGTTGCTAATTGTCCTCATTGTGATATTTCATTAACATATCATAGGACAAACCATCGATTAAAATGTCACTACTGCGGATATGAGACAAATATGCCTGTGACTTGTCAGGAGTGTGGAAGCGAACATATTCGTTTCTTTGGTACAGGTACTCAAAAAGTAGAAGAGGAATTGGCAAAAATTTTACCTGAAGCAAGAGTCATTCGAATGGACGTTGATACAACAAGCCGTAAAGGATCACATGAAAAGCTCCTAAAGGAATTTGGAGATGGTAATGCTGATATTTTGCTTGGCACTCAGATGATAGCAAAGGGCTTAGACTTTCCAAATGTTACTTTAGTAGGTGTGTTAACTGCAGATACAATGCTAAACCTTCCTGATTTTCGATCTTCAGAGAAAACTTTTCAGCTCCTTACTCAAGTAAGTGGAAGAGCAGGAAGACACGAACTACCAGGGGAAGTAGTTATTCAAAGCTATACACCCGAGCACTATAGCATTGAACTGGCAAGTAAACATGATTATGATGGCTTTTATCAAAACGAAATGCGAATTAGAAAGCAACACGCATATCCACCTTTTTATTATCTTGCATTAATAACTGTGTCACACACTGAGCTTACAAAGACAGTTGACGTGGCTGAAAAAATTTCCACCTATTTACGAAACTCCTTAACGAATAAATCTATTATACTTGGGCCGGTTACCTCACCAATTGCAAGGATTAATAATAGATATCGTTATCAATGCATGATAAAATACAAAAATGAACCAAATCTCAATCAACTTTTAAAAGGTATTGTCGACAGATATCAAAAAGAGATTGCACAAAATTCTCTTGCATTATCAATTGATTTAAACCCCTATATCATGATGTAAAACCAAGAAGAAAGTTTAAACTTTCTAGCTATAGTAGATGCTAGTAATACTAGATTAGATGTACGGAGGAAGGAATTTGTCTAAACTGCAAATTGTAAACTATCCAAATGAAGTACTTGAGGTCGAATGTGAACGAGTCACTTCATTTGATCGCAAATTAACAAAATTAATTAAAGATATGTATGATACGATGATTGAGGAGGATGGTGTAGGATTAGCTGCTCCTCAGATTGGAATCACAAAGCAAATTGCTATTGTTGATATAGGAGACGAAAGCGGGCTTATTGAGCTTATTAATCCTACTATTTTAGAACAACGTGGTGAACAAGTAGGTCCGGAAGGCTGCCTCAGTTTTCCGGGCCTTTTTGGTGAAGTAACACGATATGATTACGTGAAGGTACGTGCACAAAATCGAAAAGGAAAAACATACATAATAGAAGCGGAAGGATTCCTGGCTCGTGCAATCCAACATGAAATTGACCATTTACATGGTATTTTATTTACATCGAAAGTGAATCGTTATTATGAAGAAGGAGAAATAGAAGGGTAGGTATCAATATGGAAAAAATCGTTTTTATGGGAACACCAGACTTTTCAGTTCCAGTCTTACGACAGATATTAGAAGATGGATACGATGTAGTAGCAGTAGTTACCCAGCCAGATCGTCCAGTTGGAAGGAAACGAGTATTAACTCCTCCACCAGTAAAAGTAGAAGCACTTAAACACAATATTCCTGTGCTGCAACCAAATAAAATTAGAGAGAAAGAAGAAATTGAGAAGGTTCTCTCCTATAATCCGGATTTAATTGTAACCGCAGCATTTGGACAAATTTTGCCTAAAGAAATACTCGAAACACCAAAGTACGGATGTATCAATGTTCATGCTTCACTTCTACCAGAACTAAGAGGTGGGGCACCAATTCATTATTCCATTTTACAAGGTAAAGCGAAGACTGGTGTTACGATTATGTATATGGTAGAAAAATTGGATGCCGGCGACATTTTAACACAAGTTGAAATTCCTATACTAGAGACAGATCATGTTGGTTCTCTTCATGATAAATTAAGTGTTGCTGGTTCTAAGCTTTTGTCTGAAACACTACCATTGTTACTAGCAGGAAAAATTACACCTATTAAACAGGATGATTCTATAGCTACATTTGCAGCAAACATTAAAAGGGAACAAGAAAAAATTGATTGGTCAAAACCCGGTGAGACAATTTATAATCATATTCGCGGTTTACATCCATGGCCGGTTGCGTACACAACACTTAATGGAGAGGTTATGAAGGTATGGTGGGGAGAAAAAATTCCTTCTAAGGATTACTCTACTCAACCTGGAATTGTAATCGGTATTGAAAAAGATGGTTTTATTGTATCAACTGGTAATACTACTAATATAAAGGTTACTCAACTTCAGCCTTCTGGTAAGAAAAAAATGAGTGCAGAGCAGTTTTTGCGAGGTACTGATTTAATAGTTGGAACTAAATTAGGAGATGACAATGACTAAGAGTAATGTCCGGAATGTAGCAGTAGAGATACTTCTGCAAATAGAAAAAAATCAAGCTTATAGCAATCTTTTACTAAATAATATGATAAAAAAGCATGATGTAAAGGGAAAGGATGTAGGCTTATTAACAGAAATTGTATATGGTTCGATTCAAAGACGTGACACGTTAGACTTTTTTCTCGTCCCATTCCTTAAAAAGACAAAAAAGCTAGATCTTTGGGTGCGAATTTTGTTAAGAGTCTCTTTATATCAGATGGTTTATCTTGATCGGGTGCCTGAACGTGCGATTTTTTTTGAAGCTGTTGAGATTGCGAAAAAGAGAGGTCATAGTGGTATAGCGTCCCTAGTTAATGGCGTACTACGATCAATTCAGCGTCAAGGCTTACCATCCTTAGATTCAATTTCAGATCCAGTTGAACGCTTGTCTGTTGAAACCAGCCACCCACGTTGGCTTGTGGAACGTTGGGTTCAACAGATTGGGATAGATGAAGCAAGGAAAATGTGTGAAATGAATAGCGTTCCTCCAGAACAGACTGCTCGCGTTAATTCAATGATTTTAAGCCGAGATGAGGCAATTAAAAGGTTAAAAAATGAAGGTGTTGAGTGTGAAGTTGGGGCAGTATCTGTAGATGCAATTAAGGCTGTGAAAGGTAATTTGGTTCAAACTCAAGCTTTTGAAGATGGATTATTCACTATTCAAGATGAGAGCTCAATGCTTGTGGCAAGGGCTCTTAGTGTGGAAGAAGGAGATCGAGTACTTGATAGCTGTGCTGCACCTGGAGGGAAAACAACTCATATTGCAGAAGTATTGAATAACACTGGGATGGTCCATTCTTTAGATTTACATGAACATAAAGTGAGACTAATTAATGACCAAGTAAGTAGACTTCATTTAGATAATGTACAAGCTCAAGCTATTGATAGTCGAAAAGCCGGAGAACTTTTTGAATTGGAGTCTTTTGATAAAATACTTGTGGATGCTCCGTGTTCAGGTTTTGGTGTAATTAGAAGAAAACCTGACATAAAGCATGCAAAAAAGGAATCTGATAGCACTAGACTAGCAGCGATTCAACTTGAAATTTTAACTGAAGTTTCATCTCTATTAAAAAAAGGTGGTATACTCGTTTATAGCACATGTACGATTGACCAGGAAGAAAATGAGGCTGTAGTAAAAGCCTTTTTAGAAAAAAATCCAGGTTTCGACCTGGATGACGGGATAAAAGAGGCTTTGCCTGAAGTAGTTCATCCCTATATAAAGAATGGACAAATTCAACTTTTTCCTCATTATTTTGGAACAGATGGATTTTATATTGCAAGATTACGAAAGCAGGTGTAATGTAATTGGAAGAAGTACAAACAACACGAAAGAAAAAGGCAGAAATAAAGGAATCAAAGCCTTCTATTTACTCTATTCAACTAGAAGATCTTGAAAATTGGTTAGTAGAAAACGGAGAAAAAAAATTCCGTGGCAACCAAATCTATGAATGGCTATACACGAAGCGGGTTACATCGTTTGATGAAATGACAAACCTTTCAAATGCACTTCGGTTAAAGCTTACAAATCACTTTACAATAACAACTCTTAATACGATTATCCAACAAACCTCAAGTGATGGAACGATGAAGTTCTTATTCGAGTTACATGATGGATATTCAATTGAAACTGTATTAATGAGACATAGCTATGGTAACTCAATCTGTGTTACTACTCAGGTGGGATGTAGAATTGGATGTACTTTTTGTGCCTCAACATTAGGTGGTCTAAAGAGAAACCTTGAAGCTGGTGAAATTGTTGCTCAAGTTGTAAAGGTTCAAAAAGCTTTGGATGAACAAGGAGAAAGAGTAAGTCATGTTGTAATTATGGGAATTGGAGAACCATTCGACAACTATGATGAGATGCTGTCATTCCTCAAGATTATAAATCACGATAAAGCGTTAAATATTGGTGCTCGTCATATTACTGTTTCAACCAGCGGGATCATTCCTAAGATTTATAAGTTTGCAGATGAAAAATTACAAATAAATTTTGCGATTTCTTTACATGCACCTAACACGGAAATTAGAAGCAAGCTAATGCCGATTAACCGTGCTTACAAATTACCAGACTTAATGGAAGCCGTACGGTATTATATTGAAAAAACAGGTAGACGTATTAGTTTTGAATATGGGTTATTTGGCGGAGTAAATGATCAAGTAGAGCATGCAGAAGAACTTGCTCAACTATTAAAGGGAATTAAATGCCATGTGAATTTAATTCCAGTCAACTATGTTCCGGAGAGAGATTATGTTAGAACCCCAAAAGATCAAATTTTTGAATTTGAAAAAACCCTAAAGAAACATGGCGTGAATGTAACGATTCGTCGTGAACAAGGCCATGATATAGATGCTGCCTGTGGTCAATTACGTGCAAAGGAGCGTAAAGAGGAGACGAGGTGAAACCATATGAGGTCATTCTTTTTAACAAATCGGGGAAAAGTAAGACAAATTAATGAGGATAGCTGTGGTGTATTTTTTAATAAGTCGGGTCAATTATTAGCAGTTGTTGCAGATGGCATGGGTGGTCATTTAGCTGGTGATGTTGCAAGTAACATGACCACCTCCCAGCTTCAGACCTATTGGGAATCCAGTGAAGAGATTAAAACCTCTGAAGCTGCGGAACAATGGTTAAAAGAACATATTACAAAGGTTAATTCTAACTTGTATAATCATTCTCTTGAAAATGCGGAATGCAAAGGAATGGGTACAACAGTTGTGGCAGCAATTTGTACTGACTTGTTTTCAACTACTGCCCACATTGGGGATAGCCGTTGTTACATTTTAAACGCTAATGGATTTCAACAAATTACAGAGGACCATTCGCTTGTAAATGAACTTGTACGCTCTGGTCATATTTCGAAGGAGGATGCTGAGCATCACCCTCGAAAGAACGTTGTCTTACGTGCACTAGGTACTGAAACAAATGTAGAAATAGACATTAAAACAATTATTTTAGAAGAGGATGACTTTCTATTAATTTGTTCAGATGGGCTTTCAAACAAAGTTTCTGAACTGGAATTAAGAGAAGTTCTAGAAAATGAAGAAAGCCTTAACCAGAAAGGTGAAAAACTTATTCAACTAGCAAATGATTACGGTGGAGAAGATAATATCACCTTGGTGCTTGTTAATTTTTCGTCTGAAAGTGAGGGTGAATAAAAATTATGCTCATTGGAAGACGATTAAGCGGACGTTATAAAATACTTGAAGTCATTGGTGGAGGCGGAATGGCAAATGTTTACCTTGCAAGAGATGTAATTCTTGAAAGGGATGTTGCCATAAAAGTACTTCGTTTAGACTTTTCAAATGATGAAGAATTTATCAAGCGTTTTAGAAGAGAGGCACATGCTGCAACTAGCCTTGTTCATCCTAATATTGTAAGTATTTACGATGTTGGAGAAGAAGAAGACATTTATTATATTGTAATGGAATATGTTCCTGGTCAAACTTTAAAGCAATACATACAGAGAAATGCTCCGCTTCATCCTAGAGAAGCAATAAATATTATGCGACAATTGACATCAGCAATTTCACATGCCCATCAAAATCAAATTGTTCACAGAGATATAAAACCACAAAATATCTTAATTGATCATGATGGTACTGTAAAAGTTACTGATTTCGGGATAGCTGTAGCGTTAAGCTCAACTACTATTACCCAAACTAATTCGGTACTCGGTTCTGTCCATTATTTATCACCTGAACAAGCTAGAGGTGGTATGTCTACAAGAAAATCAGATATCTATTCATTAGGTATTGTGATGTTTGAATTGGTTACAGGTCGTGTACCTTTTGAAGGTGAATCGGCAGTATCAATTGCACTAAAACATCTTCAATCAGAGACTCCATCACCGAAAAGATGGAATTCTACAATTCCACAAAGTGTGGAAAATATCATATTGAAATCAACTGCAAAAGATCCTTTTCATCGTTATGATACGGTTGATGAGATGGAAGAAGACTTGAATACTGCTTTATATCCTGATCGTTTGAATGAAGAAAAATTTGTTGTTCCGACAATGGATGATGAAGTAACAAAGGCAATTCCAATTATTAAGGATGAAATACAGAAGGAAACGGTTGTAAGTGAAGTGCCTAAAAATACACAAGCAGATAATAATCAGCAGCAGAAGCCTAAGAAAAAGAAAAACAAGCTGTTGGTTACTTTGGGGATTGTTTTTTTCTTGCTAATAGCGGCTGGTATTTCTGCAGTTACAATCATACCCGATTTATTTTCTCCTGAGGATGTTCAAGTACCTGATGTAACTAACGTTGAATATGATGAAGCAGTTGAGATATTAGAGGAAGCTGGATTTAAAATCGGTGACAAAAAAGAACAAGATCATGAAGATATCCCGGAAGGTTATGTTATAAAAACTGACCCACAAGCAAATCGATCCACCGTTGAAGGAACAACTATTAATTTATACGTAAGTACAGGTAAGAAGAAGGTTGAATTTGGTTATTATGTGGGTAAAGACATTGAAGAAACAAAAGAACGTTTAGATAACTTTTTAGCTATCATTCCTGAAGATGTGTTTGATGATAGTCCTGTCGGCACAATTCTCAGCCAGTCGATAGAAGAGGGAGAATTAGTTGTTCCTGACGAGACAGAAGTAATTTTTGAGGTGAGTAAGGGACCAGAAACTATTACTCTTAAAGATTTATCAGGTTTCCCGGAGAATGCTCTGCTTGCTTATGCCGAAGAAACTGGTATAAATATAGATTACTCAGACCAACAGTTTTCTGATGATGTAGCAGAAGGTCATGTAATCTCCCAAACACCTGCAAAAGGAACAAAAATAACAAAAAACGATAAAGTAAAAGTTATTATGTCTAAAGGAAAAGAACCGAAAGAACCTAAAACTGTTAAACAAAAAATAAATATTCCATTTACTGCTAATGAAGAAGGGCTGCCTCAAAAAGTACAAGTAAAGATTGAAGATGCAAATAATTCAATCAATGATGTTTACGATGAGTTTGAAATAACAAGTAATACATCTATTGAGATCATTTTTGAGATTAATCCAGATTCAGTAGCTAGGTATATGGTAATTATTGACGGAAGACTGCTTGATGATGAGGTTAAGGTAATCGAATATCCATCAGAGTAAAAGTACAGTACTAGTGAGAGCCTACTCACTAGTACTGTGTTGTTGTGAAAATAAGACGTTTTGAATGAAACTAGAACAAGGAGTGAAACTATGCCAGAAGGCAAAATCATTAAGGCACTAAGTGGTTTTTATTATGTCCGAAATGAAGATGGAGAAATAATACAATGTCGTGGGCGGGGAGTGTTTCGTAAGAATAAAGTAACTCCGCTAGTTGGCGATAATGTTGTCTATCAAGCTGAAAACGAAACAGATGGTTATATTTTAGAGGTATTTGAACGGAAAAATGAATTGATTCGTCCACCTATATCAAATGTAGACCAAGCGATTTTAGTTTTTTCAGCAGTAGAACCAGATTTCAGTCCATTACTCTTAGATCGCTTTCTTGTTTTAGTTGAATTTAATGACATAAAACCAATTATTTGTATTAGTAAAACCGATTTAACAAATGAAAATATGTCAGCAAAAATCAACAACTACGCATCAACTTATAAAGACATCGGTTACGATGTTTTGTTAACCTCTACAAAAGCTAAGGATGGAGTGGACAGATTACTTCCTTTCTTAGATGGTCAAATTTCTGTATTTGCTGGACAGTCAGGTGTTGGTAAGTCGTCACTGCTAAATTCCTTACGACCTGATCTTGAAT
This sequence comes from Ferdinandcohnia jepli, assembly GCF_047246645.1. Taxonomy (NCBI): domain Bacteria; kingdom Bacillati; phylum Bacillota; class Bacilli; order Caryophanales; family Bacillaceae; genus Ferdinandcohnia; species Ferdinandcohnia jepli. Next base: position 375,817 of record NZ_JBFOKR010000001.1, read on the forward strand.
TGAAAACAAATGATATTTCGACTTCATTAGGAAGAGGAAAACATACAACTAGACATGTTGAATTGATTGAAGTAGGAAATGGTCTTTTAGCAGATACACCAGGTTTTAGTTCATTAGAGTTTACGACTATTGAGACAGATGAATTAGCATATTGTTTTCCTGAAATTTATGATCATGGCTCAAACTGTAAGTTCAGAGGATGTACTCATACTTCTGAACCAAAATGTGCTGTCATTCGTGGAGTAGAGGAAGGCGATATCCAACAGTTTAGATATGATCATTACGTTAGTTTTCTAGAAGAAATTAAAGATAGAAAGCCGAGGTATTAAGATGATTAAAATAGCACCGTCCATACTGTCAGCAGATTTTTCAAAGCTTGGCGAAGAAATAAAGGATGTAGAAAATGGTGGAGCGGATTATATTCATGTCGATGTAATGGATGGACATTTTGTTCCTAACATTACAATTGGTCCATTAATTGTAGAGGCAATTCGACCTATAACATCATTACCATTAGATGTTCATTTAATGATACAAAACCCAGATGCATATATTCCAGCTTTTGCAAAGGCTGGTGCAAATTATATCACAGTTCATGTTGAGACATGTCCCCATCTTCACAGAACTATTCAACTAATTAAATCCTATGGAGTCAAAGCGGGGGTTGTATTGAATCCAGCAACTACAGTTGATTCAATAAAACATATAATTGGGGATATTGATATGGTTTTACTTATGACTGTAAACCCTGGTTTTGGGGGACAAGCTTTCATACATTCTGTACTTCCAAAAATCAAAGAGGTCTCAGATATAGTCAGGAATAACAATCTTTCAGTAGAGATTGAAGTTGATGGTGGAGTAAATGTAGAAACTGCAAAACTTTGTGTAGATGCGGGAGCAAATGTGTTAGTAGCTGGATCTGCTATCTATAATCAAGAAAATCGAAAAGAAGCGATATCAAAGATACGAGGTATGTAGAACAGAGAGAATCTGTTCTTTTTTTATTGGTTACTAAAGGTTTTTGGTATATTATTCACAACTCGTCACTATGTATTAGTAATGAACTTATATTTTTTGTATTGTACTTTTTTTATTCCATTTGGCATATGAATGATGGTAAGAAGCTTACTATTAATTTATTATGCTAAGGTACTCTTTATTTTCATCTGAATATAATTATAAAGTGTAGTTTGAATTTCAATGAAAAGGTACGCGGATATTGCATTGAGGAGGGAAAGTATGAAATTTTATACAATCAAGTTACCAAAGTTCTTAGGCGGAATCGTCCGTGCAATGTTAGGGTCTTTCAAAAAAGGGGAATAAAAAAAAGCACCGCTCATTAGGTGCTTTTTTTTTGCGTTTATATGTCCAGCTTCAGCGCCTAGAAACTCGAGAAACTTCAACTCCTCCTACAGAGGCAAAGAGCGCCTCTTAGTCGAAGTCTCCAGTTTCCTCGTTTCTAAGCAAGGCGCTTACGCTTTTCGTATTACACGCGTTCTACTTTTCCAGATTTTAAAGCTCTAGCTGAAACATAGACGCGTTTTGGTTTACCGTCAACTAAAATACGAACCTTTTGAAGGTTTGCTCCCCACTTACGCTTAGATGCGTTCATCGCATGAGAACGAGCATTACCAGTTGTAGTTTTCTTTCCTGTGATTACACATTTACGTGCCATTCTATTTCCCTCCTAACCTGCACAAGCAACAATCATTCATGTAACTATTTACATAGAAATACTTTTATAATTTATCACACCTAATGGGATATTGCAATAGTTGATAGTATGTGTTTTAGGGAATGATAGGAGCGTGGAATATTGTTTGAGCAGGCTATAGAAAAACCACTTGACATAGAAATTTTAAAAAGTTGTATAATAAAAGGTAATGACTATAATAGGTATTCATATGAATTACTTTCAAAAATAGCTATATTATAGTAAAATGACTGTAGCCAAGGTGAACAATTATAAAGGGGGAACTGACATGTCCATCGAATTAAAAACGAAGTACGGACAAATAGATATTTCTAACGAGGTTATCGCAACAGTTGCAGGAGGAGCTGCAATAGATTGTTATGGGATCGTTGGGATGGCATCAAAAAAACAATTAAAAGATGGAATATCTGAACTATTGCGAAAAGAAAATTTTGCCCGTGGTATTGTTGTTCGTCAAGAAAATGATGAAGTACATATTGATATGTATATAATTGTAAGTTACGGCACGAAAATTTCTGAGGTTGCCCATAATGTTCAATCTAAGGTGAAGTATACATTAGACCAAACAGTCGGACTTGCAGTTGACTCGGTTAATATTTACGTGCAAGGAGTTCGTGTAACGAACCCATAAAGAGGAGGAAAAATTCAGTGTCAATTACTACATTAGATGGAAAACGTTTTGCAGAAATGGTGATTTTAGGTGCTAATCACTTATCCAATAATGCAAAGATGGTGGATGCGCTTAACGTTTTCCCTGTTCCAGATGGAGATACAGGTACGAATATGAATCTTTCTATGACATCTGGTGCAAAAGAGGTAAAGAATAATGTGTCTACTCACATTGGTAAAGTAGGTTCATCTCTAGCAAGAGGGTTATTAATGGGAGCTAGAGGAAATTCTGGAGTTATTTTATCACAGCTTTTCAGAGGTTTTTCTAAGGCTATAGAGCAAAAAGAAACAGTGTCAGCTGCTGAATTTGCACATGCATTAGAAATGGGTGTTGAAACAGCTTATAAAGCCGTTATGAAACCTGTTGAGGGAACAATTTTAACTGTGGCTAAAGATGCAGCTAAACGTGCAGTTGTAGTTGCAAAAAAAGAAACAGATATTATTGCGTTATTGGAAGAGGTTGTGAAGGAAGCTCAAGCATCCTTGAATAGAACCCCTGACCTACTGCCTGTTCTAAAGGAAGTTGGAGTTGTGGATAGTGGTGGTCAAGGCCTTCTCTTGGTTTATGAAGGATTCTTAGCTGAATTAAAAGGTGAAACAATCTCTGACATGACTGTTACTTCGCCTAATATGAATGAGTTAGTAAATGCAGAACATCACAAAAGTGTTCAAAGTCATATGAATACAGAGGATATTGTGTTCGGTTACTGTACCGAGTTTATGGTAAAATTCCAAGAAGAAAAAACAAAATCAAATCCATTCTCAGAAGACAAATTCCGCGAGGATCTAAGTCAGTACGGAGATTCCTTATTGGTAATTTCTGACCATGATATTGTTAAAGTACATATACATTCAGAGCAACCGGGCAACGTATTATCTTATGGTCAGCGTTACGGAAGCTTAATTAATATGAAGATTGAAAATATGCGTGAACAGCATACAACTATCCTAAACGAAGACGTAGCACACCAACAAGTGGCTGTAGAAAAACGTACCAAGGAAAAAGAGAAATATGGTATAATAACAGTTGCGATGGGCTCGGGTATTTCAGAGTTGTTTAAAAGTATAGGAGCACACGCGGTAATTGAAGGCGGGCAAACAATGAATCCAAGTACTGAGGACTTTGTTAAAGCAATTGAATCAGTACATGCTGAGAATTATATTATTCTTCCTAATAACAAAAATATTATTATGGCTGCCGAACAAGCAGCTACAGTTGTAGGAGGAAATGTGATTGTTGTACCTTCTAAAACAGTTCCTCAAGGAATGACCGCTTTATTGGCGTTTAATCCAACAGTTGAACTGACTGATAATGAGTCATCAATGAAGGATGCACTAGGTAATGTGAAGACTGGACAAATTACCTATGCTGTAAGAGATACAAATATAGACGGAATTGATATTTCAAAAGATGATTTTATGGGAATTGCGGATGGTAAAATTGTTGTAACCAATCCTGAAAAATTCCAGGCAGCAAAAGATCTTTTAGCGAATATCATAACCGATGAGGATGAAATTGTAACCATCATTTATGGACAAGATGCTTCAGAAGATGATGTGAATTCTCTGGTTGACTACCTAGAATCTGAATATGAAGACATCGAGGTTGAGGTTCACAACGGAAATCAACCGCTATATGCCTTTATTTTTTCAATCGAATAGAACATATAAAATAGAAGGGTTAATCCCTTCTATTTCGATGTCTAGGGATATTTTTCACTATATATAAATTAATAAAAAATTTGTAACCAAGTTTGACCAAACTCCATAGAACAGTAATAGCAGGGGGGAAAATATATGAAGTATCGTAGTGTATTTGATATTATCGGTCCTGTAATGATTGGGCCTTCTAGTTCACACACGGCAGGTGCTGCCAGAATAGGAAGAGTTGCCCGAAGTCTCTTTGGTCGTGAGCCTAAATGGGCCAAGATATCATTTTATGGATCTTTTGCAGAAACCTATAAGGGGCATGGAACTGATGTGGCGATAGTTGGTGGATTACTGGATTTTGATACTTTTGATGAAAGAATTAAAACCTCTTTAGATATAGCTAACAAAGCCGGGATCGACATTACATTTATAGAGGAAGATGCAATAACAGATCATCCAAATACGGCTAGAGTACTTATTGGTGATGATGAGGCTGAACTCGAACTAGTAGGTATTTCAATTGGTGGAGGTAAAATAGAAATTACAGAACTAAACGGGTTTCAACTCCGCCTATCAGGTAATCACCCTGCTATTCTTGTTGTTCATAACGATCGCTATGGTGCTATAGCAGGTGTTGCAAATGTACTTGCAAAATATGCTATTAATATAGGTCATATGGAAGTGGCAAGAAAAGAAAAAGGAATGCAGGCGTTAATGACAATCGAGGTTGACCAAAACATAGACCAGTTTGTTCTAGATGAATTATCCTCGCTTCCAAATATTTTAAAAGTTACTAAGATTGTTGATTAATTTTTTTATAAGTTTCGTAGCATCTAATTTCGTGAGAATTGATTAAGTGGATTATCCAACAAAAAGCTAAAAAATGTGGTATTAGTAACCTCTTCATGAGTTTGAACCACTTTTTTATTAAGCGCAGACGCTTTTCATAGCAAGGAGGAATACGATGTTTCGTAATGTTGCAGAATTAGTAGAGCTTGCTAACACAAAAAATATGAAAATAGCAGAGATTATGATTTCGCAAGAGGTTGAAGTAACAGGTAAATCTCAAGAGGAAATTATTTCTCAAATGGAGAGAAACCTTGAGGTAATGGAGCAAGCAGTCGAACGGGGGTTATCGGGTGTTCGTTCTCACTCAGGATTAACTGGTGGAGATGCTGTTCTATTGCAGGAATACATGAAAAAAGGTAATTTTCTAACAGGACGTACGGTATTAGATGCAGTAAGTAAGGCTGTAGCAACAAATGAAGTTAATGCTGCTATGGGTACTATATGTGCAACTCCAACAGCAGGTTCTGCTGGTGTTGTTCCTGGAACACTTTTCGCTGTAAAGGAAAAATTAAATCCTACTCGTGAACAAATGGTACATTTCTTATTTACTGCCGGTGCGTTTGGTTTTGTTGTAGCAAATAATGCATCAATTTCTGGTGCAGCTGGAGGTTGTCAAGCTGAAGTGGGTTCTGCGGCTGGGATGGCAGCTGCAGCAATCGTAGAATTAGCTGGTGGGACACCTCAACAATCTGCTGAAGCTATGGCAATCACACTCAAGAATATGTTAGGTCTTGTATGTGATCCTGTTGCAGGGCTTGTTGAAGTACCTTGTGTAAAACGAAATGCGATGGGTGCTGCAAATGCAATGGTTGCTGCAGATATGGCACTTGCAGGAATTACTAGCAGAATACCATGTGATGAAGTAATTGAAGCGATGTATAAAATAGGTCAATCAATGCCAACAGCTCTTAAGGAGACTGCACAAGGAGGATTAGCGGCTACTCCAACAGGTCGTGCTCTCGAAGCGAAGATCTTTGGAATATCGCTAAATAAAAGTGAGTAATCAACTTCTGTTACCTATTGACCAGATAAAGGGAATTGGGGACGAAACAGCACTTCATTTAAATGAGATGAATATATTTTCAATTGAAGACCTACTTTTATACTTTCCTTATCGATTTGAGGATTATAGTCTCCGTGACCTTGCAGAGGTTAGGCATGATGAAAAAATTACAATTGAAGGTAAGGTTCATAGTGAACCGATATTGACGTATTACGGTCGAAAACGTTCACGATTAACATTCAGAGTCCTGGTTGGTCGCTATTTAATAACGGCAACATGTTTTAATCGCCCATATTTTAAAAATAAGCTTACTCTACATGATACAATTACCCTTACAGGGAAATGGGATCAGCATAGACAAACAATCACAGTAAGTGAGCTTGTCTTTTCACCAATGATAAAGGATAACCGTATTGAACCAGTTTACTCGATTAAAGGTAAGGTTACTAGTAAAGGTATTAAACGGTTTATAGCTTTAGCATTACAACAGTATGGGGAACACATCGAGGATAACATTCCACAACCTTTATTAAAAAAATATAAACTGTTGCCTAAAAAAGATGCAATAAAAATTATGCACAATCCAGTTAGCCACAATGATTTAAAACAAGCGAGAAGACGCTTTGTTTACGAGGAATTTTTACTTTTTCAACTAAAGATGCAAGCGTTACGGAAATTCGAAAGAGAGCAATCAGCTGGAAAGGCGATGGGGTTTACAGATGATGACCTTACAAAGTTTACAAGCAGCTTGCCTTTCCCTCTAACAAGTGCTCAAAATCGAGTTATATCAGAAATTGTAAATGACTTAAGGTCACCCTACAGAATGAACCGTCTATTACAAGGTGATGTTGGTTCAGGAAAAACTGTTGTAGCAGCCATTGGATTATATGCCGCAATACTTTCGGGTTACCAAGGTGCCCTAATGGTTCCAACCGAAATATTGGCAGAGCAACACGCTCATTCACTTAAGGAGTTATTCTCAAGCTATGAAGTGAATATTCAGCTGCTAACAAGCTCTGTAAAAGGAAAAAGACGTAGGGAAATACTAGAACAACTTGAAAAGGGCGAAGTTGATATTCTTGTTGGTACCCATGCGCTTATTCAGGATGAAGTGAATTTTAAACAGTTAGGGCTTGTTATAACTGATGAACAGCATCGTTTTGGTGTTGAGCAGCGTAGGGTTTTACGGGAAAAAGGTGAAAGTCCTGATGTGCTTTTTATGACCGCCACACCTATTCCAAGAACGTTGGCTATTACTGTTTTTGGAGAAATGGATGTGTCAGTTATAGATGAAATGCCTGCTGGAAGAAAGGTTATAGAAACCTATTGGGTAAAGCATGAAATGCTTGATCGCATACTGTCTTTTATAGAAAAAGAGCTTTCCAAAGGTAGACAAGCTTATGTGATTTGTCCACTTATAGAGGAGTCAGACAAACTGGATGTTCAAAATGCAATCGATGTCCACTCCATGCTCACATTCCATTTCCAAAATAAATGGAAAGTTGGATTAATGCATGGCAGATTGTCATCAGATGAAAAAGAAGATGTAATGATGCAATTTAGTGAGAATAATGTACAGGTATTAGTCTCAACTACTGTTGTTGAAGTTGGAGTAAATGTTCCAAATGCGACAATAATGGTTATATATGATGCTGAGCGATTTGGATTGTCTCAACTGCATCAATTAAGAGGTCGAGTTGGACGGGGCAGTGAACAATCGTATTGTATTCTTATGGCTGACCCTAAATCCGAAGTTGGTAAAGAGCGGATGAGAATTATGACGGAGACAAATGACGGATTTGTTCTTTCTGAAAAAGACTTAGAGCTCAGAGGACCAGGGGACTTTTTCGGCAAAAAGCAAAGTGGTGTACCAGAATTTAAAGTAGCTGATATGGTACATGATTATCGTGCGTTAGAGGTAGCTAGAGACGATGCTAGTAAACTCATAAATTCCAAGATGTTTTGGGTAGATAGTTCCTTTGAACAGCTTAGGAGTCATTTACTACAATCGGGTATTATAGAAGGAGACAAGTTAGATTAGGGCAGATTGTTGAAGATGTATTTCTTCTTGCAATCTGCCTTTTTAGATTATATACTACTATTAGTACCTAGTCTTAAGAGTGCGGACGGTGTAAAAAATGAAAAGAAACAAAAAAGAACGGCAAATGCTATTAAAGGAAACCATACAACTTAATCCATTTATAACTGATGAGGATTTAGCTGAAAAATTTTCGGTAAGTGTTCAAACAATCCGTTTAGATCGATTAGAATTGTCAATCCCTGAACTTCGTGAACGTATTAAGCATGTTGCTGAGAAAAATCTGGAAAACGAAGTGAAATCTTTACCAATTGATGAAGTGATTGGTGAGATTATTGATATAGAACTTGATCATAGTGCAATCTCGATGTTTGAGGTAACGAGTGAGCACGTTTTTAAACGTAATCAAATTGCAAGAGGACATCACTTATTTGCACAGGCAAACTCCCTTGCAGTGGCTGTTATAAATGATGAACTGGCTTTAACGGCCAAAGCGAGTATTCAGTTCACAAGACAGGTTAAAGAGGGTGAACGTATAATTGCAAAAGCAAAAGTAAAGAGTTTAGGACAAGAAAAAGGGAGAACACTAGTAGAAGTTAATAGTTATGTTGGAAATGAACTAGTTTTTTCTGGTGAATTTATGATGTATCGATCCAGTAAAAATTTACAAACAAAATAGTGAAATTGAAATACATACTAGACTAGAATAGAGGTAGTCAAAAATGCTGACTACTCTTTATATGCTGACAAAGGAATGATAAAAACATGAAACTAGCAATTGATGCAATGGGTGGGGACAATGCACCTGAAGAAATAGTAAAGGGTGCTTTGAAAGCAATTAGTCATTATAATGATCTGAATATTACCTTAATCGGCGATGAAAAAAAAATACGTCAATACTTAACTAATGATGATCGTATTTCGATTATACATACCGAAGAGATAATTGAAGCGACAGATGAACCTGTCAGAGCAGTGAGAAGAAAGAAAAATGCCTCGATGGTACTGATGGCGAAAGAAGTAAGTGAAGGTAGAGCGGATGCATGTATTTCAGCTGGTAATACTGGCGCATTAATGACTGCTGGTCTTTTTATTGTGGGACGTATTGACGGGATTGATCGACCAGCTCTTTCACCTACATTACCAACATTAAATAAAAAAGGGTTTTTGATGCTAGATGTTGGTGCGAATGTAGATGCAAAGCCGGAGCATCTTTTACAATATGCAATTATGGGTTCAATCTATTCCGAAAAAGTGCGTGGAATAACAAACCCTAGAATTGGACTTTTAAATGTTGGTACGGAAGACAAAAAAGGTAATGAACTAACAAAGCAGGCATTTGACCTTATTAAGGCTACTGACCTAAATTTTGTGGGCAACGTCGAAGCCAGGGACTTGTTAGATGGTGTGGCTGACGTTATAGTGACTGACGGGTTTACAGGTAATGTTGCTTTAAAAACTATTGAAGGTACAGCGCTATCTATGTTTTCAATGCTTAAGACTGCTTTTACGAGTAATCTCAAAAGCAAGATAGCTGCAGGTTTATTAATGCCTCAATTAAAAGTTATTAAGAAAACAATGGATTATTCTGAATATGGCGGTGCTGGATTATTTGGATTAAAAGCACCTGTGATAAAAGCCCATGGATCATCAGATGAAAACGGTTTGTTTAGCGCGGTTCGCCAAACGTATGAGATGGTCGAGAAGGATGTTGCAGGTACTATACGCATAACATTAGAAAGTATGAATAAAGAAGGTAAGGAATAGGGGGAGTAAGATATGAGTAAGATTGCATTTGTATTTCCTGGACAAGGATCTCAGATTGTTGGTATGGGAAAGGAACTAGCAGATTCTTCTGATATAGTTCGTGAAGTATTTAGAAGAGCTGATGAAAAATTGCAAGAGGATTTAACAGAGCTAATCTTCTCTGGCACACAGGAAAAGTTAACACTCACTGTAAATGCACAACCCGCCCTATTGACAACAAGTTTTGCAATCTTAGAGAAATTTAAAGAAGCTGGGATAAAACCAGATTTTGTTGCAGGGCACAGTTTGGGTGAATATTCAGCTTTAGTTGCTGCAGGCGCTATAAAATTTGAAGATGCAGTGTATGCGGTTCGTAAACGTGGAGAATTCATGGAAGAGGCTGTCCCTGCTGGGAAAGGCACTATGGCAGCAATTCTTGGTATGCAAAGTGATGAACTACATCAGATTACTGAAGAAATTACAGCAACTGGCAACCCGGTTCAATTAGCAAATATAAACTGTCCTGGTCAAATCGTCATTTCAGGTTCTGTTGAAGGTGTAAAACTGGCATGTGAGCAAGCAAAAGCAAATGGAGCAAAAAGGGCAATTCCTCTTGAAGTTTCTGGACCTTTTCATTCCTCTCTAATGCAACCAGCAGCTGAAAAGCTCTCAACGGTTTTAGATAGTATTGATATAAATCATGCATTGATACCAGTAGTTGCAAACGTAGATGCACAAGAAATGACAGAATCGTTTCAAATAAAAGAGAACCTGATTAAACAGTTATATTCACCTGTACAATGGGAAGCTTCTGTTGAATACATGTTAAATAAAGGCGTCGATACTTTTATTGAAATAGGTCCAGGAAAGGTCCTTTCCGGTCTAATCAAGAAAGTAAATCGTAGAGTAGCAACATATGCAATTAGCGATGTAGGAACACTTGAAATGACCATTCGTACATTAAAGGAGGCGAACTAATATGCTAGATGGAAAGGTTGCATTAGTAACAGGTGCATCTCGAGGTATAGGGGCGACAATTGCTTTAGAATTAGCAAAAGCAGGAGCAAAAGTTGCTGTGAATTATTCTGGTAGCGAAGAAAGAGCAAACCAAGTAGTAGATGAGATTAAGGCACTAGGAAAAGAAGCTTTTGCTATAAAAGCTAACGTTTCAGATTCTGAGGCTGTTTCGAATATGGTGAAAGAAGTAATCTCCACTTTTGGAAGTTTAGATATTCTAGTAAATAACGCAGGTATTACAAGAGACAACCTGTTAATGCGCATGAAAGAAGAGGAATGGGATGATGTAATAAACATCAACCTAAAGGGTGTTTTCCTATGTACAAAGGCTGTAACTAGACAAATGATGAAGCAACGCTCAGGTAAAATCATTAATATTGCTTCAATTGTTGGTGTAAGTGGAAACCCTGGACAAGCAAATTATGTTGCAGCAAAAGCCGGAGTAATTGGACTAACAAAAACTACCGCCAAGGAACTTTCTAGTCGAAATATTACTGTGAATGCTATTGCACCAGGTTTTATTACTACGGATATGACTGAGAAATTACCTGAAGAAGTAAGAAATGAAATGTTGAAACAAATTCCATTAGCAAGATTTGGGGAAACTACCGATATCTCTGGTGTTGTTCTTTTTCTAGCATCTAATAATAGTAATTATATGACTGGTCAAACACTTCATGTAGATGGCGGAATGGTAATGTAATACAGAAAAGTAGAAGCGCCATGGAAAAAGGAACATCGACTAAAAAGCCGCCACGTCCTGTGGCGAACGTCGATGTCAGCACATCCTCGAAAATGCTTTGCATTTTCTTCGTGCGATGCTTATGCTGCCGGAGCATTCCTTGTCCTGTGCAAGTCCGACAAGAGCTGGCCGACTAATGTCGCCACGTCCTGTGGCAACGTCGGCACTAGCACGTCCTGTGCGTCGGAACCCTGACTTGTCCAGCTTCAGCGGCTAGAAACTCGAGAAATTTCAACTCCTCCGTCAGAGGCAAAAGACGCCTCTTTTGTCGGAGTCTCCAATTTCCTCGTTTCTGACCAAGCCGCTTCAGCATTTCAGTGAGGAGGCTCGAAAAAAAGCAAAGCTTTTTTCCTGCGAGGATTATCCTCACGATGCATTCCTTAGTGTTGCCGCCGCAGGAGGGGTGAAGCGACTCGAGGGGCTTGGCGCTGGAACTAGACAATAATCTATGCTTTGTAATATGCTTACTAGTTTTTTCTTCTGAAAGGAAATATAATATTGAGGGGAGGTGAAAGAAATGGCAGACGTATTAGAAAGAATTACGAAAATTGTTGTTGATCGCTTAGGTGTTGAAGAATCAGCAGTAACTCTAGAGGCTTCTTTCAAGGATGATCTTGGTGCAGACTCACTAGACGTAGTAGAATTAGTTATGGAACTTGAAGATGAGTTTGATATGGAAATTTCAGATGATGAGGCTGAAAAAATTTCTACAGTTGGTGACGCTGTGAATTACATAAAAAGCCAGCTATAATTTTTTTAGTATGAAAAGTCCCGTTTTTTATGCGGGGCTTTCTCCTTGGAGGTAACGTAAGGTGAAACGGATAAATCAAAAAGAAAAGGGAAGTAAGATAGTGCCTAAGTTCAGAGAATTTCAAGAACGCCTTGAAATACACTTTAATGATGAAAAACTATTAATTCAGGCATTTACACATTCATCTTATGTGAATGAGCATCGAAAAAAGCCGCATGAAGATAATGAGCGGCTAGAATTTTTAGGTGATGCTGTATTAGAATTGACAATTTCACAATTTTTATTTAAAAAGTTCCCTATTATGAGTGAAGGTGAATTAACAAAGATGCGTGCTGCGATAGTTTGTGAACCTTCCCTTGTTACATTTGCGAATGAACTTCATTTTGGAGAATATGTGCTACTTGGTAAAGGTGAGGAAATGACGGGTGGTAGAGAACGTCCAGCGTTACTTGCAGATGTGTTTGAAGCTTTTATCGGCGCTTTATACTTAGATCAGGGACTTGAAGTTGTGAAACAGTTTTTAGACATTACAGTTATCCCTAAAGTAAATGCAGGTGCTTTTTCTCATGTGATGGATTATAAAAGTCAACTCCAGGAATTAGTCCAACGAGATGCAAGTGGTGTAATAGAATACAAGGTTCTGCAAGAAAAGGGCCCAGCCCATAGTCGTGAATTTGTCTCAAGAGTTTCTCTGAATGGAGAAGAATTAGGGATTGGTACAGGTAGATCGAAGAAGGAAGCAGAACAACATGCAGCAGAAATTGCATTGAAAAAGCTCAAGAATAAGTAATTGCTTTTTTAGGAATACCACGGCTGGTTGAGCTGTGGTATTTTTGTGTTTATTACAAAAGAAATAAAATAGGTTAAAATAAGACCTTATTGATATATCCAAGTTACAAAAATTAATCCTACAATAATCTAGTTTGTGTTAAAATATGTAGGACTTATGATATATAGAATTAATTTAATGGATAATGAGGGTGAAGTATATGTTCCTCAAACGTTTAGATATAGTAGGATTTAAATCGTTTGCAGAAAGAATAGCAGTTGATTTTGTGCCAGGGGTTACTGCTGTAGTAGGTCCAAATGGAAGTGGTAAAAGCAATATAACAGACGGAATTCGTTGGGTTCTTGGGGAGCAGTCTGCAAAATCTTTACGTGGAGCAAAAATGGAAGATATTATTTTTGCAGGAAGTGATAGCCGCAAGGCACTAAATGTAGCAGAAGTGACATTAACCTTGGATAATGAGGACCATTTTCTACCTATCGATTATCATGAAGTTAGTGTAACTCGTCGTGTTTATCGATCTGGAGAAAGTGAATTTTTAATAAATAATCAGTCTTGCCGATTGAAGGATATAGTAGATTTGTTTATGGATTCAGGACTTGGTCGTGAAGCTTTTTCGATTATTTCTCAGGGGAAAGTAGAAGAAATACTTAGTAGTAAGGCTGAAGAGCGCAGAACAATTTTTGAAGAAGCCGCAGGGGTACTGAAATACAAAACTCGTAAGAAAAAAGCGGAATATAAGTTAGCAGAAACACAAGAAAACCTAAATCGAGTCAATGATATAACTCATGAGCTTGAGACGCAAATTGAACCATTGCGAATGCAGTCATCTATCGCTAAAGATTACCTAGAGAAAAAGGAAGAACTAGAAAATATTGAAGTCGGTCTAACGGTGTTTGAAATTGAGAATCTCCATGAAAAATGGCAAAAGCTCTCTAAGCTTATTGAAGAACATAATGAACAAGAGCTTTCATTAAGTACCCTTTTGCAAAAAAAAGAGGCACAGGTAGAGGGATTACGAAGTACAATTGAAACTACTGATAACGACATTCATGAATTACAACAACTATTGCTTTTAACGAGTGAAGAACTAGAGAAATTAGAAGGTCGTAAGGAAGTGTTAAAGGAACGCAAGAAAAATGCTTCCCACAATAAAAGTCAACTTCAAAACTCTATTATAGAGCTTACAGAAAAAATTGACCAACTAATGACACTAAAGACCATAGAAGAACAACAACTTATCACACTTGTTGATGAAGTTACAGATCTTGAAGAGCAACTAAAAGAAATTCAAGAACTACTTTTAACCTATGACCAGAATATCGAAGAAAAAATTGAAAATTTAAAGAGTGATTATTTTGAATTACTCAATAAACAAGCGTCTTATCGAAACGAAGCAGGGTATTTACAAGAGCAGCTTGTACAACAAGAAAATAAGGTAACTCGATTAGATGAATCTAATGAAAAGTATGTTACTGAACGGCATGAAATCCTTGATACTAAAATACGTCTACAAACTAAACTTTCAGTAATTGAGGAAGAGTTAAATAATCAAATCGTCTCCTATCGTGAACTGCAAGTAAAGCTAGAAAATAACAAAAAGAATTATCAAAAACAAGAAAGTATGCTCTACCAGGCTTATCAATATCTACAGCAGACTAAATCTAGAAAAGAAATGCTGGAAGAAATGCAAGATGATTACTCAGGTTTTTTCCAAGGAGTTAAGGAGGTTCTTAAGGCTAGAGATGATAAACTTCCGGGCATTGAGGGTGCAATAGCTGAATTAGTAAGAGTGCCAAAAGAGTATGAGACAGCAATAGAAATAGCGTTAGGTGCTGCAACACAGCATATCGTTGTTGATCACGAAAAAAATGCTAGAACGGCTATTGAATTTCTAAAGAAAAATTCCTTTGGTAGAGCAACCTTTTTGCCATTGAATGTTATAAAAGAACGTTCTATTTCATCAGCTCAACTTAGTGGGGTTAAGGGACATCCTGCCTTTATTGGAGTTGCATCAGATTTAATAGACTTCGATTCCAAATATCATTCAATAATGACAAACTTACTCGGAACGGTAATTATAACTAGCGATTTAAAAGGCGCTAATGAGCTTGCTAAACTAATTCAGCACCGCTATCGACTCGTTACTCTAGATGGGGACGTTGTGAACCCAGGTGGTTCTATGACAGGTGGAGCTGTAAAACAAAAAAACAACTCGCTATTGAGCAGAGGGCGCGAACTCGAAGCTATTACAAGTAAATTAATTGAAATGGAAGAAAAGACCTCTGAACTAGAAGGAAGCGTAAAAGAAAAGAAAAGCAAGATAACAGAGCTGGAGCAAATGCTTGAAAAATTACGAGAAACAGGAGAAACTCTGCGCTTAAAAGAACAAACCGTAAGAAGTGAAATCCGAGAGGTAGTTCTCAAGGAAAAAAACGTAAATGAACATTTAGAGTTGTATGATGATGAGAAGCAGCAATATCAATCAGAAAAAGAAAAAATTACGAACCGACTTAAAGAGTTAGAACAGGATCAATCCACTCTTGAAGATGAACTTAAATCACTTGATACAACTATTTCGCAACTGACTTCTAAGAAGAATGATCAGCAATCATCTCGTGAAACAGTACAAACAGAGATTACTGAACGAAAAGTTGTATTAGCGAGAAAGAAACAAGCGCTTGAACATCAACAAGAAAAGGTAAATAGATTTGAAAAAGAGTATCTTGAAGGCTCAGTAAAACTAAAAGAACTCGAAGAAGATTTATCATTCTTAGACAATGAGATGAACAATAGTAATTCAGGCGAACTTGAATTAGAGGAAGCAGCTAGGAAAAAATCAAATGATAAAAATGATACAATCCAAACGATTAGTAATAAACGACAGCAACGACTTCAGTTACAAACAAAACTAGAGGATCTAGAACGAGAATTAAAGGAAGACAAGCGTCAACACAAGCAGTTAGTTGACATTTTAAAAGATGAAGAGGTAAAGGTAAATAGACTGGATGTAGAATTAGAAAATCTACTAACCCATCTACGTGAAGAATATTTATTGACATATGATGCTGCAAAAGAAAGATACCCTCTTCAAATTGAAGTTTCTGAAGCTAGGAAGAGGGTAAAACTAATAAAGCTTGCGATCGAAGAACTAGGAACGGTGAATTTAGGTGCAATCGATGAATTTGACCGTGTTTCTGAACGCTATGATTTCTTAACAGAGCAGAAGAATGACCTTCAAGAAGCTAAAGACACGTTATTTAAGGTAATTGGAGAAATGGACGAAGAAATGAAAAAGAGATTTGAGTTTACTTTTACAAGTATTCGTTCACATTTTGAATCTGTATTTCAAGCGCTATTTGGTGGTGGCAGAGCAGATCTTCGTCTTACAGACCCTAATGATTTATTAAATACGGGTGTTGAGATTGTGGCACAGCCTCCAGGCAAAAAGTTACAAAACCTTAGCTTACTATCTGGGGGAGAAAGGGCCCTTACTGCAATTGCCCTACTATTCTCCATTTTAAAGGTTCGCCCTGTTCCGTTTTGTGTACTTGACGAAGTAGAGGCTGCACTAGATGAAGCGAATGTTTTCCGTTTTGCCCAATACTTGAAGAAATTTAGTAAGGAGACACAATTCATTGTGATTACACATAGAAAAGGTACAATGGAGGAAGCAGACGTTCTTTATGGTGTAACCATGCAAGAATCCGGAGTTTCGAAATTAGTTTCTGTACGACTTGAGGAGTCAAAGGACTTTGTAGCAACTACCTAGCCTAACTCATATGTTTTATAAATAGTAATGCAAATGTAATTGTTAATTCGGATCTGAAAGGGGATTTCAATGAGCTTTTTTAAAAAATTAAAAGAAAAGATTACTGGACAAGCTGATTCTGTTACTGAGAAGTTTAAAGAAGGTTTGACAAAGACCAGAAGTAACTTTTCTGAACGTGTTAATGAACTAGTTGCACGTTATCGTAAAGTAGATGAAGATTTCTTTGAAGAATTAGAGGAAATTCTAATAGCTGCAGATGTCGGTGTATCTACTGTAATGGAACTAATTGATGAATTAAAATTTGAGGTAAAGAAACGTAACATTCAAGATACAAAAGAAGTTCAGGGTGTAATATCTGAAAAGTTGGTTGATATTTATAAAAGTGGAGACGAACAGTCCCCTAAGTTAAATATCCAGGAAGAAGGATTAACAGTTATCCTTGTTGTTGGTGTTAATGGTGTGGGTAAAACGACTTCGATTGGAAAAATTGCAAATCGTTTAAAAAATGATGGGAAGTCTGTACTTTTAGCAGCAGGAGATACTTTCCGTGCAGGAGCAATCCAACAGCTTGAGGTATGGGGAAATCGAGTAGGTGTGGATGTAATTAAACAGTCTGAAGGATCTGATCCAGCTGCTGTAATGTATGATGCTGTACAAGCAGCAAAGTCACGAAATGTTGATGTGCTAATTTGCGATACAGCAGGAAGATTACAGAACAAAGTAAACCTTATGAAAGAGCTCGAAAAGGTTAAGCGTGTAATTGAACGTGAACTTCCCGGGGCTCCTCACGAAGTACTTTTAGTACTGGATGCAACAACCGGACAAAACGCTTTAACGCAAGCTAAGACATTTTCGGCTGCTACAGATGTAACTGGTATTGTTCTAACAAAGTTGGATGGCACTGCAAAAGGTGGTATTGTACTAGCGATTCGAAATGAGTTGAACATTCCTGTAAAGCTTGTTGGACTTGGAGAAAAGGTAGATGACCTTCAGGAATTTGATGCAGAACAATATGTATATGGTTTATTTGCCGATCTTGTTGAAGCTGAAGTGGATGACGAATAAAAAAAGCCTATTTAAAGGCTTTTTTTACTTTATTTGTTAAAAGAAAACCATACGCTAGGCGTATGGTTCCGGAAAGCTTATAGCGATGTATTAAAAAAAGCCCCTCTTGG